>NZ_FNTZ01000001.1:3217500-3517500 GCF_900105555.1 Pseudomonas coleopterorum
TTCAGCAGGGCGGGAGCCTGGGTAGCTCGTCAGGGTATCAGGCCTCGTGCTTGTGCTGCGAAGGTGAACTGCCGACAGCGCTGGCCCTCCCTCGGGAACCGCTCGATGCACCTTGCGGCCTAACCCTACCGACACCCACCGGCCCACACTGGATACACTCATGAAATACATCATCCTGGCTTCGCTATTGGTTTTGAGCCTGAACGCCTCGGCCGCTCAACAGAGTCTTGACCTGCCCAGTTGCAACATCAAAGCCCAACGCGAACTGGTGGGCGAAACAGGCGGAAAGATCACCGACCCCCGACAAGCCCACATCTCGGTTCGAGCCAACATTCTGAGCGCGGACATCGGCACCACGCGAAAAGCACGTAAGATCACTCAGACTCAAGCTGACCAAATGATCGAACGCGTTGCCGCCATCCGTCGTCAAACCGACCAATTCGTACAACAGCAAGGCTTTCTAAGCGCTGCAGAAAACGCCAGTTTCGACCGGGAATTCGACGGCATCGCCCTACAGCTTTGCAAATTGGACAATCCGATCAAATGAAGTGGGTCTCCCTCTCAGGATGAGAGACGTCCAACTCACAACCCAGCAAATCAACCATTCACCCCACACCCCCCAAGGGCGATTTCCTTCAATACGGGTCCAGAAATGATCTTTACCGTCAGTGCTCCGTTACCCGTATTGAAGGTGCCTGATGAGTATCGTCGTTTCCATGGCCGTTTTTGCGCTGGCCTCCTCCGTAAGCCCCGGCCCGGTCAACCTTGTCTCCCTGAGCTGTGGCGCACGCCACGGCGTGCGGGCCGCCCTGCCCCATGTCACGGGAGCGACCCTGGGGTTCATCTTGCTGCTGTTGCTCATGGGTTTGGGACTGCACGAAGTGCTGAACCGCTGGCCATGGTTGACGCAGGTCATTCGCATCGCTGGTGTGATCTTTCTGCTTTATCTGGCCTACAGGCTGGCAACCAGTGATGGTCGAGTGGACTCCGTGCAGGCGCAGGCGCGCCCTTCTGCCTTCACGGGCGCGCTGATGCAATGGCTCAATCCGAAGGCCTGGCTCGCGTGCCTTGCGGGCATGGGCGCGTTCGTCGCCGATGGCGATGTGCAGATGGTGTGGGTCTTCGCGCTGATCTATCTGGTGGTCTGCTGGCTATCCCTGGCCAGCTGGGCCTGGGCCGGTGCTTCGTTGCGAGAGTATTTGAACAGTAGCACCAGAATGCGCGGCTTCAATCGGATCATGGCCGCGCTGCTCGGGGGTTGCGCCGTGTATCTGCTGCTTGAGTAGGCACGCCGCGATATTGCCCGGGCGTGGTCGCCAGGGCGCGCTTGAACAAGCGCTGCAAGTGCGCCTGATCCGCGAAGCCCACGCGCGCGGCGACCTGGGCAATGCCCTCCCCCTGGCGCAAATGGTCGCGGGCAAGTTGGAGGCGACAGTCGATCAGGTAACCATGAGGCGTGAGCCCATGGCACGCCTTGAAGGCACGGATCAGGTAAGAAGGCGACAGCTGTACGGCTGACGCGATGTCCTCCAGACGCAACTCACTGGCGCAATGTTCGCGGATGAATGCCGCTGCCTGGGCCATTTTTTGCGGCTCAGTTCTGGCTTCATCACTGGCGGGCTGCAGCCGTGCTACCAGTCGCTGGAAAAAAACCAATGCTGCATTTTGCATGGTGTCTGGCAGGCAGTCGTCGGCTGTGAGCGTGTGGTACAGATCGTCCAAATCTTCGAACAGGCTGACGTCGGCGCTATGGGTCTGCGCGAAAGGCACGAAGCCTTTTTGTGTGCCAGAACGTTGTTGCTGTTGCAGCGCCGCAAGCCACTGGGTATCCACGTAGAACATGCGGTATGCCCAGGGCTGTTCATGGACGGGATTGCAGGCATGCACTGCACCGGGATTCATGAGTACTACACTTCCGGCGCCGATCAAACGGCTACTGTCGCCATTGAGGTAAGTACTTTGCCCCTGCGTAATCGCGCCAATCGAGAACGTCGAATGTGAATGGCGCGCGTGGCTGAAACGGCGACCGTCTTCGACGTTGCGGATTTCCAGATGCGGAACCGCGGGATGCCGCCAGTAGTGAGACATGGGTCCTCCAGTCACGCGACGTGAATGTATCCGATTGCTATGAGCGAACCATCGACGAGCTGGTCGTTCTGGAACTCGGACAAGGCGTCAGCATCGAAGTCTGTGTTTACGCAGATAACTTCGCACATCCAGAACAAGGTCGACTTCATGAAACTGAAAACTTTTTACTATGGCGCTGCGTTTCTGTGCGCCGCCACGTTGGCCGGTTGCTCCACCAACACGGTCGTCACGTTGCAGGATGGGACACAGTACATCACCAAGGATGTACCTGACACCAAAACGAAAGATGGCTTCTATGAATTCGAAGATGTTTCAGGCAAACAGGTAAGAATCAAGGCGGATGAAGTCGCTACCGTGAAGGAAGAGGATTGATCCGACCGTAACGCCTGGCGCCGGCGACACACAGGATCACCGCAACGGTGACGCCGAACATGCCGAGGCTGACTTGTTCGTGCAGGAGTGCGGCGGCCAGCGCCAGGCCAAAGAACGGTTGCAGCAACTGAAGCTGCCCGACCGCTGCGATGCCGCCCTGCACCAGGCCGCGATACCAGAATACGAAGCCGATCAGCATGCTGAACAGCGACACGTAAGCCAGGCTCAACCAGGCCGGGGTGCTGATCCGTGAAAACGACACGGGCGCTAACCATGCCGTCAAAGGCATCACGACCGGCAGCGACAACACCAGCGCCCAGCAGATCACCTGCCAACCACCCAATGCTTTGGAAATCTTTGCCCCTTCGGCGTAGCCGAGGCCGCAGGCCAGAATGGCCAGGAGCATCAGAATGTCGCCGGTCGGCGAGGCGGTCAGTCCCTGGCTGACGGCGAACCCGACGACCAGCAGACTGCCCAGCACCGAGAAAAACCAGAACGCCGGCCGAGGACGTTCGCCACCGCGCAGGACACCGAACGCGGCGGTGGCCAGCGGCAGCAGGCCGACGAACACGATGGAATGGGCCGACGTCACGTATTGCAAAGCCAAGGCCGTCAGCAGTGGAAAACCAATCACCACGCCCATCGCCACGATGATCAACGACAGTATCTGCCGACGGGCCGGTCGCCGTTCCTTGAACAGCAAGAGCAGGCACAGCGCGAGCACGCCGGCAATGGCTGCCCGCGCCACGGTCAGAAAGACCGGGTCGAATTCCAGCACCGCAATACGCGTAGCAGGCAGCGAACCGCTGAAGATCACGACACCGATGAGGCCATTGATCACACCGCTCGCGGGTTTCTCTGTTGCCGGGTTCTGGTTAGAGGTGCGTTCCATTGTGCGTCCACTCTGCGCTGGGTTGCGTACAGGCATCCTATGGCCGACTATCACGACAATCAAAAAATTGTCATGGATACATTTCGACATGGCTAGCTCCCGGTACAAGTTGTTGGTGGACACCTTTGCAGCCGATATCCGTGCCGGGCGTTTGCCGCCGGGTACGCGTTTGCCGACCCATCGCCAACTTGCGGCCACCCATGGCTTGGCCCTGGTCACTGCCAGCCGGGTGTATGCGGAATTGGAGGCCATGGGACTGGTCAGCGGGGAGACCGGGCGCGGGACGTTCGTGCGCGAGACGTCGTTGCCGCCCGGACAAGGCATCGATCAGCCGGACGTTGCGGCGGGTGTGATCGACCTCAACTTCAACTATCCGGCCATGCCGGGGCAAGCCGACCTGTTGCGCAGTGCCCTGCGCCAACTGGCGCTGTCCGGCGACCTGGAAGCTCATTTGCGCTATCAGCCACATGCGGGCCGCTTGCATGAACGGGCCTCCATCGCCCGTCATCTGCTCCAACGTGGCGTCACGGTAGATGCCGAGCAGATTCTGATTGTCAGTGGCGCCCAACACGGTCTGGCGGTGAGCCTGATGGCGTTGCTGCAACCGGGGGACGTGATTGCGGCCGATGCACTGACCTATCCGGGGTTCAAGCTGCTGGCCAAAACATTGCACCTTGAAGTGGTGCCCATTCCTGTCACGGCCCAAGGACCGGATCTGGAGGCCCTCGCCTCGCTCTGCCGCCGGCGTCCGGTGCGCGCCGTGTACACCATGCCCACGCTGCATAACCCATTGGGTTGGGTGCTGCCGACCGATCAACGCGAGCGCCTGGTGGCGATCGCCCGCGCACATGATCTGACAATCATCGAAGATGCAGCCTACGCGTTTCTGGCGCAGGATCCGCCGCCGCCGATCATCGAGTTGGCGCCTGAAAGAACCCTTTATGTGTCGGGGTTTTCCAAGAACATCGCCACTGGATTGCGCGTCGGCTACGTCGCAGCGCCGATGGACCGATTGGACGCCTTGAAGCGCACGGTCAAGGCCACGACCTGGAACACACCCGGCGTCATGACGGCCATCACCTGCGCCTGGCTCGACGATGGCACGGTCGCCGCACTGGAAACGCAAAAACGCGCAGATGCCCGAGCCAGGCAGGCGTTGGCCGACTCGCTGCTGTCAGGGTTGCCCGTGACACGTCACCCCGCTTCGTACTTTCTGTGGCTGCCGCTGGCGGAGGACGCAAGAGCGGATCAGGTCACGCTGGAATTGATGCGCGACCACGTGTCGGTTTCGACGGCCGAGCCGTTCTGCACCTCGGCTCATGTCCCTCATGCCATACGGCTGGCGCTCGGCTCGGTGAGCATGGAGACCCTGCGTGAAGCGCTGACCACCGTAAAGCGGGTGGTCGGAGCCTATATCTGATCTCGGTTCACTCAGGTACGAAAACGAGACACGAGGTCGTTCAACTCGACCGCCAGACGCGACAGCTCGTGACTCGCCGCATTGGTCTGCAGAGCGCCCGCCGCAGACTGCGCGGACAGGTCACGAATGGCGACCAGGTTGCTGTCCACTTCACGGGCGACCTGAGCCTGCTCTTCCGCCGCACTGGCGATGACCAGATTGCGTTCGTTGATCTGGCCGATGGCAGCAAAAATGTCTTCCAGTACCGCGCCAGAGGCTTGAGTGATTTCCAGAGTCCCTTGCGCGCGCAGGGTGCTATCGCGCATCGAGTCGACAGCTTGCTCGGCGGTGGTCTGCACGCTGCCGATCATCTGCTCGATCTCGCGGGTGGACTCCTGAGTGCGATAGGCGAGCGTTCGCACCTCATCGGCGACCACGGCAAAACCGCGCCCCGCCTCACCAGCACGGGCGGCCTCGATGGCGGCATTGAGGGCCAGCAGGTTGGTCTGCTCCGATACGGCACGGATCACGTCCAGTACCTTGCCGATGTTGCGCACTTCGCCGGCCAGGTGCTGGATACGCTCTGCGCTGCCCTGGATTTCAGTTGTCATCAACTGAGTACCGGCGATGTTTTCGCGAACCTGTTGACGGCTTTTCTCCGACAGCGTGTTTGAGGCTGTCGCCGCTTGCGAAGTGGACACGGCATTGCGCGCGACTTCTTCGACGGCGCTGGTCATCTGGTTGACTGCAGTGGCGGCTTGTTCAAGTTGCATGTCTTGTTGCTGCAGGCCACGGTTGCTTTCCTCGGTCACTGCGTTGAGCTCTTCGGCCGCCGACGCCAGTTGGGTCGCGGAACCGGAAATCAGGATCAAGGTGTTGCGCTGGCTGGCTTGCATGCGCTGAAGCTCGACGAACAAGTCACCAATCTCGTTGCGGCCCGGGGACACGACCTCCTGGGTCAGGTCGCCGTTGGCGATGCGTTTGAAATGCTCACCAGCTTCACGAAGCGGGCGCAGTACACGGCCGGAGATGAACATCCAGCAAACCACCGCCAGCGCCAGCGTGATACAGGCCAGTGCCAGGGATAGCCGCTTGGCGGTTGCCAGGCGGTCACTGGCGTCCTGGTTGATCTCAGCGGCACGGGCATCCAGGGCGCCGACCAGATTCACCCGGATTTCCTGAAGCTTGGTCATGCCCTTGCCAGCGCTGATGTTGACCACGAAATACTGGTCCGCCGAGCGTGCACGGGTGGCAGCGCGCTGGCCGACGATGGCGGTGCCGTACTCGGCGAACGCGGCCTTCAAGTCGTCGGCGAGCGCCTGAAGTTTCGGGTCGCGAATATCGGCCGTCGAGGCATTGAGTTTGGCAATGGCATCGTTCCAGATGCCTTCACTGCGCACCAGCCGGGCTTCCGCATCCTCGAATCGACCGCCCACGGTTTCGATGAAGGCCGATGACACATTGGCACTGGTACGGATGGCCAACAGCAGCGAATTGTTGATACCGTCAATCTGTTGTGAAGTATGTCTGAGCTCGTCGACCTGGTCGTAGCTGCGCACCGCCG
This sequence comes from Pseudomonas coleopterorum, assembly GCF_900105555.1. NCBI lineage: Bacteria > Pseudomonadati > Pseudomonadota > Gammaproteobacteria > Pseudomonadales > Pseudomonadaceae > Pseudomonas > Pseudomonas coleopterorum. Next base: position 3,223,816 of record NZ_FNTZ01000001.1, read on the forward strand.
ATGACCAACTGTTGACGATCGAGAACATCAGCGCGATGACGAATAACACCAACACGCCGATCATGCCTGTGCGGACTTTCAAGTGGGCGAACATGGAGAAGCTCCGGACTGCGAATAGATTGTTGTAATACGCTATCCACGCCAGGCGTTGAAACTTGAGCGGCTTACGGAGAAGCTGGGCGATCAGCGCACAGTTTGGTGCAAGCTAGCCCTGTATTTTTTGAGTTCGCTCTCGGCACAGGTTCATTCGCCTCAGTGCCGTCACTACATCTTGAAGAGAAAGAGCAAATGAAGCTGATCGCCGCGCAAATCCGCCCCGTACCGGGCGACTGTGAAGCAAACATCGCCAAACATATGGCTGCCATCCGGCAGGCCGCAAATCTGGGCGCCAATCTCGTGCTCTTTCCCGAGCTTTCCCTGACCGGTTACGAGCCAAGGCTGGCTGATGCCTTGGCGATGGATGCGAGCGACGGCCGTCTTGATGAGTTCCAGCAACTGAGCGATCGATATGGGATGCTCATCGCCGTGGGTGCGCCCACCCAGGGACGCGAGGGTATCGAAATCAGCATGATCAGTTTCCAGCCTGGACAGCCGCGTACCTGCTACTCAAAACAGATTCTGCATGCCGACGAATTACCGTTCTTCGCCGCCGGCAGCCGCAAGCTTGTGCTGAATCACGCAGATGTCATCTTGGCCCCCGCCATTTGCTACGAATCACTTCAGCCAAGCCACGCCGAAGAAGCTGCACAGTCGGGTGCTCAGGTGTATCTGGCAAGCGTGGCGAAGTCTGAGCGCGGTACGACCTTGGCGAAAGCTCATTATCCGATGATCGCTGAAAAGCATTCCATGACCGTGGTGATGGCGAACTGCGTAGGGTCCGCCGACGACTATGTCGCGGCGGGTTGCTCTGCCATTTGGAACAATCAGGGTCAAATCCTGTGCAGTGCAGATGCCGTTCAAGAAGCACTAGTCGCTTATGACACGCAGACTTGGGAGGCGGGAGTATTCGACTTGCTGTGAAACCGGTCCGTCCGCGTTGCGACCTGAGAATCACCGACTGTTTTTTCTGAATGCCGCACCCACGCGTAGATAGCAAGACGGCTCACCATCTAAGGATGTTTCCGGCAGGCGCCTCCCGACGAAGATCTACCCTGACCAACTCGTCATTGATGAATAGCATGTACTGGTAGGCACCACCATTCGGGCCGTAGACAACCACATCGGTTTTCTGCGAGCCCTTGCGTGGCACACCGTTGTTGCGTATCACCGGACCGTCGCTGGCTTGGGCAACGGGACTGCCACATGACTGTAAAACGTCAGCAAGCTTGTCTCCGGGATTGACCAGCTTTGTTCCGCAACGGCTGGCTGCGTTTGCATCGGTAATGAGCATGCACGCGAACAGCAACGCCATCGATGGCTTGATAAACATCGTGTATCTCCTGAGCATTGATAGTCGTTTACTCGGCCCCGCGCTTGGACCTTCCCTTCTACCGACCCCTCCTCCTCCAAGCTTCCAGCTCCGAGGGCCTGAGCCGGTAACGCGCCAGAACCCCCTCATGCAGGCGTTGCAGCTCCTCGACGATAACCGCCTCCACCCCTTCCTGCTCACCTTGCGGGACCTGCTCTGACACGCACTGCCGGATAACGGTCAACGGATCACGTTCGGGCTGACGCACCACTTCGCGTATGGTGCTCTTGATCAGTTCCCGCCATACCAGACGAAGCGGATCAGGCTCGGCCAGCGTTTGACGTATCACCATGTATTCCTGCGCCGATCGCTCGTAGGCCCATACATACAGATCACGGAGTAGTTCCACACGCGTCATCTCGTAGACGCCCAGCGTTGCTCGGCTGTAGGCAATTTCAGGCACATCGAGAAATGTCAGTGGGCAGAGGTTGGCGCGAAACAACGGTAAGTTCGCCGCAAGCCGTGAGGTACGCTTGTTGATATCTGCGAAAGGCTGCAGATAGGGTAAATGCACCATCACGAAAAAGGATTGCTCAAACGGATCAGTGATCCGATTGGCCTTGCTCAGCACTTCGTCCAGTAACTTATCGATGAGCTGAGGCGCGGACAGTGGCCGATACACGCTTTTGCTGATGTCTACCGCATGCTGACGAATCCGCCCTTCATCAGCAGGATTGGGCAGCAGGTTTTCCGATAGAGCGCTGTGCAGGTTCATCAATGTATAACGATTGAATTCGACTGTATCAACGTTCTCGACCAACAACTCGATTGCCACCTTATGATTGAGGATCATCTGGGTTTCGATCGCTGGCTTGCCCTGCGCCACCCGACCATGCTCGATCAACTCTCGGGTGTCCAGTCGTGAGTAGGTATTGCCTTCCAGATGACTGGACGCCCATGACAAGTCGATCAACAGCCGGTTAAGGATGGCGCGGCTATGGGTACCAGCAGGTGATTCGTCCGGTGAGGTACGCCCTATGTTATGCAGCCGACGCCTCAGCGACTCGGAGAGATACGAGGTGCGATTGGGCAGGTAGGCATCGAGAAATTCGCGTTGATAGCCCACAGGGGTGCGCAAATGCAAAGGCTGATCGATATAGGCCAGGATGTCCGTGCTGTCGGCGGACAGGGGAATCCCGATCGGGAAGGCATCGTTGACATGCAGGACATCGCTGACATTCAAACCCGGAGCTAAATAACGTCTCGCACGGGCATCACCGCGCGTCTCGAGCTCACCGGTCTCGACCAACTGGCTCAGCCACCGCTGTACAGTGCGGCGGGCCAGTTGAGGACGTCGCGCCAGGATTTCGGCCAAAGTCAGCCCTGAAGATGATTCAAGAATGAGTTTCTTCAGTTCTTGTGCGTCAGGCATATTTTTTGGCGCGATTTAGTGAGGACATGGCGCGATTATGGCGCGATTTCGCGAATCGCGCCAATCTGTGGCGCAATCTGTGGCGCGACTCAGTGAATCGCGCCAACGAAGAACGCTCCAATGGGAATCCCCACAGGTAGACGTCCGCGATGAGCTCTGGCTGTGATAGCCGCTCTCAGCGAACCAGCATAGAGGCATGGACCGCCGTGCACATTAATGTTACGATATAACATCTATAAACGACGTGAGATCCCGACCATGAAACCTGGTATTCACCCGGACTATCGGACAGTCCTGTTCCACGACACAGCCGCCGACGTTTATTTCCTGATCGGCTCGACCGTGGAAACGACTCGAACCGAGACGCATACGGATGGCAAAGCGTACCCGTATGTCGCCCTTGACGTTTCGAGCGCTTCACATCCCGTCTACACCGGGCAAGTCCGAAAAACACAGGCAGAAGGACGGATTGCCGGCTTCAACAAGCGCTTCGCCGGTTTCACTTCCACCAAGTAAACCCAAGCGATGGCGTGGTGAAGTCAGTGCGTGCTACTGACTTCACGCTTGGCAACGTCATCGCGGTCGCAACAACCCGCGCCGGTCCTGCGCTTGGAACCTATTACCGGTCGGCTTTGCGTTCTGAAATCGAGCATATTGCTGTGCTGCGCGTTGCAGTGGAGCGCGACATGTTTGCAATGCGATCCTCTGGCGGGGCGCCTCACCGTTGGAGATCAGTATCGATCCAGATCAGGTATCGCACGCGGCAGTCAAATGCGCTTGATCGCATACAAAAACGCAAAAACGGCCAGAATTTTGAAGGTCGCCAAAAGCGCTTTGAAAGCCAAAGAATACCATTCTGTTCCTTCAATGCAGTCCATGCACTGCAGCGACTCAGGAGAACTTCCTGACTTGGTGAACTCCAGTTCGCGGCAATAGCCGTAAAACATGAATGACCAAAGCAGCATGACCATGCCCAATGCCTTGACCTTGTCCCTGGAGGAGTAGTTGACTTCCGGCTCAAGAAAGTAAACCACCCCAGCCAAGACAAAAAAGAACATGCCGACATAAGCCATTTTTTTCCGGCACCTTGGCGACGCCCGAAAATTGTTGAACACATCGAAGGGATGAAATGTATGGTCCCTCTGTAACCTATCCTCGAGGGAAACCAGATACCCCGAGCAAAAAGCCAACATCCCGATAATAAGAACAAGGATCATATGAAGCCCCGCATTGGCAAAACCGAGCAGAGCGCCGAGTTACCATTTTCGGATCAGGCTGTAGCTCTCACTAACTGAATACTAACACTGGCACCCGCGATCGGAATATGATGCGGTCGTGTTGTCAACGGCTCCTTTTCGAGCAATCTATCGCTCGGCTGGGTGTTAGAATCCTGCGTCCCTGGACTCCGCCCGAGTGATGCACTCATGCTCCTGAATCTTGAAATCCGCAGCTATGAGCGTGAAAACCCTCACCACTCCCACGACCATGCTCAATTGGTCCTGCCGGTTCGTGGCCAGATGGAAATTGATGTAGACGGTCGCGGTGGCAGCATCGACCAGTCATTGGCCGCTGTGGTGAGACCGGGTTCGGTGCACTCCCAGCTCAGCCACGCAGACAGCCGTTTCCTGGTGCTGGACTGCGCGCCGACCCTCCTGGAGACACTCCAGATGGAGCGTCTGGCTCGAAAGACCTACGTGCCTATTTCCCCTGCGACAAGGCGGCTGATCGAGTTCGCCGAGCTCATCGGCAACAAGCAGCTCGCCTTGGGCGCTCCACAGTTGAGCTCGCTGCTTCTCTCATCTCTCGGCCCTGACATCTACAGTTCCCCATCCGCCATCGAGCAACTGGTCGCCCGCTTGCAGGCTAACCCAGGGGCAAACTGGAGCAACGAAGTCATGGCCCAGGTTGCGAACATGAGCATGAGTCAACTGCACCAGCGATTTCGGCAGATGTTTGGAATGAGTCCTCAGGCCTGGTTGACGGAGTTACGCATAAAGCAAGCTCAACGATGGCTGCGTGGCACTTCCTTGCCGATCGCCGAGATTGCCTTGCGTACAGGTTTTTCCGATCAGGCGTCGCTGACTCGAACCATGCAACGTGTGAGCGCGATCACTCCGGCGGTGTATCGCAAAGCGCAAAAACATGCTGGGTAAAAAATTCGGCAGCTACTGACAATACTCTCTTGGCTCGACGCTTCAGACTTTCCCCGTTCAAGCTGCGGAGCACGGGTGGAATGTTTACTGATCGATCGCTGTTGAAGGGCATTGTGTATGGTATTTGCTCGGGACTGTGCTGGGGCGTGATTTTTCTTGGGCCACAGCTCACCCAAGGCTTGAGCGGCCTGCAATTCGCGGTGCTTCGATTTCTTTGTTACGGTGCAATTTCAGCTGTACTGCTTATGCCCCGATGGCGGCGGGTGTGCGCCAACCTCACGCGAGCCGATTGGAAGTCACTCTTCTGGCTCAGCCTGATCGGAAATCTCGTTTACTACGCGCTGGTGGGTACCGGGGTGCAACTGGTGGGGATTGCGACCACGTCCCTGATCGTCGGGCTCATCCCCGTGTTGATGACCTTGGCAGGTCGGCACGATACCCATGCCGTCTCCTTGCGCAGACTCTTCCCTTCGCTATGTTGCGCAATGACCGGCGTTGTAATTATCAGTTGGCATGCACTGATCAATGGCAACACACCTGAAACATCAACAGCCATTGCAGGTGTTCTCTGCGCCACAGGTGCATTGATAACGTGGACTTGGTTCGCCGTTGGCAATGCTCGGAAACTGATTCAGCTCACCCGCATTTCCTCCAATGACTGGGCACTGCTGACCGGTATCATGACGGGCGCTCAGTCGCTGCTCCTGGCGGTGCCTGTCCTGGTTTATCTGGCAGATGCCCATGGAAGTGAAGAATGGCTGCATTTTTTCCTGGTGGCCTGCGGTGTAGCCCTTCTTTCTTCGGTCGTTGGCGGCGCGTGTTGGAATCAGGCAAGCCGGCTTCTGCCGTTGGCACTTAGCGGGCAAGTGCTGGTGATCGAAACATTGGCAGCGCTGGCTTTTGGATTTCTATGGGAGCATCGACTACCTGATACGTACGAGATAGCGGCCATTGCTCTGCTGGTCGTCGGGATTGTCTGGTGTCTGAATTGCCATCGTCCTCGCCCTACACTCGCAAGCTGATCAGCTCGGACATTGACCCGGAGCGCAAACTGGATCGGCAGCAATCGGCCAAAAGCATGCATCCCACCCTACCCCCCGCCCCTTACCCATAATCCGGCAACCTAATTGCATCAGCCTTCGGCGAAAGGATCTTCGCAAACAAGGCCTTGAAGCCCGGCGCGGTCGCCAACCTTAATACGGCATGACCCAGCGCGATTCTCCATCGCGAATGCGGCGAGGCCAGTCTGGGCGCGAACGTGGGCACGCTTTGCGCCTGATCGACGTATGGACGCATCAATTTTTCATACTCTGCAAATGCCTGAACATGATCTATGTGGCGGCCCAGCTCGCCAGCCAAGACGTAGGCGCCACACAACCCCAAACTCGTGCCCATGCCGCTGATCGGCGATGCGCAATAGGCGGCGTCACCTACAAGGGCGATACGGCCCTTGCTCCAGTGGGGCATCTTAACTTGGCCGACCGCGTCCAGATAAAGGTCAGGCGCGCCCTCCAAAGCAGCGAGTACACGAGGTGTTTCCCAACCGGCGTCGGCAAATAGGTGCTTGAGCAAAGCTTTCTGCTCTGCCTGATTCAGCTTCTCGTAGCCGCTCGGCGCCTGCTGAAAGGACAAGAAGGCCCGCGTGGTGCCGAGGTTGTCAGGGCGCAGGCAGACACACCGGCCCCCGGGGATATTATGCCAGCGCATGATCTGACCATCGCTTGGCTGCCGGGGCACGGTGAAGTAGGCGGTGTATAGATCAAGAGGACGACGCTCGACTTCACTGCCGAATATCAGCTTGCGCGTTTTAGAGCCAATGCCCTCGGCGACGATGACGAGATCATAGACCTGCTCATCGCCCTGCTCGAAGCCCACATGCACCTGTACGCCATCGTCCAAAATGGTTGCAATACTGTCGCCGAATCGGTAGTCGACCCGGTCCTGACTGTGCTCGATCAGCAGCTTGGCCAGTTCACCACGCAGGATTTCCAGCTCGGCAACCGGCCCCTCACCGCCGAACGCGTCGACAGCGATGAACGCTTTGGTGCGGTTGGATCGATCAACGAAAGCGATACCCTGTTCATTGGTTGTGTTGGCTCGGACCCGGTCTTCCAAACCCATACGCTGAACGACGACGCGACCAGCGCCACGCACATCGACAGTCTGCCCTCCATCGCGAAACGCAGGCGCGCGCTCCACCACGGTAACGTCCATGCCCTGCCGGGACAACCAATAAGCCAACGCAGGCCCGGCGATGCTTGCGCCGGTTACAAGAACTTTTTTTGGTTTCATATCGCGTCCTTATGTTCGAAGGTGAGGCAATGGTCCACCCGATAGTTGAGCACGTCTGAATTCCAATATTGCGCATTCCCACCAGGTATGCCCCCATGAAAATCATCGATTTCACTCTCCCTGGCTAATCTCGTACGGTGCTTGCTCTGCATAAGGAGATCACTCTATGAACACCGTACGCTTATACGTCGACTCACAGTTCGCCAGCCCCTACGCCATGTCCGTCTTTGTCGCATTGACCGAGAAAGGCATCGACTTCCAGATGAGTACCGTGGACTTGCAGGCCCTCGAAAACCAGACAGAGGCCTACGCGGCCCTCTCACAAACCCAGCGAGTTCCAACCCTGGTTGACGGCGACTTTGCCTTGTCCGAATCTTCTGCAATCACCGAATACCTCGAAAACGCTTACCCCCAAATCTCGATCTATCCGCACGACGTGCGGCTGCTTGCAAAAGCGCGGCAGGTTCAGGCGTGGATCCGCAGTGACCTGCTGCCCATTCGGCAGGAGCGCTCCACGCTGGTCGTCTTCTACGGCAAGAAATCAGGGCCTTTGTCGCCAGCTGCTCGTATGGCGGTAGACAAGTTATTCCAGGCCGCGCAAGCACTGCTCAAGGAGGGTACGGAACATTTGTTCGGCCAATGGTCGATCGCCGATGTCGATCTCGCGCTGATGCTCAACCGGCTGATACTCAATGGCGATGCAGTGCCCCAGGTTCTCGTGGACTATGCGCAGCGTCAGTGGCAGCGCCCTAGCGTGCAGGCGTGGGTAAGGCTGCAACGACCCACGCTTTGAGCCTGTGCTGGCGGGAGCCGCTTGAGGAGGCGGCTCCTCCTGATGCCTGGAAAAGGTGTGGCACAAGGTACGTCCGCAGCCCTCTATCCGTCAGCTGAACAGTCATGGGTTCAAGCGCTTGAGCGCAGCACGGATCTCTGCATCGTGACCACCCAACGCAGTAGTTGCGATCGCCGCATTACGCAACAGGATCGACGCTGCATGCTCGATGTGATCCTTGAGCAGGCGATCAGAGGGACCGGACAGTGTCAGGGCCCCTTTGAGTTCGAATCCCATGGAGAACACCGGTACCGACACCGCGGTGGTTTCCGGATCACGCTCGCCGAATGAGCAGGCCCAGAAGCGCTCGCGCACTTCACTCAGCGCAGGATCGACATTACGCGAGAAGGCGCGAAGGATCTTGCCGGAGGCTCCGGCATGCAGCGGGAACCGAGCGCCTTCGAGCACCGACACCCGTACTGCTCGTTTGGGCTCGACCCGAAACAGAACGACCCGACTGCCGTTTTCCATCACGTAGAACGAAGACGTCTCACCGCTTTCGTCGGTAATGGATTCGAGCAAGGGATGAATCACGTCGCGCAGGCGAAAGGAGGTTTGGTAGAGCTGCGACAAGCGCAGGGGCTCGGGGCCGATGGAGTAGCGGCCGTCAGTGGTGCGACGCATGAACCCGGACTTTTCCAATGAGGCGATCAGGCGAAGTATCGTGCTTTTGTAAAGACCGGTACGCCGCGATATTTCGGCCAGGGACAGGCTGTCCTGCTCGATATTGAAAGCAGCCAGAATAGCGAACGCGCGATCCACTGCCGCGACACCACCCTCAGCTGAACTGGCGTGGTCGGTAAGGTTCTTGTCGGATTCAGTAGTCATAGACACTCTTTGTCGATTGCACTTGCAGGCAGCCAGTTGCTCAAGGGGTAGCACGACTGCCTGCAAGACAATATCAGAGGTCCATGGCATTCACTGGGAAAACTGAATCCGCTTCGTCACGCTTCGCGCAAGAACAGACGCAGGGACATGACCATGGCCGCAGCCACGAACAGGATGCACCCCATGACCATCAGGCCTGCGGTGAACGACCCGGTGTAATCTTTCAGGAACCCCATCAAGTAAGGACCCACGAACCCACCGAATGCACCAATCGAGTTGATCAGAGCGATCCCGCCTGCAGCCGCCTGCCCCCGCAGGAACTTGCCTGGCAAGGTGTAGAAGATGGTCTTGCCGGCGATAGTACCCACCAAGGCCAGTGTGATACCCGCCAATGCCGGCACCAACGAGTCCATCTGCAAGGCGAACAACAGTGCGATGCCAGCCAGCAGCATTGCCAGGGTCAGGTTGAGAATACCCTTGCCAGTACGGTCAACGTGCCTGGCCCACACCAGCAGCCCGACGGTTGCAAAGAAGTAGGGAATAGCTGCGACCCAGCCGATCATGCTGATCTCGACCCCTTGGGCCTTGAGCATTTGCGGCAGCCAGATGCCAATGCCGTAAGAGCCTAGCGTGAAGCTGAAGGTAATCGAGCTGAGAATCCATACTCGCGGATCCTTCAAGGCTGCCTTGAAACCATGGCTATGCTGCCCCTTGCCTTGTTCCTCGGCCAACATACCCGTCAACACTTCACGCTCATCGCTCGATAGCCATTTGGCTTGCGCGGGATGATTGCTCAGCACCTTCAGCGTGATCAGGCCAAGGACGCAGGCGGGCAAGCCTTCGATCAGGAACATCCACTGCCAACCTGCGAGACCCCAGGCGCCGTGCATCTGCAGGAGCCAAATCGACAGAGGCCCACCGACCAGAAACGATATCGGGGTCGCGACCGTGAACCAGGCGAGCACGCGAGTGCGGTACTGCGCCGGAAACCACAAGGTCAGAAAGAAGATCACGCCGGGGAAAAAACCTGCTTCCGCGATCCCCAGGATAAGCCTCACCGCGTAGAAACTGTACGGCCCCACCACCAATGCTGTCGCCGCTGCGGCCAGGCCCCAGGTGATCATGATTCGGGCCATCCACAATCGAGCGCCGAACCGATACATGGCCAGGTTGCTCGGAACTTCGCACAGGCAATACCCGAAAAACATGATGCCGGCGCCGAGCCCGAATTGTGTTGCGGTCAAACCCAGTTGCTCGGTCATCTGCAACGCGGCGTAGCCCACGCTGGTGCGATCGAGGTAGTTGAAAAAATAGGCCAGCGCCAATAGCGGAATCAGGCGCCAGGCTGCTTTGTGCAAGACGCGAGTCTGTTCTGCGCTGAGTGCGCTGGCGCCGTCGCTGGTATCAGGGCGCAGGGATGTCGTGACAATCGCCATGATCGGTTTCCTCACTCTTTATTTTTATAGAACCAACGGCGGGAACGTCCGTCAGCATCGTGACTCAAGCGTGCGGTCGATACGGCGTCAGCGAATGATTCCGCGTGCACGCAACGCGTCGACATCTCCTGGCGCGTAGCCCATGTCCTGAAGCAACTCGGCAGAGTGACTCCCCAGCGTCGGCACATTGAGGCGCGTGGCGAACCGGTGCCCGTTCATTTCGAAGGGCAGCATCGGCACCTTGACCTGTTCGCCGTTCTCCAGGGTCAGGTCGGCAAGCCCTCCCGACTCGTTCAAATGTCGATCGTCGAAAAGATCCTGCGGTCGCTGAATCGGCGAGAATGGCAGGCCAGCTTCCTCGCACATCGTCATGACCTCCTGTTTGCTCAGCTGCAGAAGGCGGGCTTTGACCTGGGGCAGAATTCGCGCGCGCGCTTGAACGCGCTGAGTATTCTTTGCCAACTCCGGAGCTGCGCCCAGCTCTGCGAATCCGAAACTTTGACAGAAGCTGACCCACTGGCTGTCACTGACAACGCCCATGAAGACCTGCTCGTTATCACACGTATCGAATACGTCATAGATGGCCCAGGCGGAGAGTCGGCTGGGCATCGGTGCGGCTGCTTTGCCGGTGGTCGCCATCTGCATCATGTGCTGACCTACCAGGAATGCCGAATTCTCGAACAGGCCGGTCTGTACGAACTGGCCTTCGCCGGTGTTTCTGCGCTGCCACAACGCCGCGAGGATCGATATGGCACTGAACATACCGCCCATTACGTCGTTGACCGAAGCGCCAGCGCGCAGGGGTCTGCCTTCAGGGCCGGTCATGTACGCCAGGCCCGTCATCATCTGCACTACTTCGTCGAGGGCAGTCCGGTGTTCGTAAGGCCCAGGCAGGAAACCTTTCATCGAGCTGTAAATGATGTCCGGTTTGATCAGCTTCACCTGCTCGTAGCCCAAGCCCAGCTTTTCCATGGCGCCGGGGCGAAAGTTCTCGGTCACGACATCCGCGCTTTCGATCAGCTTGCGCACAGCAGCCATGCCCTCATCGGTCTTGATGTCGACGGCGAAGCTTTTCTTGTTGCGGTTGTAGGTCATCCAGTAGCCCGCGCCCGAACCGGTCAGGCGTCGGGTGTTATCGCCTTCGGGTACCGGTTCGACCTTGATCACCTCGGCACCCAGGTCAGCCAACACCAGTCCGCAGGTGGGGCCCATGACCATATGGACGAACTCGATGACGCGTACTCCAGACAGGGGCAGGCTCTGCAGGTTCTCGTTCTGCTGGCTCATCGGGCACCTCCCGCGTAGTGGAAGTTCTTGCCCACACCGGCATCAGGAATGAACCCATACAGCGGCTCTCCCGGCAGCCCTTGAATCAGCCACTTCCGGGCAGCGACAAGTTTGTCGATGTCGATTCCCGTCCGAAGCCCCATGGACTCGAGCAGATAAACCAGATCCTCGGTCACGATATTGCCCGAAGCGCCCGGTGCGTAAGGGCACCCACCGATACCGCCTTGGGAAGCGTCGATGATGGTTACCCCGACGTCCAGGGCGGCCACCACGTTCGCCAGGCCCTGGCCGCGGGTGTTATGGAAATGCGCACTGCCCGCCTTGCTACCGATTTCATCGCGCAAACGTGTGAACACACGGCGAACCTGCGCTGGGTTGGCATAGCCCACGGTATCGGCCAGACCTATCTCGTCCACACCCAGCTCGCTCATGATCAATGCCATGCGGATCACATCGTCCTCTGGCACCTCACCTTGGATGGTGCAGCCAAAGACGGTCGACAGACCTGACTCGACCTCCACATGAGGAAACTGCTCGTTGCGCAGTGACATCACAGCCTTCACTTCTTCGAACACCTGCTGATGGGTCTTGCGGATGTTTGCCAACGAGTGCGGCTCACTGACCGAGATAGGCAAGGTGATTTTCTGCACGCCAGCATTGAAGGCGGCTTCTGCGCCCTTGAGGTTTGGCACCAATGCGGTCACGAAGACATCCTGGCGTCTGCGCAGGTGCTTCACCAGGACCGCGGCGTCGGCCATCTGCGGCAGCAATTTGGGCGATACGAAGGAGCCGACTTCGATCTCTCTGAGCCCGGCATCGGCAAGAGCGTCCAGCCACTGGAGTTTGAGCGCGGTGGGCATGGTCGCATCGACGCTCTGCAGGCCATCACGAGGGCCCACTTCGCTGATCAGGATGTCTACGTTGTTGTTGTGATTCATCGCCGGGTCTCCGGGTAGGGACTTGAAGCGTTCCATCTGACAGAACGTTGTTCTGTATTAATCTTCCTGCCAGGTACCCAGCTTGTCAATGTGATCTGTTCGAATATTCGATATTCGTTGACTCATCACCTAACGGCTAAACGACGAGAACCTTGTGACGGGTTGACAGAGACGATAAGAACGTCGACATTTGTTCTGTCAGAAAATATACAGTTCTGCCTGATAGAACAAAAATAACGGTGAATCTGTCGATCGTCGTCTTCAAAATGGGCGATGTCTGGAAACACCCCGTAGGAGTCGATCCTGTGAGCCTCTATCCCCCGCCCCGCGATTTGTCGACCCGAGTGTTCAGCAAGCTGCCAGAAGCCTTTTGGGAAGACGGAAATTCCGACTGGGTTCGAGCGAACAAACCCGGACAGAAGATCAAAAGCTTTCTCGAGGGACCCTCGTTCGATCTGCAGGGCAATCTGTACGTCACCGACATCCCGTATGGAAGGATCTTCCGCATCGACACTCACGGTCACTGGACGCTGGTCACTCAGTACGATGGGTGGCCCAACGGCCTGAAAATTCACCGTGACGGTCGTATCTTCATCGCCGATTACAAGCAGGGCATCCTCACACTCGATCCGAAGAGCGGCGCATTGACGCCCTTGCTGACCCACAGCCGCAGCGAGGGCTTCAAAGGGGTGAACGACTTGTTCTTCGATGCTGCCGGCAAGCTCTACTTCACCGATCAAGGCCAGACCGGCCAGCAGGACCCTAGCGGTCGTGTGTATAGCTATGACCTGGACAAGCAGATGCTCAACTGCCTGATCGCCAATGGTCCAAGCCCCAACGGCCTGGTGATGGACCTGGAGCAAAAGGCGCTCTTGGTAGCGATGACTCGCGGGAATGCAGTCTGGCGCTTGCCGATCCAAACCGATGGCGGGACCAGCAAGGTCGGCATCTTCGCCGCAATGGCTGGAGGGGTCAGCGGTGCAGACGGCATGGCGCTGGATTCGCTGGGCAACCTGTACGTCTGCGACGCCGGCAACGGCTGCGTTTGGGTCTTCGATCCCCACGCCGTACCGCTGTATCGGATTCGCTCATGCACTGAAGGACGCACGCTGACCAACCTGGCCTTTGGTGGCGAAGGCAATCGGCAGTTGTTCATGACCGACTCCTCGACCAGCACGATCCTGGTGGCCGACCTGGAGCACAGCGGCCAACCGATGTTCTCTCACCGCTAGACCCGACCGACGACACCCTGTGTGCACGGCATACGGGTTTCGCTCGGCCGAAGAAAAGCGGGCACCCCTCGCCCGCCCCTACAAAACAATAAAAGGGATGGCCCATGTTGATATTTCTGAGCTACACCATGATCGCAAGCTTCATGTACCTGATCATGAGCAAACGTCTGTCGCCACTGGTGGCCTTGTTGCTGGTACCGGTGATATTCGGTTGCTTGAGTGGATTTACCACCCAACTGGGCGGGATGATGTACGACGGCATCAAGATGCTCGCGCCAACGGGCATCATGCTGACCTTCGCCATTTTGTACTTCTGCATGATGACCGATGCAGGGCTGTTCAACCCATTGATCAAGGTCATACTGCGGCTGGTCAAGGGCGATCCTCGCAAGATCGTGGTCGGCACTGCCGTGCTTGGGCTCTGCGTTGGCCTGGACGGTGACGGCGCAACCACTTACATCATCGCTACGGCTGCCTTCCTGCCACTCTACCGACTGACCGGTATCCGTCTGCAGGTCATGGCGACCGTTTTGTTGATGGCAATCGGTGTCATGAACATTCTGCCGTGGGCAGGTCCTTTTTCCCGAGCCGCAAGCGCGATGCATGTGGACATCACTGAGTTGTTCATACAGATGATCCCGGTGATGATCGCCGGTGGCGTATGGGTAGTGTGCGCCGCCTGGTGGCTGGGACGCATGGAATATCGACGTCTGGGCTTGGTCAGTGTCAGCGAGGAGAAGGTGCTCGACGGCTACGCACACATCCGCCTGAGTGATCCGAAGTTTCTGTTCAATGTTGTGCTGACCACGGCCTTGATCGCCTCAATGATGCTCAACCTGATGCCCCTGCCGATCCTGTTCATGATGGCTTTCGGGTTGGCGTGCCTGGTCAACTTCCCGACACTCAAACAACAGAAGGAAGTTATTGCGCGCCACGCCGATAACGTTCTGGCCGTGACCTTGCTCATATTTGCCGCTGGCATCTTCGTAGGCATCATGGGCGGCACGGGAATGATCAAAGCCATCTCCAACAACCTGATCACCCTTCTGCCTGAGCAGACGGGCCCTTACATGTCGCTGATAACAGCCTTGCTCAGCATGCCTTTCACCTACGTACTGACCAATGACGCCTTTTACTTCGGCGTACTGCCGATTCTCGCGGAAACGGCCGCTCATTACGGCATCGGGCCGCACGAGATGGCGATTGCCTCGTTGATTGGCCAGCCGGTCCATCTACTGAGCCCGCTGGTGGCATCTACCTACCTGCTGTGTGGTCTTCTGGATATCGACTACGGCGACAACCAGCGCGTATCACTCAAGTGGACAGTAGGCACAGTCATAGTGATGCTGTGCGCGGCCATCGCGGTAGGTGCCATTACGATCGTCAATTGAAGAAGGTTCCTGGGATCGGAAGCGGTCGCTTGCGAGCGGCCGCTATCGACAGATTCAGCAACACAGCGGCCAGCGTGAATTCATACGTCGCGCCATGTTCGTCAAACCACTGCCGATTCAATCCTTCTGGAACGCCAGGCATAGGCCAATACCATCAGCAGCCCCAGAGCGGCCATCGCCGCTCCGGCCAGGGAAATCGCCGGATAACCCAAACCAGCGTTGATCACCGCTCCGCCCAGTGCTGCGCCAATCGCGTTGCCGAAATTGAAGGCGCCAATATTCACCGCAGAGGCAAGGTTGGGCGCGTCCTTCGCTGCTTCCATGACGCGCATCTGTAACGGCGGCACCAGGGCGAAACTGGCGATACCCCATATCAGGATGGTCAGAGCAGCCGGCACTGCCCACCGCATCAGCACGGTGAACGCCAGCAAGACGAGAATCAGAACGCCTAGCGAGACGATCAAGGTGCGATCTACCGAGCGGTCGGCGGCCTTGCCGCCCCACATGTTGCCCAGCGTCAACCCCACACCGAAAAGAACCAGCATGGCGGTGATATAGGCGGTGGAACCATGGGTCTCGCTACTGAGGATGGGCGCGATGTAAGTAAAGACGGTAAACATTGCGCTCGATCCGACTACGGTCAAGGCCAACGCGCCCAGCACCGGACCACGTCCCAGTACCCGGATTTCGGCCATTGCACCGACGCTTTGCGACGTGTTCAGGTTGGGCAGGGCGAACCACAACGCGGCCATGGTCAGCACGCCGAGGCCGGTGATCCCCCAGAAAGCGGTGCGCCAACCGAACAGTTCACCAAACCAGGTGGCCAGCGGTACACCGCCGATGGTGGCCAGGGTCAGGCCCATGAACATCGCCGCGACCGCCCCGGCACGTTTCTGCGGGGCAACTACGCTGGCGGCGACGATGGAACCCACGCCAAAAAATGCACCATGGTTCAGTGAGGTCACCACCCTGGCGACCATGAGGCTGTAGTAATCGGTGGCCAGGGCTGACATCAGATTACCCAAAGTGAAAATGGCCATGAGCCCGATCAGCAGATAGCGTCGGGGAATCCTGCCGGTAGTCAGGGTCATCAGCGGTGCGCCGAGCAATACGCCCAGCGCATAGGCACTGACCAGCAAACCGGCGGCGGGGATGGAAACGCCCAGATCCGCAGCGATACCCGGCAACATGCCCATGGGGGCGAACTCTGTTACGCCGATGCCGAAGGCACCGATGGCGAGCGCGACAAGTGGTGGATTGATACGCATGAACGGCTCCTTATCTATGCCGCCAATGCTACGATCCAGGTTTTTAACGCGGTAGCTAGCATTTTTGGCAATCACCTATGCGCAGGAGGCACAAGTGGATTTCAACGGCAGGTCAGGTGAGATGTGCGTGTTCACCACCGTGGCGCAGGAAGGCAGCCTATCGGCCGCCGCGCGGGCGCTGGGCTTGACACCCTCGGCAGTCAGTCGAATCATCACGCGAACCGAGCAACGTCTTGGCGCCCGCCTGCTGCTGCGTACCACCCGAGCGATCGCCTTCACTGCCGAGGGCGAAGCGTTCCTGCGCGGCGCCCGGCGTATCCTGGCCGACATGGACGAGGTCGAAGAAGCGATCGCCGACCAGGGCGTACCCAAGGGACGATTACGGGTCAGTGCCGCCCTTGGCCATGGGCGGCTGGCGATTGTTCCCCTGGTTGCAGCATTCAGCGCCCGTTACCCGAACATCGTCGTCGACCTTAGCTTGGGCGACGAAGTGGTCGACATCCTGGGTGGGCAGGCCGACGTAGCGATCCGTTTTGGCCATCTGCCCGACAGCCCGCTGACCGCGCGCAGGATCGGCGACACAGGTCAGGTGGTGGTCGCATCGCCCGAGTACCTGCAGCGCCACGGTATCCCCGAGGCGCCGGAAGACCTGTTGCGGCACAATTGCCTGCGCTTCAACTTCCGGCGTGCCGAACCCAACTGGCCGTTTATCCGCGATGGAAAAGAGTTTTCCCTGAAGGTCAGCGGCAACATCGAATGCAGCAGCGGTGAAGCGCTGGCACAACTCGCGCGAGTAGGTGCCGGCATTGCACGCATCGGTGAGTTCAGCGTGAGTGAGGATCTGCAGCGCGGCGCCCTGATTTCGCTGTTGGAAGCCTGGAACCCTGGGGACGAGGAACCGATTCATGCGGTATTCGTCGGCGGGGCGGCAATGCCGGCGCGGGTACGATTGTTCGTGGACTTCTTACTGGAACATCATCGGATGTAAGCGGACGCGTAATCTGATATTTCCGAGTACTCGTGATGTTAAAGTGACCCAAACATTTCTGGGGCACCATCAATAGCTGGTTTGCCCTCTTGGAACAATCTCGAGCTCTGGCATTGATGGGTCGTCCGCACGTTTTAAATGGCTGTCGTGGAAGACCGCTTTTGGCCGAAAGCTGACGTCCATGTCCCTGCTTAACCTTAAGCCTTCTCGACCTGAGACCGCTAATCGATCGCCGGGGGGCCTTCCCGGTATCAGGTGCCTGATTTGATCTTGGTCCAGGCCCGCGTGCGCGCGCGTTCGGCGTCACGCCCCAGAGGCTTGAGCGTATAGAGCGTGGTCATCGCGGCCTCGGTGGGGTACAGGTTGGGATTGTTGCGAATCGCCGGATCGACCTGTTCGGTAGCGTCTTTGTTGGGGTTGGGGTAGCCGACAAAATCGCTGATTGGCGCGATCACCTGCGGCTGTAGCAGGTAGTTGATGAATGTGTAGGCGTCTTGGGGATTCCTGGCACCTTTGGGGATGGCGAGCATGTCAAACCAGATGGGGGCGCCTTCCTTTGGCAGGCGCATGTCTACGGTCACGCCGTTCTTGGCCTCTTTGGCGCGGTTGGCGGCTTGGGAAAAGCTGCCGGAGTAACCGACCGCGACGCAGATGTCACCGTTGGCGATATCCGCCATGTATTTGGACGAATGGAAGTAGGTGATATAGGGGCGGATTTTCATCAACAGAGTTTCGGCCTTCACATAGTCCTTGGGGTTGCCGCTGTTGGGGTCGAGGCCCAAGTGCTTCAAGGCCAGGGGCAGGATTTCGGAGGGTGAGTCCAGCAGCGCTACACCACAGGACTTGAGCTTGCTGATGTTTTCTTCCTTGAAAATCAGTTCCCAGCTGTCCACTGGCGCATCTGCACCCAGGGCGGCCTTGACTTTGTCCGGGTTGAATCCGATCAGGATGGTGCCGTACATGTAAGGCACGGCGAATTTATTGCCCGGATCGTTGGCCTCGATCAGCTTCATCAGCTTGGGATCGAGGTGGTTCCAGTTCGGCAGCTGGCTGCGGTCCAGCGGCTGGAATATACCGGCTTCGATCTGCTTGGCCAGGAACACGTTGGATGGCACTACCACGTCATACCCTGAATTGCCGGTGAGCAGCTTGGCTTCCAAAGCTTCATTAGTGTCGAAGATGTCGTACACCAATTTAAGGCCAGAATTCTGCGCCTTGAAGTCCTCCAGCGCCTTGGGGGTGATGTAGTCGAACCAGTTGTAGACCCGCAGGGTTTTCTCTTCGGCATGAGCCATGCCACTGATAACCGCAGCGCAGAGGATAAGTGACTTGAACATGTTCATTGGGCAGCCCCTTCAAAGCCTTCGAGAACGTTGACGGCATTGATACCGATTTCTTCCACCGCGTAGCCGCCTTCCATCACGAACAGCGTAGGTTTACCCAAGCGGGAGATGCGTGCGCCCATCGCCAGATAATCCTTGCTGTCGAGTTTGAATTTCGAGATCGGGTCATCCTTGAATGTATCTACGCCCAGGGAGACGACGATGATGTCGGCGTCATAACGATCAATTTCTATGCAGGCTTGCTCGAGCGCCGCGCTCCAGGTTTCCCAGCCGGAACCGGCCGGCAGTGGGTAGTTGAAGTTAAAGCCAACACCTGCGCCTTCACCGGACTCGTCGGCATAGCCCAGGAAAAACGGAAACTCCCCTTCCGGGTGGCCGTGGATCGAGGTGAACAGCACATCGCTGCGCGCATAGAAAATTGACTGGGTGCCGTTGCCGTGGTGGTAGTCGACATCCAGAATCGCGACCTTTTTGTGGTCCTGATCAAGAAAGGCCTGTGCGGCAATAGCGGCGTTGTTTAGGTAGCAATAACCGCCCATCAAGTCGCCAGCTGCGTGGTGTCCCGGCGGACGGCACAGGGCGAAAGCACTGCGGGCACCTTGCTGAATCGCTTGTTGCGCGCTAAGCGCGACCTGTGCCGCCGAGTAGGCTGCCTGCCACGTGCCGGCGGTGATCGGCGCTCCGCCGTCGAAGCTGTAATAGCCGAGTTGACCATGCAGGCTTTCGGGTAATACGCGGCGCAGGGTACGGGCGGGCCAAGTGTAGGGCAGGAGGTCGCCGTCCTGACCGAATTCGGTCCAGCGGGCCCAGGCACCCTTGAAGAAATCGAGGTACTCACGGCTATGAACGCGTTGCAGCGGTTCCAGACCAAAGTCCTGCGGCGCCTGTACATCGCCAAGTTGACGGTCCCTGACCCGTTGCAATACATGATCGGCGCGTGAGGGCATTTCGAAGCAGGGCATCAACTGCCCGTCCATCAGCTCACAGCGGCCGTGGTGCAGGTGGTGAGCGTCCGAGTAAATTGTCAGCATTTGTTGTTCTCCGCGGGCTGTATCGGTCAATACAGTCTTGCGCCGGGCGAGGTTTATGAGAACGGCAAGTGCGGCCAAAAGGGGATAAATATGGCCAGATTTTCTGTCCGTAATTCGCTCCTCAATGAGGCGTCATGCGCGAAATTGGCTCGGCGCCACGCCACTCCAGCGCACGAAAGCGTGCCTAAAACTTGCGGTCTCGCTGAAGCCCAGAGCCTCGGCGATCCGGTAGATGGGCCACCGGTCTTCGGCCAGCAGTTGCTTGGCGCGTTCGAAACGAAGTTCGTCGAGCAGTTCCTGATAGCTGCAGCCCAGGTCGTGCAGATGTCGACGCAAGGTGCGCGCCGAGCAGTTCATCTGTCGGGCCAGCATGTCCAGCCTAGGTGCGGCATGCAGTTGCGCAGCCAGCGATAGCCGGATCCGCCCCAACCAGGCCTCGCGCCCGGTAAATTCCGTGTTCTGTTTTCGGCAGCGCTCGGTCATGGCCTGATGGGTTACCGCGTCAGCCAGCGGTAAAGGCTGGGCGAGCCAGCGTTTATCAAAAGCAAAGGCATTGACGGTGGCCTGGAACTGCAACGGACAGTCAAAACATTCGGCGTAGCGAGTCTGATAGTCCGGCGCATCGTGCTCAAAGCAAGCGCCAAGCAAGGGCAGTGAGTGGCCGAGGAGGTCGTCGCAAATGACTTTCAGCGACCCCAGGCACAGCTCGACATTGAAGGCGGTCAGTGCCGGATTCTCGCGGTAATCGCCCGCAGTGAACCAGATACGTTCGCCGTCTTCCTCCAGACTCAGCTCGAACAGTGTTCCCAGCAGCGCGGGATAACGCAGAGCCAAACGGAGCGCGTCACCGAAAGTGGCACTGGTAAGCAGGGCATAGCCGAGCATGCCGTAGGATGAGACATGCATACGCCGCCCCACGATCAGGCCGATGTCGCGCTGCAGAGCCACGGCATTGGCGCACACCTGCATCTCCTGATGCGTGGCGATGCGCGTGTCGGCACGGTTCAAGTCCGCTGCGCATATGCCACTGCCGGCCAGCAGCGCCTCGGCGGACCAGCCTTGCGCCTTGAACGTGCTCAGGACCAGTGAGACAGCGTTGAGGGTGGTGAGATGGGAGTGCAGCATGGGGACTTCCAGCGAGGCGAGGAATACGAGAAGAGCAAGTTATGTGCCGGAATCCCGACGAGTTAATTTTGCTTAGGCGACTGGCTGTTCGAGCCTGGGTCGGTTCGACCTCCATCGCCCGTTCCGGCCTTCGAGATCTCGGCGCTCTGACATACCGCATGGACGCTGACCCATCCATTGCAGCTCAGGCATGCTACCTTCACCCCGCCATTGATCACCGCATCCTCCAAGGAGAATATTCCGTGCTGATTGCCCACCTTTCCGATCTGCATATCAGGCCGCAAGGCATTCTTTATCAGGGGCTGGTTGATTCAAACACGATGTGCGAGCAGGCTATTGCACACCTGAACAGCCTCATGCCGCGGCCCGATGTCGTGATCATCACCGGCGACCTGGTGGATGAGGGGCTACCGCAAGAATATGCAATGGCACGTACCTTGCTGGCGGGGATCAAGCAGCCGTTGCTGATGATTCCTGGCAATCATGATGACCGAAACTTAATGAGTTCTACCTTTTCCCAGCCGTATCTCTCTTCAACGGGAAACCCGTGGCACTTCGTCGCCGATGACCTCGGACCGGTACGGATCATTGGTGTGGATGTGACCGTCCCGCAGGAACATCACGGCGACATGAGCGAGGCGGCTGGGGCCTGGCTCGATGCGGCACTTGCTCAGGAGCCGACGCGCCCGACTCTGATCATGCTGCACCAGCCGCCGTTCCTCAGTGGCATTCCTTATATCGACACGTATGCCTGCCGGAACTCGGAGCGGCTGCGCGAAGTGGTGCAGCGCTATCCGGCGATCGAACGTGTGGTGTGCGGCCACATTCACCGCTCGATGCAATTACGTTTTGGCGGCACGGTCCTGTGCACTGCGCCCAGCACAACGACTGCCATCGGGTTGGCTTTGGATGCAGAGGCTGAAGAGGCGTCGTATGTGGAGCCGCCGGCGTTACTCCTGCATCACTGGAAGGTGGATACCGGTCTGATTACCCACTGGGTGCCCATCGGCACATTTCGCGGGCCACTGCCGTTTGCATGAGCGGAGAAGTTTGGCGGAAGCGTATAAGGGTGAGTACTGGTGACGGGCAGCTACCGGCCAGGAGCGGCCAGGAGCGCATAAGCATAGGGCTGCAGCTTCACCCTAATCCGCGCGAAATTAGTAACAATAAATACGCTATGCGTAATTTTTGGTCTTCCGGCCATGGAAACATTACGGAGTGCTCATGGCAAAAAGCAGCCCGTTCGGCAAGTCAAGAATGACTGAAATTTACGCATACCATCCATAACTCCATTCCACACAACAGGTGCTACCCTCAGACGTCACTCATTTCTATCGTCTGCCACAATTCGCAGCCCTCCACTCAGTGCAAACCCCACCCCATGCAGCTAATAACCGCACCCTCCAACCTTGGACTAAGCCCCCCACACCCCGGCCACGAACCCGGCACATGGCGAGCGCCCTCTGCTCTGATGGCCGCCGGCCTACTGGAGGCGATCGGCGCGCATGCCTCTCAGGAACTACCCCGCCCCCGCTATTCCCCCGAAGCCCAGCCAGGCACACGGCTACGCAACGGCCACGCCATGCGCGCGTTCAACATCGCTTTGGCGAAGCGAGTGAGCGAAGCCTGCAGACAGGGTGAGTTTGCCTTGGTCATCGGCGGGGATTGTTCGATCCTTTTGGGGGCGTTGGCGGGCGCTCGCCAAGCCGGCCCCGTTTCCCTTATGCATATCGATGGGCACAGCGACTTTCGCCATCCGGGCAACTATGACTCGCAGCTGAGCCTCGGCGCGGTAGCGGGCATGGACCTTGCGTTGGCCACTGGGCGTGGTGAGTCATTGGCGACACAGTGGCCGGGCGTCGTGGGACCTCTGGTTGCTGACGTGGATGTCGTTCAGCTGGGCGAACGGGAAAATCGCGACGCAGATTTTGCGTGGCCTGACATCAACGATACGGCGATCAACCGGATCGATGTCTTTGAAGCGCTAAGGTTGGGACCAGCTGCCGTCATTCAACGCATTCGCGAAACGCTGGACCGAACACCTGAGCAAGGGTTCTGGATACACCTGGATGTGGACGTTCTGGACCAGTCAGTGATGCCCGCCGTGGACTGCCCTGGCTCCCCGGGCATTCCAGCTGCGGACCTGTCGCGCATCATGGCTCCCTTCGTGGCTGACCCGCGGTGCAGGGGGATGACCGTCACGGTATTTGACCCTGACCTAGACCCTGACGGTCGCTACGCTGCGGTCATCGTGGATCTGTTGAAACAGTTGCCGTTCCCCGTTCAGGTGAGCCCGTGATCCGAGCGAAGCAGGCCCTGTCCTTCAACCCCCACGAGCCCCCGGCATCACCCTCAACAGCTTCGCATCGACCCCATCGGTAAGCACATAGATCGACCCATCGGGAGCCACCTTGACGTCTCGCATGCGCTCGTCCAGTTCGCTCAGCAACAACTGCTGATCCACGATCTGCTGCCCATTGCGGACGACGCGGCGCACGGCGCGCTCCTTGAGTGCCGGGACCAGCAAATCCCCGCGCCAGTGGGGAAACAACGGGCCGTCATAAATCGCCAAGCCTGAAGGTGCAATCGACGGTGTCCACTCCAGAACCGCATTTTGATAGCCCGGCAGCTGAGTGAACGGCGTCACCTTGGCGAACGGGTAGTCGATGCCAGCGGTCACGACAGGCCATCCGTAGTTGCCGCCCGGCACGATCCGGTTGATCTCGTCACCGCCGCGCGCGCCATGCTCGGTGATGAGCAGGTCGCCCGTTGTCGGATCCACGGCGATGCCCTGGACATTGCGGTGGCCGAGACTGTAGATCTCGGGGGCCGCACCGGCTTTGCCGATGAAAGGATTGTCCGCCGCAGGCCTGCCCTCGCGATCAAGCCTGACCAGGGTACCCAGATCATTCGCCGGGTTCTGCGCTTCCTCACGTCGCTCGCTGCCGTCTCCCAGAGAAAGCACCAAGGTCTCGTCGCCGAGAAACGCAATGCGCCCACCGTTGTTGCCCGTGCGAGGTTTGAGCGTGGAGCTGAACAGGACTCGGACATCCTCTATCCTGTCGCTCTTCAGCGTGGCCCGTACCAGGCGCGTGCCGTTCGCAGCGGCTTCGCCGTAGCCCATCGTCAGGTACAGCCAACCATTGCGCTCGAACTGTGGATCCAGCACGACTTCCATCAATCCAGCAGTGCCGCCCTGCTGGAAGATGGGCGGGAGCCCGTCGAGCTTGATCTGCGAAGCTGCGCCATTCGTACCAATGACCAAGAGTCGCCCACCCATTTCAGTGACCAGCACACGGCCGTCCGGAAGAAACGCCACCGACCACGGGCGGTTCAGCCCCGTCGCGACGGTTTGCACTTCATAGCTGGCCCGATCCACTGTCGCCGGCTTGTCGGGGGCGCCTGGGGCCATGGCGAAAAAAAGCATGGCCGGTGCCGCCAGCAGAACTGCCACCACAGCCGCCTCGCGCCAGCGCCCTCCTCCGTCCGGCGAATCACTCCGTTTGGAGGAACTGGTCAGACGCGCATACAGCCACCCGCCGACGATCCCCGTCAGCGACATCAGGCCAAGGCCAACAGCCGTGCGGGTGCCCGGCAGTGCGGGCATGGGGATCACCGAGCGCATCAGCCAGAAGACGAAAGCCAGACCACACGTGCTGGCCGCGATGAACACGAACCGGCGCCAGGAAGGCGGAGCGAAACGCAGCACCCAGTGGCCTGCCATGACCGCGAGCAATAAGGCTGCCGCAGCGATGCCGAACATGACCGGACCAAACCGTGCGAGGTCTTCGAGCGTCGTCCAGAGCCGTACCGATGAAGTCACCGGCGCCCCGAGGCGGAGCAGCTCGCCCAGATTGAGCTGGGTCTGCACGATACTGGCGATGGCGCCGGTTGCCAGCGCGGCGACAAGTAGCGTCCTGAGGGTGCGAATCATGGCCGTCATTCGATTTTGTCTCTGGCTGGCTTCCACGTTTTGCAGAATCCCCACGCGTCCTGATCTGAGACACTTCCCCTGGAAAATTCGCTCATCGAGTGTGCTACCAGTTCTTACAGACGAACTGCCCGCGGTTCACCTGAGCCGCACGCCCCTCAAACAACATACCTTCGTCGGCCTCGTCACCTCTCAAGGTCTGGATGACCGTAGCAACCTGCAGCCTCAAGACCGCTTGCCCATCAGAACTGGTATTTAGCCGTGACCATGAGATTGCGTGGGTCGCCGTAGTAACCGCCGAGGAAGGTTTCATCCAGTGAACTCAGGTACTTCTTGTCGAACAGGTTGTTGACGTTGACCAGCGCAGACAGGTTGTCGGTGAACGCGTAGCGGGCCATCAGGTTGAAGACCGCGTAGTCGTCCTGCCTGGCTTTGACCGTCTTGCTCAACTGCCACGGCGTGGTGCTGAAGTGGATGCCGCTCTGCCAGTTGACGCCACCGCCCAGGGTCAGCCGATCCAGTTCATTGGGCATGCGATAGGTGGTCCAGAACTTGACCAGCTCGGCAGGCGCAACGGTATTGATCCGGTCGCCATCGGCGTTTTCCGTCACGGCGTGGGTGTAGCTAGCCGCGACTTTCCAGCCGGGCTGGATCTCACCGTTGATCTCCGCATCGAAACCGCGGGTCCTGGCGCCGTTGACTGCACGGTAGGCTCGTTCGCTGAGGGTGCCGCTGACGATCTGTCCTGGATCAAGCTCTGCCAGGTTGTCTTGCTTGGTCATGAACACGTCGAAGCTGGTGGTGATGCGACCGTCGAGAAACTCGCTTTTGACGCCAACCTCGAACGCATCGCCGGTACGCGGTTCCAGGGACTTGCCGTCCCGATCATGCACACTTTGCGGCTTGAAGATGCTGGCGTAGCTGGCGTAGATCGAGTGCTGGTCGGTCAGGTCGTAGACGATACCGGCGTAGGGGGTGAACTCGCCGTGCTCCTGGTATTGGGTATCGCTGCTGTTGGCGGCATCTGCCGGCGCCCGGTAATGGTAGTAGCTGTCGTATTTATAGTTGCTGGCCCGCCCGCCGAGGATGATCGACAGGTCATCGGCAGGGCGCAGGCGCACGGCGGCGTAGGTGCCCAACTGGCGGATGGTGGTGTCGTTATCGAACAGAATCTGGCCGTTGCCCTGAGGTTCCTCGGTACGGTTGTTCCACGTGTAGTAGTTGATGGAGCGACCTTCGACATCTTCGCCCGCGGCAGGATCGTTGTGGTCTTCGAACTTTGTGTAGGTCATGCCGATCACGAGTTCATGCTCACGCCCGAACAACCGGAACGGGCCCTTGGCGTTGACATCAATCCCGGTCTGTTTTTGCCAGCCGGTCGACGAGCCACCATAGAGCTGCATGCCGTCACCGGTAGCTTCGTCGATAAACCCCCAGCTGGCGGAAGCCAGTTTCGAATCGCGCTTGCTGTACATCTGATTGACCGAAGCCTTCAGCGCCCAGTCATTGGCCAACTGCTGTTCCAGCGAGTAGAAGACATTCAGCGTGTCCTGCTGGCGCCTGCTCCAGCGCGACGCCGGGTTGGTGGAGCGGGAAAAATCGGTCTGCCCGCCCTCGCTGTTGAACAGCGGGAAACTGGCGAAGGACACGCCGCGCGGATCCTGTTTCTGATAGTCATAGCCAGCGGTCAGCAGCAGGCTGTCGGTCAAGTCGGCTTCGACGATGCCGTAATGGACCTGTTTCTCTGTCTGGTAGTGATCGATGTGGCTATTGCCTTGCTGATAGGCGTTGACCATGCGCCCGCGGATGTTGCCCGTGGGCGTCAAGGGTCCGGAAACGTCCATCTCGGTACGGTACTGATCCCACGAGCCGAGGCCTGCGCTGACATAGCCCTGCAATTGATCGGTGGGGCGCTTGCGCACCAGATTGATGGTGCCCGAGGGATCGCCGGCCCCGGTCAGCAGCCCGGATGCACCGCGCAATACTTCGATACGATCGTAGATCGCCATGTCGGACAGGCTTTGCGGGGTGGCGCTGGTGGAAACCACCAACGTGGTAGGTACGCCGTCGTACTGATAGCTGTCGATACCATAGCCACGGGAGTAGATGTTCACCCGCTCCGAATCCAGCGGTTGCAGAGAAATGCCCGGGATTTGCTCCAGTACTTTGGCCAGGCTCGTGAGGTTCTGGTCATCGAGTCGCTGGCGAGTGATGACGCTGACGGTCTGCGGCGTTTCACGCAACGACAGGTTCAGACGTGTCGCGGTCGTGGTCGCCGTCGTGGTGTAGGACCCGGAACCGTCGCTGGTAAGGCCCAGGGTTCGCGCATCGATACTGGTGGCTCCGAGCTCCACGGCGCCCTGCTCTTCGACGACCTGGTTCAGCAGGTAATTGCCCTGCGAGGTTTTCACCACAGCAAGGCCCGTACCCCTCAGCAAACGGGCGAAGCCCTGTTCCACGCTGAACGAACCTTGCAGACCGGGACTGGACAGGCCGGCGGTCAGACGAGCATCCGCAGACAGGGGAATTGCCGCCTGACGCCCAAACTGGCTGAGTGCCTGATCCAGCGGCCCGGCTGCGACCGAGAAGCTTACCAACGCCGAGGCCAACGCAACCGGCTCCTGGGCGTACACCCCAGGGGCGGCCAGCGTTGTGCCCAACGAAAGACTGCTGGCCAGCAGCAACGGCAAAGACCAGACGCGGGTTTCTTCGATGGTGTGGCCAAGGGCCGGGCGACGGTGATGGATAGGATGCTTCATGCAGTGTTTCCGGAAGGACTGAAAAGGCCGCCTACATGGCGGGGATATCCCCAGGCCAATCGAGAATCGAAAAACTGCCTCCCGTTTGAAAAAAAAATCAGGCTGAACCCCGTGCCGTTACGGTGACCCAGTAGCGCGTGCGGCGCACGATGATCACCGGCAGGCTGTCCTCGAGTAACGAGAGAATCCGTTCGCTGTCGTCCAGTGGGTAGGAGCCGGTAAGCAGCAGATCGGCCACCTGCGGATCGCAGCGCAGGACACTGCTGCGATAGCGCGCCAATTGCGCCACGAAATCGCCCAGCCGCATGCGCTCGGCCACGATGAAGCCGTCGATCCAGGCAAGGCTGGCCGCGTTGATCGGCTGGGGGTGGGAAATGCTTCCGCGAGCGATGCGGGCCTGATAACCCGCCTCGACGATCTGCTCCGCCAGGTTCCCGGGCATGGAAGCCGCCACGCGACCGCTGCTCACTGACAACAGTGTGCCTGACCCTGCCTCGTCGCAGCGTACGGTGAAGCGCGTGCCCAACGGACGCAGCAGTGCATCACGCGTTTGCACGAGCAGTGGTCGCCGAGCCGAATCGCTACCGGTGAGAATATCCACCTCGCCGTAGCGCACGAGGATGCGCCGCTCATGAGCATCAAAGCGGATGTCCACTGCGCTGTCGGTGTTGAGCCACAACTGTGTACCGTCGGCCAGCCGGTGGCGGCGGCGCTCACCGGTTGCCGTGCTCAGATCGGCCAGAGCCGATTGCAGCCAATGGCCGTCCTTGGTCTGCCAGCCCACTGCCCCCAGCAACCCGGCACCGATCAATATTTTCAATGCCTGGCGTCGGTCGCCACTGACGTAACGGGTCTGTTGCAAGGCGCGGCGCGCGACGGGGCTTTCCAGCGCCTGGGCGCGGTTCTTGATGACATCGGTCATACCTGTCATGCGTTGCCAGGCGCGCTCATGCTCGCTGTCGCTTTGTCGCCAGCGCTGCAGTTGCTGTAGATCGGTTTCACTGATGTCGCCGGATTGACTCAAGGTGAACCAGGCAAGTGCTTGATCTCGCACCTCGGCACGGATCGGCGACTCTGAGGTGCGGCGTGCAGACACGGGCTTCACTCGAACAGACTGGCGTAGCAGCGGCTGAATGCCTTGAGCATGGACTTCTGCACCTGATTCACGCTGAGCCCCAACTGGGCAGCGATTTGTTTGTAGGTCATGCCATCCAGCTGCGAGAGCAGAAAGATCTCCCGGACACGTGGCAACAGACCCTGCAGCAGTGCGTCGATTTCGGTGAGGGTTTCGATCAGCAGGTAGCGTTGCTCGGCAGACAGCTCGACGTGCTGGGGCTGTGTGGCAAGCGCTTCGGCGTAAGCGCGCTCGACAGCCAGGCGTCGCCAGCGATTGACCAGCAAGCTGTTGGCAATCGTCGCCAGGTAGGCCAGTGGCTGCTTGAGTTCAGCGACCGGATTGCGGGAGCGGATGATCCGCACAAAGGTGTCCTGAGCCAGGTCATCGGCATCCGCAGCCTGGCCCAGACGGCGTTGGAGCCAGCCTTTGAGCCAGCTGTGATGTCGCACATAGAGGACTTCGACATCCTGTTCGAACGAGTTGTGCGTCCCCATCAGCCAGTACGCCTATCCGTAGATGATAACTATTCGCAATATTAGCGATAAGTCTCGGCTGGCTGCAACGTGTTACTCGGATCGCGCACGCGAAACTGCTTCGGCGACTGTCCCGTGCCGCGCTTGAAAAAACGCGAAAAATACGCCGGATCGGAAAACCCCAGGCGGTCGGACACCTGGCCGATGGTCATGCTGGTGTACACCAGGTCGCGCTTGGCTTCGAGCAACAGGCGCTGGTTGATCATCTGCAATGCGGATTGGCCTGAAAGGCGCCGACACAGGGCGTTGAGGTGAGCGCTGCTGATCCCCAGGGTGGCTGCATAGTGGTCGATGGGCAAATGCTCGCGAAAGCGCAGTTCCAATGCACGGGTGAAGTCCTGCAGATACTCCCGGCCTCGGTCCGGTTGCGCGGCGCGCGACAAGGACAGCGCCTGTTTGCGGCGACTGAGCCAGATCGACAGCACGGTGATCAGCGATTGCAGCATCGCGTCGCGGCCGGCCTGCTGTTGGCTGTATTCCTGGGCCAGGGTTGCAAACAGGGTGTCCAGATAGGGGCGATCAGTACCGATCGGATAACAGGCCGCAGTGGTCAGCACCGGACTGTTGAGCAAGCTGCCCAGTTGCTCGGCCAACGGTTGCGCCAGGCTGAGTACGTAGCCCTGAATGTCTTCGGAGAACTTGAAGGTGTGCACACTCAGCGCCGGGACGACTTGCAGAGCAGGCGAATCGACGTGATTGATCACCTCCTCCACTTTCAGGCTCGCCTGCCCGGCCTGCACGTACAGCAGCTGTACCAGATCACTGTGTCGATGGGGCTTTATTTCCCAGCCGTGAAGCTGGCTGCGCGCGGGGATCGACTCGCAGTGAATCAGGTCGGGCGTCGGCCAGGCGCCGGTTTCGCCATACAGTTTGAACACGGGAACAGCTATCGCTGAGGATTTCGACATCGCGGGCTTTGCCTTGGAACGATCCACCGAAAGTCCATGGAATATGCCGAATATTGCCTTCTTATCTCAAGTTCAGTCATCAAAAATACCGGAGACAACAATAAAAAGTGCTCTGTGAGGCCTCGTGCCCCAGTGGCACACCTGAGGACAGCTCCCTATGAAAACCCAAGTCGCTATCATCGGCTCCGGCCCGTCCGGCCTTTTGCTCGGGCAACTGCTGCATCGTGCCGGCATCGACAACGTCATCGTCGAACGCAAGAATCCCGACTACATCCTCTCCCGAATTCGGGCCGGGGTGCTGGAGCAAGGCATGGTCGAGCTGCTGCGTGAAGCAGGGGTCGGCGCGCACATGGACGCCCGCGGCCTGGTCCACGACGGCTTCGAGCTGGCGTTCGACGGACGCTGTGAACGCATCGATCTCAAGGCGCTGACAGGGGGCAGAACGGTGATGGTCTACGGCCAGACCGAGGTCACCCGTGACCTGATGGAAGCCCGCGCCGCTGTGGGCGCGCTGACGCTCTACGATGCCGACGACGTTCAGCCCCATGACATGAAAACCGACAGCCCTTATGTGACCTTTCAGCGCAACGGCGAGACGGTTCGCCTGGACTGCGATTACATCGCCGGTTGCGATGGTTTTCATGGCGTGTCGCGACAAGCGATTCCAGCCGAGGCGCTGAAGATTTTCGAGCGGGTTTATCCCTTCGGGTGGCTGGGGATTCTCGCCGACACCCCGCCGGTCAATCACGAGCTGATCTACGCCAACCACGAGCGTGGCTTCGCCTTGTGCAGCATGCGCTCAGCCACCCGCACGCGCTATTACGTGCAGGTGGGCGCCGAGGAAAAGGTCGAGGACTGGTCGGACGCGCGCTTCTGGGACGAGCTCAAGCTTCGCCTGCCACCGCCTATCGCCGAGCGGCTGGTCACCGGCCCCTCCATCGAAAAAAGCATCGCGCCGCTGCGCAGCTTCGTGGTCGAACCGATGCAGTACGGTCGCCTGTTTCTGCTCGGCGACGCTGCCCACATCGTTCCGCCCACCGGCGCCAAGGGTCTGAACCTGGCGGCCAGTGACGTCAGCACCTTGTATCGCATTCTGCTCAAGGTGTATGGCGAGGGGCGCACCGATCTGCTGGAGAAATACTCGCAGATCTGCCTGCGCCGGGTCTGGAAGGCTGAACGCTTCTCCTGGTGGATGACCTCGCTGCTGCATCGCTTTCCCGATACCGATGCTTTCGGCCAGCGCATCCAGCAAACCGAACTGGACTACTTCGTGGGCTCGGCCGCCGGACGTCAGAGCATCGCCGAAAACTACGTCGGCCTGCCCTATGAGGACATCGAGTGAACGCGCTGAGCCACCCACTGAACTGACACGCGGGGGCTGCTATTTCTTCGGAAGTCGGTCCAGATCTGCGGGACCGAGTTCCACCCTTGCCCCCTCCCCTTCAGGTTCGGCTTCTCGACTGACACGCTCATCATCCGTGAGGCCTTTGCCAACCTCCTTCTGCACGATCGGGTCGTTTGGGGTATTTGGCGCGTCAGCGTTCTCGGCGTTCTTGTCGGTTTCTGTGTTCATGTCAACCTGCCTGATGAGTCAATCGAAACGAAGGGAAAAAGCGCTATCTGTCGATGATCGGGAAGGTAACGGTGAATTGGCTACCCCGCCCTGGACCGTCGCTGTGCGCGGTTATACGCGCACCGTGCGCATCCACCAGTTCCCGAACTACGGTAAGCCCGATACCCAAGCCCGAGCCGTCGAAGCCGATGGCTTCCACGTCCTGAACATAGGGATCGAATATACGAGGCAGCAGGCTCGACGGGATGCCTATGCCATTGTCCGATACAACGACGTCGAAGGTTTCGTCAGCCCGTGTACCGCTCAAGGTGATCGTTCCGTTTCGCGGCGTATATTTCGCGGCATTGGTGATGATGTTGGTGAAAATTTGCATGATGCGGACGCGGTCGCCATTCACCAGAACTTCCTTGGTTGGAAGTGAAACATCGAATGCCAACGTTTTGGACAGTATCAGCGATGCGCAGCTATCGGCTGCTTGTTCAAGAATGGGAACGATATCGACCGGTGTGCAATTCAGGCTCAGCTTTCCCCTGCTCACGCGGGAGATATCCAGCAAGTCCTCGATCATCCGTGACAGGTGCTTGACCTGATTTTCGATCAGAACGCCCATCTGCGGAACATCACAACTGGGCGTCATGCGCATGCGCTGGGCCAGCAGACTGATCGGTGTCAGCGGGTTGCGCATTTCATGCACCACCGACGTCAATGCATTTCTCTGTTGCGACAATGCTTGTTCAGCATCGGCCTGAAGCTTTTGAGCCCTGAGCGCCGCCAGGACCAAATGTTCGTTGGCTTCCTGCATTTCTTGCTGCAGGCTTTTGAGTGTGGCGGGTTCCTGCACCGATGGAAGATCAGGCACTGCCAGGGCGGCGCGGACCAGCCGTTGGTTGGCCTCCACCAATAGCTGTATGTGCACGCCATTGCCAGCAACCGTTTCTGCTTCAAGAAGTTCGCGCTGCAGCGCAGCCAGATGGGCAAGCACCTGGCGCTTCTTCCTTGGATCGGTGAAAGCTAGCTTATGAGCCTCGTCCTTGTTTTCACGCGCGTCTGCTCCCTTCGACTCATTCAATAGGTGCTCTCATGAGATATCTTCTCCAGCAGGTGACGTCGAACAATGGCGTCGAGTCGGCCGGCCACCCAGCAGTCCCTCCTGGCCTTGGACCCTACCCCCGATTTGCAAGCCGTTGTCATCGATGCGATACATCCGCAGCTCGTCCGAATGCGCACTGGCCCTGACCTTGACCACGGCCATGATGCGCTGCAGACGGCTGTCGACTTCGATATACCGCTGCACGATGATTGCATCGGTCAGAAACGCCGTTCCGTAAGGACTGAATCTGAGATCGTTGTAGCGATCTTCAAGCTCGGAGGTCATCAACACGGTGACCCCGGTCGAGGTGAGCGCACTGACCATGCGCGACAACGACTCGCGAAAGTCCTCCCGGAAAGCCGGGGCAACGGCGAGTTCGAACCCTGACAACGAGTCGATGACCACCCGGGTCGCGCCCAACCGCTGAATCTCACTGAACAGTTGCTGCACGATTTCATCGATGGACAGATCCGGCACGCGTCGATCGACCACGCCGACCTGATCGTTCTGGATCAGGCGAGTCAGTTCCGCGCTGCGCAGGTGGCTTGGCCGTTGTTCGAAAACCGCCATGACACCTTTCTCGCCACAACGCGCGCCTTCCTCGAGGAACGCCGCCGCCAGCAGACTCTTGCCTGAACCCGAGGGGCCGGCAACCAACAGGGAGTAGCCCTGAGGAAGACCACCGCCCAGCATCTCGTCCAGATGGGCCACGCCCATGCCCAATCGTTGCGCGACGTCACCCTGGAAGAGCGCATCGTTTTGCTGGTTGCCTACCGAGGCCGGTGGAAACACAGTGACGCCGCCCTGGCCGATACGGAACGTGTGCAAACCCGGCAGCGTCGGTTGCCCGCGCATCTTCATGATTTCCATCTTGCGCACCATCGAGTTGCGCTGGACGCTTTGGCGAAGCCAGATCAATCCGTCGGCCACGGTGAAGATGGGGTTGCTGTCCAGCTCGTTGAAGTACTCGCCCAGCAGAAATGTCGTGGCATGCCAGGTGGTCATCAACATGCCCAGCTGTTGCACGAACTGAGGCAGGTTGTTGTTCGGATTGCATTCCGTTTCGCTGGCCAACACCACCGACCGAAACGAATCCACGAACACCAACGCAGGGGAATGGGTTTCCACCTCGCTGACAATGCGTCGAAGGACCTCGTCCAGGTCACCGGCGAGGGTATCGTCTGCCAGGTTGACGTAGCGGATCGACGTATTGACCGCTTCCTCGTCGAAGAAATCGAACTGCTGCTGATAGCGCAGCATCTTGAGCGGCGGCTCGCCCAGCACGGTGAAGAAAATGGCCGGACGCTCAGGCGTCGCCAAGGCAAACATCATGTGATGCGCCAGCGTGGTTTTCCCGCATCCAGGTGGACCTGCGATCAGGTTGAACGAAAACTCGGGTAGCCCCCCGCCGAGGATTTCATCGAAGCCTGGCACGCCGGTCTTGAGGCGGTTGATGGTGACTTTGGTACTCATTGTGGTGTGTCCTGCGGATCTGGGCCGCTCAGAAAATTTCCCCACACGTCCAGTAGCAATCGTGCAGCCAGTGATCGTCCGATCAGGGTGGCGAGGAGCTCGTAGAATGTCTTCAGCAATTGCTCGCTAAACATGACTGCATCGGTCTTTTCTTGCTCGCTCAAAAGTGAACGTAGTTGCGTCAGGTTCATCGCAGCTGCGAGTCCCTTGTATCTTTCTGCATAATCCGGATGGGTCGACATGCACAAGAACAGGCTGCGACGGTATAAAGCAGCAACGCCTTTCGGCCCAATGATTGGCGTGAGGGTGGCATCGATATCCTCGAACATGGAAATGATCGCATCGGCGATTTGAAAATTGTCAACGAGGCTGCCAACCCGATGCGCCAAGGCTGCTGAGATCTTCTGGCTCGCTCCGGTTTCAGGTGACATGAGTGTAGATTCTGATAAGTGTGTGTTGAGGGTACACCTTTCAGGCCACCAGGGTTGAATAAAGGGGTTTCATCTGATGAAAAGCCTTGATGAGTCGATTGCTGTTCGCATCGCTCTTGGGATATAACGGCTTTAATACAAATTCTTATGCAAACTCTTGTACAGATAAATCTTGAGTGAGCAATTTAGTACACCGTTTTGTATAACTAGCCGATTATATAGAAGAGAGAAACAGCAGCGGTATTGCATGACCCTATAGCGAGGGACGTCGGTCGACAGTGCACGATTCAGGGTTTGCCAGGAAACACAAGATCTCGCACATGGCGTTCATTTCCAACAGCCGCCCTCATGAACCCGGCCGATCGGTACGAAAACTGCATCGGTCCGGTTCGCCGCCAATCCTATGACATCAATATGAAATTACGTCACTTCACCCCCGCCAGACTTTCGCCGTCGTCGCTGACCAAAGCCTTGATCGGTTTCATTGCGCTGGTGTGCCTGTCCCTGATCCTGGCGACGGCCTGGCAAATGAACCTGTCCAGGCAGGAACGTGTGGCGACCGCCAAGGTGGCCGTGTCGAACGTCGTTCGTGCCGCTGAACAGCAAGCACAGGATACGGTGCGCCAGGCCGACAATACTCTGCGCGATCTTGTGGAACGCGTGGAGCACGACGGCCTGGCCATTGGTGAGCGAGATCGCCTGGCAAGGCTGATGGCTCAGGACGTGGCGGAAATGGAATCCATACAGGGGCTTTTCATCTACGACGCTCAAGGCAACTGGATAGTCAATTCCTTCTCCCAAGGACTGCAAAGCAACGACAACAGTGATCGACCCTATTTCATCTATCACCGCGACCATAAGGACCGCTCGGTTCAAATCGGCTCCATCGTGAAAAGTCGCCTCACCGGCGACATGGTCATCCCGATCAGCCGACGCATCGATGGTCCGGACGGCAGTTTTGCCGGCGTGGTATTGGCCACGGTGCCTGTGGCTTATTTCCAGAACTTCTTCGAGAGAATGGACGTAGACGATCAGGGCGTGATTTTCCTGGCGCTCAACAACGGCGATCTGCTGGCTCGACGCCCGACCCTGACCGCGCTGATGACCACCAATCTGGCCAAGGGCGAGATTTTCTCGCGCTACCTTCCCCAGAGCGACAGCGGTATTGCCGTAACCAAATCGCTGGTGGATGGCGTGGAAAGAATCTATGCCTACCGTCGCGTGGCCGGCCTGCCCATGGTCGCGGCTGCCGGCGTGTCTTCTCACCACGTCTTCGCGCCCTGGTGGGCGTATGCCTATCGCTCGGTGGGGATACTGGCCCTGATCTGCCTGGCGCTGATCGTGTTGAGCCTGTTGTTGTACAAGCAGATCCGGCAGCTGATCACCGCAGAAAGCGAGTTGCAGAGTGCCCAGAACGAACTGGAGATCATCGCGCAGACCGACAGCCTTACGCACCTGGCCAATCGGCGCCGCTTCGACGTCGCCGTGCAACAGGAATGGGGACGGGCCAGCCGCAATCGGTCGACGCTCGGGATCATCCTGTTGGACATCGATTGGTTCAAGCAATACAACGACCACTATGGGCATGTCCGGGGTGACGATTGCCTTGTAGAGGTGGCCAGCCTTATCGGCGCCGCCGTGCAGCGAGCGGGCGATCTTGCAGCGCGTTATGGTGGCGAAGAGTTCGTGATCCTATTGCCCGAAACGGATTTCGCCGGTGCGCTCAGCGTGGCCGAAAAGGTCAGGCAGTCCATCTTCGATGCCCGCATAGCGCATTCAGCCAGCCCCCTGGGCAACGTCACGGTGAGTCTGGGCGTGGTGGCAATCACTGCGCCGAAACAAGACGCCTACACCGCGGCCCTGAAAGAGGCGGATCGGCTGCTTTATCGCGCCAAAAAACGAGGTCGAAACTGCGTCGAGGCCAACGAGCTGCTCGGTATGCAAGCAAGCAGCCCCTACACGACCAGCCCGGTGATCTGAATACTCGAGGATGCGGCCTGCCCCCACGGAGGCAGGCCCTACCTTTACACCTTGAAGCGTCGAACGACCGCGATGAGATTGGCGTTGGACGCGGCGAGAGCCGACG
The DNA here is from genome assembly GCF_900105555.1 of Pseudomonas coleopterorum. Classification (NCBI taxonomy): domain Bacteria; kingdom Pseudomonadati; phylum Pseudomonadota; class Gammaproteobacteria; order Pseudomonadales; family Pseudomonadaceae; genus Pseudomonas; species Pseudomonas coleopterorum. Next base: position 3,260,701 of record NZ_FNTZ01000001.1, read on the forward strand.
TGCTGCTCTCGCTCTGCGCGCCACCGGCGACCAATTCATCGACGATCTGCCGCACCGCCACCATGTTGCGGTTGATCTCTTCGCTGACGGCACTTTGCTCTTCAGCCGCCGTGGCTATCTGAGTGCTCAGGTCATTGATGCGCACCACCGACTCGGTCATCCCGTCCAAGCCTTCGTTGACCCTGGACGTCTTGTCGACCGTGGCCTGGCAACGCTCCTTGGTGTTCTCCATCGCCACCACTGCGGCACTTACACCGTGCTGCAGACGAGTGAGCATTTCGTTGATCTCCGAGGTACTGGTCTGGGTACGCCCTGCAAGCGCCCTGACTTCATCCGCAACCACGGCAAAACCGCGACCTTGTTCACCTGCCCGTGCCGCTTCGATTGCCGCGTTGAGCGCGAGCAGATTGGTCTGCCCTGCAATATCGCCGATGACGCCGAGCACGGAGTTGATCCGCTGGGCATCGTGCTCCATCGCCCTGACCTTGCTGGTCGCCTCTTCCACCTCCGAAATCAGTTCGCGAACACTGCTGGACGCATCCTCCACTACTACTTTGGAATGGCGGGCCTTTTCGCTCGCGACCTGCGTCATGCTCGCCGTTTGCGCCGCATTACGGGCGACGTCATCGGCGGTCGAGCTCATTTCGGTGATGGCGGTCACAGCCTGATCGGTTTCGCTGGCGTGGCGAGTCAGGATGCTGTTGGTGCCACGGGACTGCCCGCGCAGTTGTTCGATCCCCTCGGCGATCAACGAAGAGGAGTCCGACACTTCTGTGATCATCTTCTGCAAATAGACGATGAAGCGGTTGATGGAGTGGCCCACCGCGCCCACTTCATCCTCGGCGCGGATCACGATGCGCTTGGTCAGGTCGGCATCACCCGCCGACAACGTATCGATATTGGTCTTGAGCACCGCCAAACGGTTCATCAGTTGCCTGAGGGCAAAGACGATCACCAGCAGCATGATGACCACCATCGGGATCTGCAGTATCGCCAGGGTCTTGAGCACATGGCTGCTCTGCGCCGTCAGTATCTGGGTAGGTTGCGCGACAGCCATCTTCCATGGCGTGCCTTCGACAGGCAGGAGGAACAGGGTGTACTCCTTGCCACTGCTGCCCATGAACGTCGAGCGGGTGGCACCCGGGGTTTTCAGCAAGCCTTGCAAGGCCGCTGCGAAAGGATACTGGCCGGCCAGGTCGCCAAGGTTCTTGAGTACGATGTTGCCGGGGATCTCGGGCTGGTTGCTCAGGACCTTGCCGTCGCTTTCGACGATCATCAGCTCGGCGTTGATCTCGCGTTCTTTCTGGGCGATCAGGTCATTGAAGAAACCCAGGGTCACGTCGACGGTCGCCACGCCATAGGCGGCGCCCTCCTTGGTGATGGCCATCGCGCAGTTGGTGCGCGGCTCGGGGCTGGCGTCATCCTGATAGGCGGCCGCCCAATTGCACTGCCCTGCAGGCGCCTTGAGACCACCCAGATACCAGGACTGCTCGAAGTAATTCTGCGATTCGGGCGAGTTCCAGTGCGTATTGACGATGAGCTTGCCGCTGGCATCTCGATGATAGAACGTACTGTGCTTGGCCCGGCCCTCGGTACGCTTGTTCGGCAGAGGCCAGATGCCACCGCCGAATACTTTCGATTCTCCGTACTGGTTGACCATGCTGGGTAGCAGGCGGTCGATACTGTCGCTGTCCAGTTGCGGAACCGTTTCGGTGATCACGCGCTGCTGCGCCTGCACCCGGGCCAGTTCACCCTTGATGACGGCACTGATTTCCCCCGCTTCAGTGACCAGTTTGCGTTCATCGGTGCTCGTCAGGCTGGGCGTGATCAAGTAGTTGATGCCGACCGCCGTGAGCACGGCGATCAGCAGCACGAAGCCGACGAAGGTAGCGGTATAGCGAGCTTGAATGGTCTGCAGCATAGGGGATGCATCCGCGATGTTTGGAATTGTTGGTCTTGTAAGACTTTATCGGCGCGGAGTGCTGCTGCATGAGGGCCAGTTTTCAGAAATACCCCGATGTCAGGGTTGTGCTGAAGAATGATTGATTACGAGCCGACGGAACTCTATGGCCCCCATCGCCGAGGTCGTCACCGATGCCTCCGGCTCACCGAGTCACTTGTACGATGTCTTATCAGAGGGTATTACTGCACCTCCATAAAAATAAGATCATGGAGATCGCCCGGATGGACTCATCGCTGCCTGCCTGCCCCGAAACCTTCCATACTCCACGCGACCGCGCCAGTGGCCCGCGTGTTCTGCGCGGTGAAAACACCTCTTGCGTCGTCGAATCGTGGGTCGCCCCATGAACGCACCTGCCGCACGCAACGTATCGCAGTTTCTCTCTGACCCTAAAATCGTATTGCTTCTGGCCACCCTGTGTTGTGCCCTGTGGGGCAGCTCTTACCCGGCGATCAAGAACGGCTACGAGATGCTCCAGATTGCTCCGCACGACGTGTCGTCCAAGCTCATTTTTGCAGGCTATCGTTTTCTGCTGGCCGGCCTGTGCCTGTTGCTGCTCGCCGCCATCATGGGCAAGCCGGTCTTGCGCTTGAGCCGACACACGTTTGGCCAGGTGGCCCTGCTGGGTATCCTGCAAACGGGCCTGCAATACGTGTTCTTCTACATCGGCCTGGCCTTCACCACGGGCCTGCGCGCGTCGATTCTGAATGCCACCACCACCTTTTTCAGTGTGCTGCTGGCGCACTTCGCCTATCAGAACGACAAACTGTCCACGCGCAAAAGCGTGGGCTGCCTGCTCGGTTTTGCCGGTGTATTGACCGTCAACGCCGGCGCGGGTCCGCTCGATGCCTTGCCGTCGCTGCACGGTGAGGGCTTCATCGTGATCGCTGCGTTCGTGCTGTCGGCCGCGTCCATCTATGGCAAATACGTTTCCCACCGCATGGATGCAATGGTGATGACCGGCTGGCAACTGGCCATTGGCGGCATGGCTTTGCTCGTGGGCGGCTATGCCACTGGCGGCACTCTGGGTCACATGACACCAGCCTCCACCCTTTTGCTCGTTTACCTGGCCCTCCTGTCGGCGGTGGCATTCACGCTGTGGAGCCTGCTGCTCAAATACAATCCGGTTGGCAGGGTCAGCGTGTTCGCGTTTCTGGTGCCGGTGTTCGGCGCCGCGCTCTCGGCACTGTTTCTGGGCGAGAGCATTTTCGAATGGAAGAACCTGGCCGCCTTGGTGCTCGTGTGCGCCGGTATCGCACTGGTGACACGGGCACAAATGCCCAGTGTCGTGGCATCCAAGGCGAGCTAGTAGGGAAGCAGTGGTTACCAGGGCTCGTGGAAGGGGCGTACCTCTGCTATGAACGACCACGCATCCTTTGGTTGATGAGCCAAGTGATGGACTTCGCCGGCGATCGACGCCGGGGAGATAAAGAAATCATCCGGGGCTTCGGGACGCAGTTCGCGCTGCCAAGGCACATCGATTACGGCATCGATGATCAGGTAGGCAACATGGATACCCTTGGGCCCCAGGTCGCGGGCCAAGGACTCGGCCAGAATGCGTTGGGCTGCCTTGGTGGGCGCAAAACCTGCGAAGGCTGCTTTGCCACGCAGCGCAGAGGTATTGCCGGTAACGATCAGAGCACCCCGACCTGCTTCGATCATGGCCGGTGTCGTCAGTCGTGCCAGGTGAAAGAGCGCCATGGTGTTGATCTCGAAGTTGCGCTGCAAGACGTCTGCATCGACCTCGGTGAATGTGCCGAAAGCCCCGCCTACGGCGTTATGGATCACCACATCGGGATTTCCGATCCGCTGGATCGCACTCGCCAGGTCCTCGTGATGGGTCACGTCGCAGGGGACCGCGATGGAATGTGGGATCTCGCGTTCCAACTGCGCCAGTCTTTCCGCATTTCTCGCCAGCATGGCCACGCGATAACCCGATTCGGCGAAGCGTCGGGCAATTGCCGCTCCTGTGCCAGGGCCGACCCCGGTCACCAAGGCCAATGGCTTGTTCGAATTGCTCATGGGTAGCTCCTTTTTGCATGGAAGTGAAATGGGGGTGCTCAATGCTCCGAACTGTCGCTGCCGATCAAGCCGCCCGAGACGGCTGCCGGAGTCACGGGTCGACGGGGTACAGACTCGCCACTCCCTACCCCAGGCCCGAACTGGGCTCGCAAGTCGCCGGGACCGAGCACGCGGCCGTCGTCCGCGCAGATCGACACGGGCCTGATACGTCTGCCGTTCTGGGAATCGGTGAAAACAATTCGCTCACCATCGGCGTGTGGCATGTGCTGCTCGCCCCATTGCGTCATGGCAACGAGGATCGGCTGCAGCTCTGCTCCCTTCTCTGAAAGCCGGTATTCCGGGTGGCCCGGACCCTCTGATCTCTGAAGAACGCCCTCATCGACCAGCTTCTTCAATCTCAGGGTCAGTACATTTCGCGAGATGCCCAGGCTCTTGTGAAACTGATCGAAACGGGTAAGACCGAAGAACGCATCCCTGATGATCAGAAGCGTCCAGTGCTCGCCGATCACCGACAGGGTTTGCGCCAGGGAGCAATTGAATTGCTCGAAGGATTTCAACTTCACCGGAAGAACCCTGATTGATTTAGTCCTTTGATGCTACTAGGATTAGTTCTGTCAAACAACTAAATCAAATGGAAGTACGTTCTATGCCGTGTACTACGCTTGAGTCGCTGGTCATTGGTAGCCACCGAAGCCCAGACAACATCGCACGCAATGCCGCACGCCATCCGCTTGAAACGCTGGAGTTTTTCGGTCTGCAACCGGACATGACTGTGCTGGAAATACTCCCGGGCAAAGGTTGGTACACAGAGATTCTGGCGCCCTATCTGGCCGAGAATGGCCGCCTGTATGCGGCGCATTTCTCACCCGATGGCGTCGAGTCGTACATGCCCGTCATTCTGGAGATGTTCGAGGATCGGCTGGTCAACGAGCCTGAAACCTTCGGCAAGGTCATCGTTCGGCATATCAACCCGCCAAGGGAGATCAGTGTGGCGCCCGCCGGGAAGGCTGACTTGGCGATGACCTTTCGCAACGTGCACAACTGGATAATGGCGGGCCAGGAGCATGAGTACTTCGCCGCGTTCTTCAAGGCGGTCAAACCCGGAGGCGTCCTGGGCGTCGAGGAACACAGGGCGCCGGAACATGCTGACATGCACAGCATGCGCACCACGGGTTATGTGACGCAAGCGTACGTGATCGAGCTAGCAGAGCGCGCCGGTTTCGTTCTCGAAGCCACGAGTGAGATCAATGCCAATCACAGGGACACGAAGGATCATCCCAAGGGGATATGGTCCCTCCCGCCGTTGCTCATGTCAGGCGACGTCGACAAATACCAGGCGATTGGCGAAAGCGATCGAATGACCTTGAGGTTTCGCAAACCGCAGTGATGATTCGTGCGTTGAACGGGGCCGCAGTCGTAGCGGTCCTGGGTCTGCATTCTTCGCCATGGGAATAACCTGAATCATTTCCCTGGAAACCAAAAACCCCCGAAACGCTAAGCGCTCCGGGGGTTTCTGACGTATCGAATATGGCGGTGAAGAAGGGATTCGAACCCTTGATACAGTTTCCTGTATACACACTTTCCAGGCGTGCTCCTTCAGCCACTCGGACACTTCACCGTTTCCCTGCAAACCTGTTCGGTCTGTCGAGGCGCGCTAATGTAGTCGAAAGCGCTCGCGATGGCAAAGCTTTTTTGCAAGATTTTCATGCGCTTAAGCAAAGCCTTGGATTTCTTCGCAGGTGCTGGCGTGACTGGTCAGTCAGTCACGGCGCTTTACCCGGCCGACAAGGCTGGGTAACGTCGGCGCCACAACATGATAAGGAATAGCGCATGAACGAGCTGGTCGATTACCGATTCGAGGACGGCATTGCCACCTTGACCCTGAACAACGGCAAGGTGAATGCCATCTCGCCCGAGGTCATTGCGGCGTTGAACGACGCTCTGGACCAGGCCGTGCAGGCGCGTGCGGTGGTGATCATCACAGGGCAGGCCGGTATTCTCTCGGCCGGCTACGACCTCAAGGTCATGACCTCGAGCCCGCAGAATGCGATCAGCCTGGTCACCCAGGGCTCTACCCTCGCCCGCCGGCTGTTGAGCCATCCGTTTCCGGTCATCGTCGCCTGCCCGGGGCACGCGGTGGCCAAGGGTGCGTTCCTGCTGCTGTCGGCCGATTACCGGATCGGTGTCGAGGGGCCTTTCCATATTGGTCTGAACGAGGTGCAGATCGGCATGACCATGCACCATGCCGGCATCGAGCTGGCGCGGGATCGCCTGGGACGTGCGGCCTTCGAGCGCTCGGTGATCGGCGCGGAAATGTTCGACCCGGCCGGCGCGTTGCAGGCCGGTTTTCTCGATCAGATCGTCGCGCCCGAGCAGTTGCAGTCAGCTGCGCTGGCCGCCGCGCAGCGGTTGCAGAAGCTGAACATGAAAGCTCACGCCAAGACCAAGCTCAAGGCACGTCGCGCGTTTCTGGAAACCCTCGACGAAGCGATCCTGCTCGATCAGGAGCAAGGCTTCTGACAGCGAGCGGCACGCCAGACCTGCAATTGCCGATAGGGGTGCACGACCGTACACTGATGTTTTCCATTCAAGGTATTGCGCAGGATGCTCTACGCCGTTCGTCTCGTGTTGTTGGGGCTGCATTTCGTTGCAGTGGGTGTGCTGGGATTGTTGCTCGGGCTGTGTCGACCGTTTCATCCCGACAACACCCGGTTGTTTGCCCGGCTCTATTCACTGCCCGCCAGACGGGTGCTGGGTGTAAAGGTCGAGGCGCAAGTGGATTCGCTGAACGCACAGCCGCCCGGTTTCGTCATGGTTGCCAATCATCAGTCCAACTACGACCTGTTCCTGCTCGGCGGCATCGTGCCGCCGCGCACGGTGGCGGTCGGCAAGAAGAGCCTGGGGCTGATCCCGCTGTTCGGTCAGTTGTTCTGGCTGGGCGGCAACATCCTGGTCAATCGCGAGAACGCCCGAGAGGCTCGCCGCTCGTTGCAGCTCACGTCGAAAACCCTGCGTGACCGCAGCACCTCCATCTGGATCTTTCCCGAAGGCACCCGCAACGGCACCGATGAACTGCTGCCGTTCAAGAAAGGCGCCTTTCACATGGCCATCGATGCCGGCGTGCCTATCGTCCCGGTGTGCATCAGCCGCTATCGGCGCACGCTGCGCCTGGGCCGCTGGCGCAGTGGCCAGGTGCGCGTGCGGGCGCTGGCGCCCATCGCCACCCAAGACCTGACGCACAAGGACACCGCCGAGCTGCTGCAACGCTGCCGCGCCCAGATGCAGCAGACGATCGATGAACTGGACCACGAACTGCGCCGCGCCTAGACACTCCTATCCACAGCGGGCCCATACCGGGCCGCCCCGCCAACCGAAGAAGTGAACATCATGGGCCGAGTGGTCGCCGCCGCCGTATACAGCGCGGGCAAGAAGATTACCGATATCAACCTCGACGAAGGCGCGAAGTGGGCACGGCGCCCGGGGCATTTCGTTTGGATCGGCCTGGAGCAACCCAGCGCCGAGCAGATGAGCCAGTTGCAGAAGCAGTTCGACCTGCACGAACTGGCCATCGAAGATGCTCTGGAGGTGCACAGCCGGCCCAAGCTGGAGACCTTCGGCGATGCGCTGTTCATCGTCACCTACTCGCCTATTCGCCGCGACGACAAGGTGGAGTTCGTCGAGACCCATATCTTCGCCGGGCGTGGCTACATCATCACCTGCCGCAATGGCCATTCGGCGTCCTATGCCTCGGTGCGCAAGCGCTGCGAGGCCCGACCACTGCTGCTGGATCACGGTGAGGATTTCGTCCTCTATGCGCTACTGGACTTCGTGACCGAAAACTATCAGCCAGTCAGCGAGACCATCCACGCCGAGATCGAAGCACTGGAACGCAGGGTGCTCGGGGGTTCGCTCAATGAGGCCGACATCCAGCACCTGCACGGGCTGCGCCGCGAGCTGCTGCGCATGCGGCGCTACGTGGCGCCCATGGTCGAGATCAGCGAGGAGCTGCAACGGCTGGACTTCCCGTTCATCGACAAGAACATGCGCCCCTACTTCCGCGACGTGCAGATTCACGTGACGCGGCAGATGGAAGACCTGGGCACCATGAGCGACATCGCCACGCAGACCATCGAGATCGGCCTGCTGCTGGAGTCGTCACGACAAAGCATCACCCAGCGCAAGTTCGCCGCCTGGGCTGCGATACTGGCCTTCCCCACGGCCATTGCCGGCATCTACGGGATGAACTTCGAAAACATGCCCGAGCTGAGTTGGCACTATGGTTACTACATCGTGCTGGGCGTGATCGTGTCCGGCTGCACCGGCTTGTTCGCCGGCTTCAAGCGCGCCGGCTGGCTGTAGCCCGACGCGAAAAGCCCTCACCGCAGCCCGTTGCCCTTCACTGAGCGGGCTGGGTACCCTGCGCCACGAAACGCATCATCCACTCCGCCACGGTGACGCCGTGGTGATCGCGGTCGAGGCTGGCAATCGCCTGCTGATACACCGGCTCGCCCAGGTGCTGCTGACGAATGTCGAGCAGCGCGCGGGAGTAGTCGTGGATGAACTCCGGATGACCCTGGAAGCACAGCACCTGATCACCGATCTGGTAGGCCGCGAATGGGCAGAATTCGCTCGACGCCACCACCGAGGCGTCCTTGGGCAGCGAAGTCACTTGATCTTGATGGCTGATGAGCAAGGTCAGGGTCTCGATTTCCGGGGTCATCCAAGGCGCGCGATTGGCCAGGCTGTACTCGTGGGTTCCCACGCCCCAGCCTTGGGTGGCGCGCTCGGCCTTGCCGCCCAGCAGGAGCGCCAGCAGCTGATGACCGAAGCAGATGCCCAGCAGCTTGTCGCCACGCTGGTAGCGCTCCAGCAAGAACGCCTTCAGCGTCTCGATCCATGGGTCGGTGGCAAACGAGTCCGCCTTGCTGCCCGTCACCAGATACGCGTCGTACTGGGCATCGGCGGGCGGATACTCGCCATTCATCACGTTGAACACGGTGAACCGGGCAGGAATGGGTTGGCTGGCAAACAGCCTTTCGAACATCCGTCCATAGCCATGGTATTGCTCGACCAATTCGGGCCGCAGGACGTCGGTTTCCAGAATGCAGATGTTGAGGGTCATAGGTCACTCGAAGAAGAGGGAACGCAGGTGACAAGCCTGCCCGTTAATCGATTCCGCTGGCAAGTGAAGCCGCTTCGAATTTAGCCGATGAACGGTAGATTGCCTCTGCAGTCGTGCATTCCCGAACTCGGCCGTCTAGCCCGGCATGTTCGAATTTAGCGAAAGAGTTCCTTAGTCGAACTCGATTCGAAAAACCCGCCGAATTGCAGCAAAGCGTTCTAAGCCGCGCCAATCAAGGGTTCTAAGGTAAAAGCATGACTATTGATGCCGCCGATTGCGTGCATCGAGTCGTGGGGGTGCACCTTTTCGCCAAGCTCAACCCAGGTTGTGGCACGCGTTGGCGCCAGGAAGAACATAACTCATAGGCAGTCTGCCATGTTCAAACATCCGAAAATCCGTCAGGCCGGACTGATCGTGTTCACCATGACCTTGGTACTGATCCTGCCCAATCTGGGCAGGTTGTTCAGTTGAACGGTGGGCGCCAGGCACAAAACCGTCGTCAGGTCCGAAGTCCTGGCGATGGCGTCGATTGAACACCTAGCCTTGGGTCTGGCTCTGCGATTGGGGCTGACCGGCCACGCTGACGACGGGCGCACTCGGCGCGACCAGGACCTTGGCGTGCATCTGTTCGAAACCGCCACCGCGACGCATGCCGCGTACCGGGCAGGCGTCCAGGTAATCCAGGCCAACCGCCAGCTTTAGATGACGTTCGGGCCGCGCGAGCTGGTTGGTCACGTCGAAACTGTACCAGGCGTCGTCCAGCCAAGCTTCGGCCCAAGCATGACTGGCCATGTGCTCGGTGTCCTCGGTGAACAGATAGCCCGACACATAGCGCGCCGGGATGCCGAGGCTGCGGGCGCAGGCAAGAAACGCGTGGGTGTGGTCCTGGCAGACTCCGGCACCGCTGGCGAAAGCTTGGGCGGCACTGGTGTCCACGGCCGTTGCGCCGCTGGTGTAGGCGATGCGCTGGTGCAGGCCTTGCATCAGGTCGATCAGGCCATTGCGGTCGCGCCGGGTGGGGCACTGCTGGGCGGCGAAGGCACGCAAGGCATCGTCGGCGTCGGTCAGCCGAGTGAAGCGCAGGAACGGCAGAGGTGATTGCGTTTCGTGTTCGGCTTCACGGGTCTCATCGATTTCGACCTGGCCGCGCGCACCGATGATGATCGCATCATGGGGATCGTCCAGGGTCAGCACGTGCAGGATGTTACCGAATGGATCGAGCTGGGCCCGCACGGGGCGCGGCAGGTCCAGTTGCCAGCTCAGGATGCGCTGGCGCTCGCTGTCGTGGGGTGTCAGCCTCAGGTACTGGATGCTGGCCCGCACCTCATCATCGTAGTGATAGGCTGTTTCGTGACTGATGTTGAGCCTCATACAGCCTCCAGATAGGAACTGTGAATCGCGTTGCCCAGCTGGCGCACCAGTGGGATCTGTTCGTTCAACCACTCATGCAGGCCCTCGTCGAGGATCTCGCCGATGCCGGTGTAGCGCAGACGCGCGTCCAGCTCGGCCGCCAGACGCTGGGCCGGACGGCCGTTGGCACCCGGCAGGTCGGCGAGGATCTGATTGATCTCCTCGGTACAGGCGCGCAACGAGCGCGGCACGTCGGCACGCAGCAGCAACAGCTCCGCCACCGGCTTGGCCGCCGGCGCGTCGCGGTAGATCTCGGTGTAGGCTTCGAAACTCGACAACGCGCGCAACAGCGCGCTCCACTGGTAGTAGCCCCGTGCCGAGCTGTCGTCGACCGAGTAGGCTTCATCGCCGAGCATTTCGTAACGTGCATCGAGCAGACGCAGGGTGTTGTCGGCGCGCTCGATGAAGGTGCCCAGACGGATGAAGCGGAAGGCATCGTTGCGCATCAAAGTGCCGTAGGTGGCGCCACGAAACAGGTGGGCGCGCTCCTTGACCCAGTCGCAGAAACGGCTCATGCCGTAGCGACCCACGCCCTGCTCGGCAATGCCACGGATCTCAAGCCAGGTGGAGTTGATGTTCTCCCACATGTCGGCGGTGATGCGTCCGCGCACCGCATGAGCGCTGGCACGCGCCGCCCCCAGGCAGCTGTAGATGCTGGCCGGGTTGGCCGGATCCAGGGCGAAGAAATGCAGCAGGCGCTCGGCGTGCAGCTTGCCATGACGCGCCAGGTAGTCTTCCAGGGTGCCGGTGATCAACAGCGGCATGGCGATTTCATCCAGACCGTCACCCCGGCCGTCCTGGGGCATCAGCGACAGCGAATAGCTGACATCGAGCATGCGCGCCAGGTTTTCGACGCGCTCCAGATAGCGCGACATCCAATACAGATCAGAGGCAGTTCTACTTAGCATTGGCAGGCATCCTTAATCCTCGACCACCCAGGTGTCTTTGGTCCCGCCGCCCTGCGACGAATTCACCACCAGCGAGCCTTCACGCAAGGCCACGCGGGTCAGGCCGCCGGGCACCACGCGGGTTTCGCGGCCGGCGAGGACAAAGGGGCGAAGATCGATATGGCGTGGCGCTATGCCGTTCTCGACGAAGGTCGGGCAGGTCGACAACGACAACGTGGGTTGGGCGATGTAGGCATGGGGCCGGGCCTTGATGCGCGCCCGGAAGGTTTCGATTTCCGCGGCACTCGCACACGGACCCACCAGCATGCCGTAGCCACCCGAGCCCTGGGTTTCCTTGACCACCAGATCCGGCAGGTTGGCCAGCACGTGGGAAAGCTCCGAGGGCTTGCGGCACTGCCAGGTCGGCACGTTCTTGAGGATCGGTTCTTCGTCGAGGTAGAAGCGGATCATGTCGGTCACGAAGGGGTAGACCGACTTGTCGTCGGCCACGCCGGTGCCGATGGCATTGGCCAGCACTACGTTGCCGGAGCGATACGCAGCCAGCAGGCCAGGCACGCCCAGCATGGAATCGGGGTTGAAGGCCAGGGGGTCGAGGAAGGCATCGTCCAGGCGGCGGTAGATCACGTCCACCGGCTTGGGTCCGTCGGTGGTGCGCATGAACACCTTGTCGTCACGCACGAACAGGTCCGCCCCTTCTACCAGTTCCACACCCATCTCGCGCGCCAGAAAGGCGTGCTCGAAGAACGCGCTGTTGAAGCGACCCGGCGTCAACACGACCACGCTGGGGTTGTCGATGGCGCTGGAGCTTTTCAGGGTGTCGAGCAGCAGATTGGGGTAGTGATCCACGGGTGCGATGCGCTGCGCCGCGAACAGCTCGGGGAACAGGCGCATCATCATCTTGCGGTCTTCGAGCATGTAGCTCACACCGCTGGGCGTGCGCAAGTTGTCTTCGAGTACGTAATAGGTGCCATCACCGTCGCGCACCAGGTCGACCCCGGAAATGTGCGAGTAGATGTCGCGGTGCAAGTCCAGGCCTTGCATCGCCAGCTGATACTGCTCGTTGGCCAGTACCTGCTCGGCAGGAATGATGCCGGCCTTGATGATGCGCTGGTCGTGGTACAGGTCCGCCAGAAACATGTTCAGCGCCTTGACGCGCTGAATGCAGCCGCGCTCCACGATCCGCCACTCGCTGGCGGGAATGCTGCGCGGAATGGTGTCGAAAGGAATCAGCCGCTCAGTGCCCTGCTCGTCGCCGTACAAGGTGAAGGTGATACCGGCGCGATGAAACAACAAATCGGCCTCGCGTCGACGCTGGGCAAGCAATTCCTGCGGCGTCTCGGCCAACCAACGGGCGAACTCCCGGTAATGCGGGCGAACCTGGCCGTCGGCATCGTACATCTCATCATAATAGGTGCGGCTCATGCCGTACTCCTTGTCACCCGGACCCAAGAGCCTTCGCAAGGCCCGTGCCATCGGCATATGTGCCATTAAATCAAGTGCTTGGGATCCCTGATCGAGAACCGTGCACCGTTCTTGTGCGGCAATGTCCGAACGCCGATGACATACGCTTCATTGCGAAGCGGATTGTTCAAGCGGTTTGACTCTATGACCAGCATAGACAGAGTTGAATTCAATAGCTTGCGGCGTTAGCTGATAATTATTTCATCGAAACCGGCAAAAGCTTGGCGCTTGCTGCAATCCATCAAATTCCCATTCGCCGCTCCCTTGAGAGCGGCTTTTTTTTGCCTGTCATTCGGTGAGAAGCGTGAACCACCATGCCATTGTGGTTCACTCCGGCTCAGGCCTGCGGACGCCTGACTTCGTGCTTGACGCCCCAGCCTTCGATCTCACCGCCCAGGGGTTCGACGACGGCTTCGAAATCCTGCTCGAATTCACCGATGCCACCGTGGGTGGCGTACATCAGTTTGCTCAATTCCAGGTGCCAGGCACCGTCGTCGCGCTCACTGATCTGGGCGTTGAGCGACTCGCCGCGAAACTTGCCGGCAGCCGTGCGCGCCCGGTCTTCATCGGGAAAGACCGCGTAAAACTCGATGGGATGGATGCGGGCGAAATCGAAGCCGCCCTCTTTCATGCGGCGTAGTACATTGCTGCTGATGTCTTCTTGATAGGTTGTGCTCATGAATCGTCTCCCTCAGCAATAACGACGGATAGACTTTCAGTACTTCCAGAACCTCCTCGGGACAAGGAATGGGTGCGGTGCGGCGTCAGTGACGCAGCGCCTGGAATCGAGCGTGTTGCAAGAAGCGGGATGCAAAGACGAGCAGCGAGATCCTCAAGGACCTCGAGCGCAGAGTAACGCGAAGGCCGGGCCTGTGCCAATGGCCCGGCTCACTCGCAGTTCACACGACTTCAGTGATGGCAGTGATTTCCACGCTGTGCTGGGACTTGAGCGTCTTGGCGACCGGCGAGGCTACGGTATCGGGAAGGTTGACTTCATCCAGCTCGGCTGCGACCGGGTACAGCCTGGAGCGCACGAGGGTTGCTGCCTCTTCAATCGACGGGCAGGTGTCAGCATTGATCGCCATGCTGTCCAGTACGCCATCCTTGTTGAAGAAGCTGATTTTCCACTCTTTCATTGTTGTACATCTCCTCGACGCAATTCAGGCAGGAAGCTGCTGGATAAGCTCACTCAACGTTGACTCGCAACGCCCGGCATTCGTTCCGGACGGCAGATTGCCGGAGGTGTGCCGGAACGGGCTCGATCACCCCATGAAAAAAGGCCCCGAAGGGCCTTTTCACAGAGCGTCAGGTACTTACTCCTGCTTGCTCTCCACGGCACCTGCGGTGTTGTCGAGCAGGCTCTTGGTCGCGGTCTGGATGAACGAGTCCAACTTGGCGCGCAACTGCGGCACGTCGGCGGCGTTGGCGTCGGTATCGGGGATCAACTGGGCGCCGAACTCGCGGCCCAGCTGGTAGCGATACAGGCGTGTGTCCATGTCGCGCGGCTCGACCAGAATACGGTCGCCCTTGACGATGGCCACGGTCTGCTCGCTGCCCGAAGGCTTGATCACGGCGAAGCCAGGATCGCCTGCCGGCAGGTTGAGCAGGTCACGCCCCCAGCACTGGTGCTGGCTGGCGCCGCCCAGGCGACCCATGATGGTCGGTACCACGTCGGGTTGCGAGCCGACGGTGTGGTTGACCTTGCCGAACTTCTCCTGAATGCCGGGGCCGACGAGCAGCAGCGGAATGTTGAAGCGGCCCAGGTCCATCTCGGTGATCTGCTTCTCGTTGCCAAAGCCATGGTCGCCCAGCACGATGAACAGGGTTTCCTTGAAGTATGGCTCCTTGCGGGCCTTCTCGAAGAACTGGCCCAGGGCCCAGTCCGAGTAGCGCATGGCGGTCAGGTGCAAGTCCAGGCTGCCGCGCCCGGTGACCTTGTCCACCGGCAAGTCGGCTGGCAAGGCATAGGGCACATGGTTGGACAGGGTTTGCAGCAGTGCGTAGAACGGCTTGCCGGCCGCTCCGCGCTTGGCCAGTTCTTCGTTGCCACGGTTGAACATGTCCTGGTCGGACACGCCCCAGGTCGGATCGGAAAACACCGGATTGACGAAGTCATTGCGGCCGATGAACGTGGTCATGCCCTGGTTGCTGAAGAAACCGGACTGGTTGTCCCAGGCGAAGTCGCCGTTGTAGACGTAGACGTCGTCGTATCCGCGCGCGGCGCTGAGCATCTCCGGCAGGCCGGACAGCTTGTGGCTGCCCTCCGGGGTCTGCATCAGGTATTCGAAGCCCGGCAGGTTGGGGAAGCAACCCATGGTGGCGAACATGCCTTGATGGGTGTGGGTGCCGCTGGAGAAGAAATGGTCGAACAGCAGACCTTCCTGGGCCAGCTTGTCGAAGTAAGGCGTGATGTTGCCTTCGGCGCCCAGCGCGCCCACCGAATGACCGGCGAAGCTTTCCATCAGGATCACCACTACGTTCTTGATCGGCAGGGTGTTGGCCTGAGGCGGCTGGAAGTTGCGACGCACGGCGGCAGTGTCGTCGTCCACCAAGGTGTCATGAGGTGTGAGCAGCATGTCACGCACGGTGCTCTGCGCCTGATCCTGCGGCAGGGTCGCTTTCCAGATGTTGTCGCGGTCTTCGGACATGCGGCTTTTCGCGGCAGCGATCAGCGTCAGCGAACCGTTGAGGCCCAGCTGGTTGGCGAAGTTCGAATCGGTGGTGTAGGCATCACCCCAGCGCAGCGGCGGTCCCTGGCGCAAGGTGCCGCGCGCGGCGACCACGGCGATCAGCAGGATCACCACGAACACGCCCGCTCGTGCGTACCACGGTGCAACCGAACGGCCGACATTGGCGGGCGCCGTGACCCGCGGACGGGTCAGGCGATCGAAGCCCTTGAACACCAGGCTCAGCAGCCAGGTGACGAAGGCCCAGGCCAGCAGGTAGCGCACCACCGGATAGCCGTACCAGATCATGCTCAGCACGGTCTTGGGGTCTTCCTTCACGTACTGGAACACCAAACCGTTGAGGCGCTGGTGAAACTCGCGGTAGAAGTCCATTTCCATCAGGCCGCACAGCAGCACCACGCTGGACGTGATGGTCAGCCATGCCCGGAACAGCCCGCGCCAGCGCATGGCGCGGGCGCTGAGCACGGCCAGCAGCAGTGGAATCAGCAGGTACACCACCAGGCGCAGGTCGAAGCGCAAGCCATTGAAGAAGGCTTCGACGAAGGTGCTGGTTGGGGTATCCCCGATCATCTCGCGGTTGTACATCAGCAATGCCAGGCGCAACCCGCTGAGCATCAGCATGATCGCCAGGCCGCTGAGCAGCGTGTAAGCCAGGTGCGATTTGACGGTCGGTTGCAGTTTGCCGCGCGCGGCCTGCTTTTGACTCAAGGCGTCCGGAGTAGCCATGTGTAGGAAAGGTCCGTTGAGGTCTATTATTGGGATCTGTTGGAAGTGCGTAGGGTAAATCTGGGCGCGGATTGTCCGTGAAGACAGGTGAAAATTCCGTTCAGATGCTACGCATCGGCCGCGAAACGGCGGTCGGGCCGAGGATGATACGTCGCCAGGGCAGCCAGGTCGAACCCGTTGCAGGTTCGACCTGTTTGATTCAGACCCGCACGTTGCCGCGTGGACCGGCGATGGCCCAGATGATCAGGCCCAGTACCGGCAGCAGGATGATCAGCAGTACCCACAGGACCTTGGCCCCGGTCGAGGCACCACTCTTGATGACGTTGATGACCGCCCAGATGTCCAGCGCGAGGATGATCAGGCCGATCAGGCTATTGAAAGTGGAACCCATGTGATACTCCTTGTGGATGGCATGCATCAACTAGGATAGCGGCGTGTCGCAGGGGTTCCGTGGTCGCCGTGCGAAAGGTGAAGGCTGCGTTCAGACGTGCAACGCCACGCGCAATGTCTCCAGGGCGGGTACGGCGGTGATGTGCAACTCGGCGCCCAATGCCGTCACCCGATCGGCATCCTTGCCGTACACCAGTACCATCTGCAATTCATCATCCAGGGGCTGGCTGAAATCGAACAGCACGTACCCTCCCTGATCCTTGCTCATGGCAGCCAGTTGCACCTGGATACGATTGAGTGCGGTCAATGCGTCGATCTTGTTCAGCTGCTTGGGCTTGATGTTGAACGTAACGTCGGGCCCGAACGAATCGATGATCTGCTGCAGCAGCTCGGGGTAGGTATCGGCCTGAAAGATCACCGTGTCGGGCAGGCTGCCCACCACGACCCATTCGCCCAAGGGAATCGGAAAGCTGTCGTCGTAATTGATGTCGGGATTGGCAGTGAGGAACGCCTGGGGGTCGGCGTAGGCCTGGGCGGCCTCATCGGCGATGCGATCGATGTCGTCATCGCGCATGCAGCCGGAACTGATTTTGCCGATGAGTTCGACAAGTGACTGTTTCATGAGGCAACCCCTGCGGCGCTGGAAAAATGGCCGCAAGGATAGCCGCAAATCAGCCAGACGGGTATCAGGCGGCCAGCTTCTCCAGCTGTTCGATGGTCAGCTTGGCACCCATGGCGCGTGCGGCGCCCAATGCATTGATACCCTGAGCATCCACCGCAGCCGGATTGGCCCCTTGCGCCAACAGGTACTCGACCATTTCCGTACGGTTGAACATGGCCGCCATCATCAGTGCCGTGCGTCCATCAGCCGAGGCGCCATCGACGGGGGCACCCTCCTCTATCAGCAGCTGCACGATCGACAGGTTACCCTTGAAGGCGGCACCGGCCATGGGCAACTGATTCTTGTCATTGGCAATCAACGGATCCGCCTTGTACCTGAGCAATACCCGTGTGGCATCGAGATGACCATGATAGGTCGCCAGCATCAACAAGGTATCGCCGTTGTGGTTGCGCAGATTGGGCGGAAGGCCTTTTTCCAGCAGACGCTCGAGCATCTGCGCGTCACCGTTGCGGGCAACATCGAACACCTGTTCGGCGAACTCGGCGGCTTCTTCATCGTTCATTTGGCGAGCTTCGGGCTGGGTCATGGAAACCTCCTGGCAATGGATCACGGTAGACAGTGTTCCCGCTTGGGTTCAAGCCTGCAACAGAGCCTGGCTATCACCCGCGAATCGGGAATTTATTGGCGATTTGTGGTCATAGACAGTAGCGCGATGGGAAAAAATCCATTGCGCGCGCCTCACTCCCTCGCAACGACTCATCGCTCGCCTTACTCCGCCGCGCAAAATGCAGCATGTCAAATGGCCGTTCATGCAAATTGCACGGAGAGCAAAATAAGCCTTATTTTCAAGTCTATGATTTATAAGGGTTTTATTTTTAAAGGGACTTGGCACACTCGCTGCAACTACCTAGACATGTCTGCCAACTTGCTAGGAGCTGCACATGAACTTCCTCCACGAAAAATTCGTTTCCGTTTTCTCCGAGTACGAAGTGACCACCCAGCCACGTCCGGATGGTGCCGTTCTGCTGACCCTACGTGACACCGATGGCAAACAGATCAGGCGTTCGATTTCCTACGCCCAACTGCACACCCCTGAGCAACTAACTTGGGTCATCAGCGCCATCCGCCGCGACTTGGCCGGTGAAGCCAGTCAGCTGCCTGCGATCAACATGCTGCAAAGTCAGAACCGCTTTGCCCTGCCGACCTACCATTCGGCCTGATCAGCGTAGCTGATCTACCTGGCAAGCTTGGCTTGGCCTGACTGATACACCTCTGTTTCCTCTGCTCTGTTTCTTGCAAAACCCGATACCTGGCGCATCCTGGTACCGGGTTTTTTTTCGCCTGGACGAAGCTGGAATCAGTCATCCATCCGCGGAAACAGGTCGTGCACGGGCTGATCCACGTAATCGGGTCGCCAGCCATGGGAATTGGTGAGGATACGCAGGCCGACGAACCGTGCACGTTCGCCCAGGTCCAGCCAATGCGTTACGCCTGCCGGTACCGTGATCCGGTCGTCACGTTCGCAGAGCACGGCATACACGTAGTCACCGGCGTGTACGCTCAACTGGGCACGCCCGGCCACCACGCACAGAACCCACTCTCCCTCCAGCCGGTGCTCACGCAGAAACTCGGCCTGGTTCGAAGCCCGCGGGCGGTGATCCTCGTCAATGCTGACGACGTCCACGCTCATGTAGCCTCCCTTGGCCATCCAGGCATCGACCTCACTCCGGCAGGTCGCGATCACCTCTTCCGCGCTCGCCTCCCAGGACACGGGAAGCGTCTCTTCGGCGCGTTCGAAGCCGATGCCCAGCTCGGCCAGGGTCGCGGTGATGTCTTCAGGGTGGCTCAACACCTTGTTGGGGATGTCGGGCGTGCTGCGGTGGTAGACGGTCAGGCGGCTCATGCAGAGTCCTCGAATGGGTGTCAGTGGCTGGCTGCGGGCGGGGGCGTTGCAGGCGAGCGTTTGAGCATGATCAGGGCGGCGGCGAATGCGGCAAGGCTAGCCAAGGCAAACGTGCCGGTGGCGCCCAACGGTTGCCACAGGTAACCGGAATACAGTGCACCCAAAGCCCCACCGACACCGGCCAACGTTGCGTACAGGGCCTGCCCCTGCCCCTGTTGATGGATGCCGAAGCTGCGTTGCACGAAATGGATCGCCGCGGCATGGAAGCTGCCGAAGGTGGCCGCGTGCATGAGTTGGGCGAGCACCAGCAGCCACAGGTGTTCGGCGAAACTGCCCAGCAACAGCCAGCGCACCGCAGCCAACAGGAAACTGGCCACCAGTACGTGGCGCAGGGAAAATCGCCCCAGGATCCGGCTCATGGCCAGGAACATCAACACCTCGGCCACCACACCAACCGCCCACAGCATGCCGATCACCGCGCGGCTGTATCCCAACTGTTCAAGGTGCAGGGTCAGAAACGTGTAGTACGGACCATGGCTGAGCTGCATCAGCCCCACGCATCCGTAGAACGCCAGTACGCCAGGGCGAACCAGTTGCTTCATGAAACCGTCCCCCGGCGTCCGACGCGGGCCGTCGCCAACCGGCGCATCGGGCACCCAGGCACTGGCCGCAACGATCCCGGCCATGATCGCCAGCAGCGTATAGGGGTAGGCATCCAGACTCAGGCTTTCGAACACTCGGCCCAGGCCGACGACGGTGAGGATGAAGCCGATCGAGCCCCACAGGCGGATCTGGCTGTAGCGCGCCGTCTGGCCCTGCAGATGACCTAGGGTCAGGGTTTCGAACTGAGGCAGCACGGCGTGCCAGAAAAACGCGTGCAGCGCCATGACCAGCGCCAGCCAGGCGTAGCTGGTGTCCAGCAGGATCAGCGAGAAACTGGCCAGCGTACACACCGCGCCGATGCGCACGATGGCCAGTCGCCGACCGGTGTAGTCGCCCAGCCAGCCCCAGAGATTGGGCGCCACGCAACGCATGAGCATGGGAATCGCCACCAGCTCACCGATGCGCGCGCTGTCGAAGCCCAGGTGATGGAAATACAGCGCCAGGAACGGCGCCGTCGACCCCAGCAAGGCGAAGTAGAACAGGTAGAAGGTGGACAGTCGCCAATACGGGACTGCATGTCCCGCAGGCGACGGCACCGCGCTCAAAGCTGGCCCAGCACCGGGGTGTCGACCTTGACGTCGGCATTCTGCCCACGATGACGCAGCAGGTGGTCCATCAATACGATGGCCATCATGGCTTCGGCAATCGGCGTGGCGCGGATGCCTACGCACGGGTCATGGCGGCCCTTGGTGATGATGTCGGCCGGCTGGCCGTGGACATCGATCGAGCGACCCGGGGTGGTGATGCTCGACGTCGGCTTGAGGGCCAGATGAGCCACGATCGGCTGCCCCGAGGAAATACCGCCCAGCACCCCACCTGCGTGATTGCTGAGGAAGCCCTCGGGCGTCATCTCGTCGCGGTGCTCGGTGCCACGCTGGGCCACGCTGGCGAAACCGGCGCCGATTTCCACACCCTTGACCGCGTTGATGCTCATCAATGCATGGGCCAGATCAGCGTCCAGACGATCGAAAATCGGCTCGCCCAGGCCGGGCATGACGCCTTCGGCGACCACGGTGATCTTCGCGCCGACCGAGTCCTGGTCGCGGCGCAACTGGTCCATGTAGGCCTCAAGCTCCGGCACCTTGTCCGGGTCGGGGCTGAAAAAGGCGTTGTCTTCCACGCCGTCCCAGCTCTTGAAGGGAATCTGGATCGGGCCCAGCTGGCTCATGTAGCCACGAATCAGGATGCCCTGGGTGGCCAGGTACTTCTTGGCGATCGCCCCGGCCGCCACGCGCATGGCGGTTTCGCGCGCCGAGCTGCGGCCACCGCCGCGGTAGTCGCGCTCGCCGTACTTATGATGGTAGGTGTAGTCGGCATGGGCGGGACGGAACAGGTCCTTGATTGCCGAGTAATCCTTGGATTTCTGATCGGTGTTACGAATCAGCAGGCCGATGGAGGTACCGGTGGTCCGCCCTTCGAACACGCCGGAGAGGATCTCGACCTCGTCGGGCTCCTGGCGCTGGGTGGTGTGCCGGCTGGTGCCCGGCTTGCGGCGATCCAGGTCGCGCTGCAGGTCGTCCAGGGAGATCGCAAGGCCTGGCGGGCAGCCGTCGACGATGGCGACCAACGCCGGGCCATGGCTTTCGCCAGCGGTGGTGACAGTGAACAGCTTGCCGTAGGTATTGCCGGACATGCAGGGCGCTCCGCGAAATCAACCGAATCAGACAGGGCGCCAGTATACGCACGGTCGACGGCCAGTTCATCCCTGAACCTTAGCCAGACGCCCCAGTCCAAATCGCACTTCCCTGGATAGTGGCTCGATGATGTTGCAGATGATGTTCCGATTGCTTGCCGTGTTCCTGTTCGCCAGCAGCGCCGCGGCACTGGCCGCCACGCCCGACATCGCCAGGCGCCCGATCGAGTTGCAGACGGCTCAAGGCACGTTGTACGGCTCGCTGCTGGTGCCCCGCGCCGACCGGCCGGTCCCTGTTGTGCTGATGATTTCCGGCTCGGGCCCTACCGACCGTGACGGCAACAATCCCGAAGCCGGACGCAACGACAGTCTGAAGAAGCTTGCCTTGCTTCTGGCCCAGAACAACATCGCCAGTGTGCGCTACGACAAACGCGGTGTGGCGACCGGCCGCAAGGCCACGCCCGATGAACGCGACCTGAGCGTGGCGGGCTACGTCGACGATGCGGTGGCCTGGAGCGCGCAGCTCAAGCGCGATCCGCGTTTCGGCCCGCTGGTCATTCTTGGTCACAGCGAGGGTGCGCTGATCGCCACCCTGGCAGCCCAACGTGCCGGCGCCAATGCGGTGGTATCGCTGTCGGGCAGCGGCCGGCCCCTGGGTGAAGTGCTTCGCGAACAGATCGGCGAGCGTCTGCCGGCCGAACTGCAGCCGCGCAGTTATCAACTGATCGAGCGCCTGGAGGCAGGACAATACGACCCGGACGTACCCCAGCCCTTGCAGGTGCTGTTTCGCCCCAGCGTGCAGCCCTACCTGATTTCGCTGCTGCGCCAGGACCCTGCGCAAGCCTTCGCTGCATTGAAGATCCCGGCGCTGATCGTGCAGGGCAGCCACGACATCCAGGTGGGCGTCGGCGATGCACAGGCACTGCAGCGCGCCAAGCCCGATGCGCAGCTGGCGATCATTCCCGGCATGAACCATGTGCTGCGCATCGTGCCGATGGACCTGCCGTCCCAACTCAAGTCGTACCGTGACCACAATCGGCCGCTGGCAGCCGAACTGGGCCGCGTCGTCGTGCCTTTCATTCAGGGGCTTTGAGCGGCGCTCTGCGCCGAGCGCACTCAAGAGTGGGTCGAGGTAGCCGATACAAGCTGCGTGAAGAGGATCGCGCCATGACCGAACAAGACCCGCCAAACGCCGACATCGATAAACCCGCGCAGGTGCCGCGGCCATGGGCCGAGGTCACCGCCGAGCAGTTCAGGATGCTGCGCCTGGCGTCCCTGCCCGCCGACCGGGCGACCGGCCCACGCCCGCTGCGTTTCGTGCAGTTCGGCCTGGCCGAGCGCCACGACCCGGCCCTGAGCCTGCTGCGGTTGGACATCCAACTGCCAGGCCAGCGTGTGCGCAAGGAACAGAACCAGCTGGACGTATGGGTCGACCACCAGCTCAAGCAGGTCACTCTGGGCAGCGAAGCGGGTCTGCAACTGGAGCCGGTCAACCGCGGCCTGGGCCGTTTCGTCATGGCCCAGGCCACCGCCTGGCTGCAGCGTCACTGGCCGCACTACACCCTGCAGGGCGCAGCGCTGTCGAGCAAGGAAGCGCTGCAACCGGCAGGCCTGGATCGCCGCGATCACGCCCTGCGCACCCAAGGCCTGAACGTCGAGTACGCCGACGTGCAACGCCTCAAGGGGCGCTATCACCCCATTGCCGTCAGCCAGTTGCTGAGCACCTGGAATCCGGAAAAGGTCCAGGTGGTCGAGGTGCTGGCGGCCAGCGAGATGCTGCAGCTGGCCGAACAGCAGTTGCAGGAAATGGAGCTGAAACTGCACACCCAGCAGGAGCGGATCGGCAAGTACTCGCGCGAAGAAGGCGGCCTGCGCTTCACCATCGCCTGCCTGATCGCGTTCGCCGTGTTCCAGGCCGCGTTGCTGATCTGGATCGCCACTCACCGCTAGCATCAGCCGCAGTGAAGTGGGCGAACGCGATCAGATCCGCGAAACGAACAGCGCCTGGTGCTCGCGACACTGCTCGGCGCTGAGCATGAACACGCCATGCCCACCACGCTGGAACTCCAGCCAGGCGAAATCCACTTCCGGATAGAGCGCCTCGACGTGCACCTGGCTGTTGCCGACCTCGACGATCAACAGGCCTTTGTCGGTCAAATGATCCGCCGCCTCGGCCAGCATGCGTCGCACCAGGTTCAAGCCATCGTCGCCACAGGCCAGGCCCAGTTCCGGCTCGTGCTGATACTCGGCCGGCATGTCGGCGAAGTCTTCGGCATCGACGTAGGGCGGGTTGGACACGATCAGGTCGAACCGCTGCCCCGGCAAACCTTCGAAACCATCACCCTGGACGGTGTAGACGCGCTCTTCCTGACCGTGCCGCTCGATGTTCTGATTGGCCACTTCGAGCGCCTCGAAGGACAGGTCGGCGAGAATGACTTCAGCTTCCGGGAAGACATCGGCGCAGGCGATACCGATGCAGCCCGAACCGGTGCACATATCGAGGATCCGCGCCGGCGGCTGGCTCAGCCACGGCTCGAAGCCGTTTTCGATCAATTCGCCGATCGGTGAACGGGGCACCAGCACCCGTGTGTCGACGATGAACGACATGCCACAGAACCAGGCTTCGCCGATCAGGTAGGCGGCCGGCACGCGCTCTTCGATGCGCCGCTTGAGCAGGTGTTGCACACGTACGATCTCGTCCTCTTCCAGACGGCAGTCCAGGTAGCTGTCGGCGATTTCGTAGGGCAGGTTCAACGCGCCCAGCACCAGCAGGCGGGCCTCGTCCCAGGCGTTATCGGTGCCGTGGCCAAAGAACAGTTCTTCGCCATGAAAACGGCTGACGGCCCAACGGATGTGGTCGCGCACGGTGCGCAAGCGGGAAGTGATCACAAAAGCTCCTCGGTCGAATCAAGCCGGGATATTAACAGAGGGCCGCGGGCGATTTTCGCCATGTTCGCTCAATCCGATTCACAGAACGGCTCGAGCAGAGGACAATGCGGCAAAAGCCCTAGCCAAAGGAGCCCCCGATGTCCGTTCCAAAGACGATGTTCCAACTCAGCGGCCGCGGTTTCCCGCCCACGCGGATCGCCAACGCCAGCCTGATCATCATCGATGCACAGAAGGAATACCTCAGTGGCGACCTGGCCCTGTCGGGCATGGACGAGGCGCTGGCCAACATCGCCAAACTGGTGGCTGCGGCACGCGCAGCCAAGCGTCCTGTGGTGCACATCCGCCATCTGGGCACCGTGGGTGGGTTGTTCGACCCCCAGGGCGAGCGTGGCGAGTTCATCAAGGGCTTCGAACCCCAGGGCGACGAAGCGGTGGTCGAAAAGCGCATGCCCAATGCCTTCAACAACACCGGCCTGCACGAACTGCTGCAGAGCTACGGTCATCTGGACCTGATCGTCTGCGGCTTCATGAGCCACTCCAGCGTCAGCACCACGGTGCGCGCCTCGAAGGACTACGGCTATCGCTGCACGCTGGTGGCCGATGCCTGCGCCACCCGCGACCTGCCCCAGGGTGATGGCGTCCTGGCTGCGGCCAAGGTGCAGGAAGCCGAAATGGCCATCATGCGTGACAATTTCGCTGCGGTCGCCATGACCGGCGATCTGCTCTGACCTCCCAAGCCGGCCCGATCGCCATCGAGGAATCAATGAAGTCATCCCAGGGTTTCAATGCGCGCAGGCTCAGGAAGCGCAGTTCAGGTGGCTGGCGTTACCGTCTCGGCGCAGCGCTGGGTGCCGTGCTGTTGACCCTTGGCCTGCTGCTGGCCATGGCCGGCATCGCTACCTTGCTGGGGCATCCGCCCCAGGTGACCGGACTGGACACCACGACCACCGGCGCGGCCATCCTGGCGGGCATCGGCGTGCTGGTTCTGTATCTGGGCCTGTGGTTCTGGCGGCGCAGCCGCCGCGGGATGCGCCGCAGCCGTGAACTCGATCTGGCCCCGCATCTGATGAAAAAGCACGATTGAGTCGCGTAGACTAGCGCTCCCGTGGTGGAGGCCCTCATGCAAGACGACGAATTTTCCCTGTTCAAGGACCAGATGCGCGGCGTCAAGCCGATCCGGCACGACCGTGCCGACACCGGCAAGCCCAAGGCCGACAAGGCCAAGATGCAGGCGCTGCGTCAGGCTGCGACGGTGGGGACCCACGTCACGACCGTCGATGGCTTGTCCGATCAGTTCGTCATCGACGTCGGCCCCGAGGACGACCTGCACTGGGCCCGTGATGGCGTGCAGGAAAGCCAGATGCGCAAGCTCAAGGTCGGCCAGATTCCCTTCGAAGGCAGCCTGGACCTGCACGGCATGACCGTGGAAAAGGCTCGCGAAACCCTCTGGGCGTTCCTCGCCGAAGCCACCCGCTTCGAAATCCGCTGCGTGCGCGTGACCCACGGCAAGGCCGTGCGCCTGGACGGCAAGCGGCCAATGATCAAGAGCCACGTCAACACCTGGCTGCGCCAGCACCCGCAGGTGCTCGGCTTCACCTCCTGCCAGCCCCGCCACGGCGGCGCCGGCGCGGTTTACGTGATGCTCAAGCGCACCATGCTCGAAGGGCGTGACGAATAACGCCCCGCTTGCACCCGTGCGAGCGGAGCCGTACCCTTCGCGTCTGCGAAATATTTCCCCACAGGTTTGATCATGTCCCTGGAACAGAACTACACCGAGATCCTTGGCCAGCTGGGCGAGGACGTTACCCGCGAAGGCCTGCTCGACACGCCCAAACGCGCTGCCAAAGCCATGAAGTACCTATGCCGCGGGTACGAGCAGACCCTCGACGAGGTCACCAACGGAGCCCTGTTCAGCTCCGATGCGAGCGAGATGGTGATGGTCCGGGATATCGAGCTGTATTCGTTGTGCGAGCATCACCTGTTGCCGTTCATAGGGCGCGCCCATGTCGCCTATATCCCCAATGGCAAGGTGCTGGGGCTGTCCAAGGTCGCGCGGATCGTCGACATGTACGCCCGCCGCCTGCAGATCCAGGAGAACCTGGGCCGGCAGATCGCAGATGCGGTGCAGCAGGTCACCGGCGCGCTGGGTGTCGCGGTGGTCATCGAAGCCAAGCACATGTGCATGATGATGCGCGGCGTCGAGAAGCAGAACTCCTCGATGATCACCTCGGTGATGCTGGGCGAGTTCCGTGACAACGCGGCGACCCGCAGCGAGTTTCTCAGCCTGATCAAATAAGCCGCACCCCAATCTCGAGGACTGCCACATGTTGATGAAAGCCTTGCGTATCGGACTGGGCCAGGTAATCGTGGCGGGCGACCTGCTCACCCGTCCACCGCGGCGCAAGCGCACCGCCGAGGCCCAGGCCGAGGTGGACCGCGCAGCCAGCGGGCTGACGCTCTATCAGTTCCACGCCTGTCCATTCTGTGTGAAGACCCGCCGCACCCTGCACAAGCTCAACGTGCCGGCGAGCCTGCGCGATGCCAAGAACGACAGCGTGGCTCGGGAAACCCTGCTGGCCGAAGGCGGCAAGATCAAGGTCCCGTGCCTGCGCATCGAGGAAGCCGGCAAGGTCACTTGGATGTACGATTCCAAGGTGATCATCGATTACCTGAACGGGCGCTTCGCGGCAGCCTGATCGCTGTCGCCCAGCTGTATCGTCGATTGATCGCGCCGCTGTACCGCTGCTGGCCGGACACCTTGGCTTACCCTTGACCGACGCTGTTCAGGACAAGGATCCGACCGCCATGCCCAACCCCATCACCTCTGCCCCACTGCGCCCGCTGGCCGACACTGCTCCCTCTGCGGTGGTGGCCGGCTTCATCGCCATGATGACCGGCTACACCAGCTCCCTGGTGCTGATGTTCCAGGCGGGTCAGGCTGCCGGCTTGACGACCGCGCAGATATCCTCCTGGATCTGGGCCCTGTCGATCGGCATGGCAGTGTGCAGCATCGGCCTTTCCCTGCGTTACCGCACGCCCATCACGGTGGCCTGGTCGACGCCGGGCGCGGCCCTGTTGATCACCAGCCTGGGCGGCGTGAATTATGCCGAGGCCATCGGCGCGTTCATCACCTGTGCGGTGCTGGTCACGATCTGTGGCCTGACCGGCAGTTTCGAGCGCCTGCTCAAGCGCCTGCCGGCATCGCTGGCCGCCGCGCTGCTGGCCGGTATCCTGTTCAAGATCGGCAGCGAAATCTTCGTCGCCGCGCAACACCGCACCGCCCTGGTGCTGTGCATGTTCTTCACCTACCTGATCGTGAAGCGACTGTCGCCACGCTATGCGGTGCTGGCAGCGCTGGTCTTCGGTACGCTGGTGTCCGGGCTGCTCGGCCTGCTCGACTTCAGCCATTTCAGCCTGCAGGCGGCCCAACCTCAGTGGACCACCCCGTCCTTCTCCCTGGCCGCGACCATCAGTATCGGCATTCCGCTGTTCGTGGTTGCCATGACCTCGCAGAACATGCCCGGTATCGCCGTACTGCGCGCCGACGGTTACCAGGTGGCAGCCTCGCCGTTGATTTCAGTGACCGGCATCGCCTCGGTGCTGATGGCGCCATTCGGTTCCCACGGCGTCAATCTGGCTGCCATCAGTGCAGCTATCTGCACCGGCCCACAGGCTCACGAAGATCCAGCCAAGCGCTACACCGCGGCGGTCTGGTGCGGTGTGTTCTACGCCATTGCCGGCACATTCGGCGCCACGCTGGCCGCGCTGTTTGCCGCACTGCCCAAAGAGCTGGTGTTGTCGATCGCAGCGTTAGCGCTGTTCGGCTCGATCATCAACGGCCTGACTCAAGCCATGAGCGAGCCCAGGGAGCGCGAAGCGGCCCTGGTCACGTTCATGGTGACCGCGTCAGGGCTGACGCTGTTCTCGGTGGGCTCGGCGTTCTGGGGCATCATCGCCGGGGTCCTGACGCTGCTCATCCTCAATGCGCGCAAAGCCTGACACCTGAAGCATCATTAAAGGATTGTCATCAAGCCGAATGAACCGCACCTGCGGCGACGCTTTCACACCTGTAACTCCACATCACAGAGGACACAGGCATGAATCGTTTCCAGGACAAAGTCGTGATCGTCACCGGCGCGGGCTCCGGCATTGGCGCGGCCACCGCGCTGCGCTTCGCCAAGGAAGGTGCACGCGTCGTGTTAGTGGGGCGCAACGCTGAAAAGTTGGAAACCGTGGCCAAGGGCATCGGGCCCGGCCAGAGTCTGGTCGTCAGCGCCGATGTTTCGAAGTGGGAAGACGTGCAGCAGTTGGTCAAGCGTGCAGTCGAGCATTTTGGCCAACTGGACGTGCTGGTCAACAACGCTGGTGTGGCACCATCGGGCGCCTTGACCGAGGCCTCGCTGGACGACTGGCGCAGCGTGATGTCGATCGACGTGGACGGTGTGTTTTACGGTTGCCGCGCCGCCATGCCGCATTTGCTCAAGAGCGGCGGCAGCATCATCAACGTGTCGTCGGTATCGGGCCTGGGCGGCGACTGGGGCATGAGCTTCTACAACGCCGCCAAGGGTGCGGTCACGAACTTCACCCGCGCCCTGGCGCTTGAATACGGCGGCCAGGGTGTACGCGTGAATGCCGTATGCCCTGCCCTGACCAAGAGCGAGCTCACAGCAGGCATGGCCGACGACAAGGCCCTGATGGACAAATTCGCCGAGCGCATTCCCATGGGTCGCGCTGCCGAGGCCGAAGAAGTGGCAGACGTGATCGCCTTCCTGGCCAGCCACGACGCGCGTTTCGTCAACGGTGTGAACCTGCCCGTGGACGGCGGGCTGCACGCCTCCAACGGTCAGCCCAAGCAGGCCTGATCAGGCGTTGATCTGCGCCACGACGTCGGCCAGCGCCTGAGCGGGATCGGCGGCCTGGCTGATCGGACGGCCGATCACCAGGTAGTCGGAGCCAGCGTCCAGGGCCTGGCGAGGGGTCAGGATACGGCGCTGGTCATCCTGAGCACTGCCCGCTGGGCGAATGCCGGGAGTGACCAGCTGCAGAGCGGGATGCGCAGCCTTCAAGGCCTGGGCTTCCAGTGCCGAGCAGA
Organism: Pseudomonas coleopterorum; assembly: GCF_900105555.1. NCBI lineage: Bacteria > Pseudomonadati > Pseudomonadota > Gammaproteobacteria > Pseudomonadales > Pseudomonadaceae > Pseudomonas > Pseudomonas coleopterorum. Next base: position 3,290,189 of record NZ_FNTZ01000001.1, read on the forward strand.
CCAGCCCGTCCATGCCGGCCTTCTGCGCCAGCGCCGCCAAACGCAGCACCTGCTCCTGTGGTTCGATGTCCAGGCCGATGGCAGCGAGGTCTTCACGCTCCATGCTGGTCAGCACGGTCACGCCGATCAGCAACGGCTTGGCACCGGAGCGCTGTTCCAGCACTTCGCGACACGCCGCCATCATGCGCAGGCCGCCAGAGCAATGCACGTTGACCATCCAGACACCCATTTCCGCCGCAGCCTTGACGGCCATGGCGGTGGTGTTGGGGATGTCGTGGAATTTCAAGTCCAGGAACACCTCGAAGCCCTTGTCATTCAAGGTTTCGACGATGCCCGACGCGCTGCTGGTGAACAGTTCCTTGCCCACCTTGACCCGGCACAACGTGGGATCCAGCTGATCGGCCAGCTTCAGAGCCGCCTCGCGGGTTGGGTAATCCAGGGCGACGATGATGGGAGTCTGGCAGGCGGACATGGCGGGCTCTCTGAAGGCGGGTCGAAATCGGCGCGCATTGTAGCGGATTTTGCTGGCTCAGGGGCGTTGCCACGATTGTCCACGTCGCCATCGGGCGGCGTCGCCACAGGGCAGGAACGGGCTATGATGGAACCACTGCGACACCCTGTCGCTCCAATCTCTACAAGCGCCGCGCATCTTCGGCGCACCGTTCAAGGAGTGTCCTCATGCCCTGGTATGCCTGGTTGATCTTGTTGGTGGCCATCGGCTCGATCGTCGGTGGATTGCTGGTGCTCAAGCAAAGCGCGCAGAAACTGCCGTTGACCGACGAGCAGCTCAAGAAGGTACACGAACGCAACGCCGAGATGGATGCCAAGGACGCACGAAACCGCTGACAGGTACTCAGCCCCCCGGGTGTCTCTGTGCTTCAGGGGGCTGGCCAGTCACTCTCATGGGTTATCCAACAAAAAGCTGCATGAGGCTGTGCATAAGCTGGGTGCAATACCCTGCAGGCCACGGCCCGCCAGCGTTTCCAGCCGTCGATTAAAAAACGAGCAGTTTCAAGGGGTTGTGCACATTCGACGTGCACCTGCCTGTGGATAAGCTTGGGAGAACACGCTGCAGGCCACGGGCCACACGGCCCAGCGAAACATGATCATTTTTTGATCAGCTATTTTCTCCGCCCCACCCATCCTTGGCTGCGCCCTTGATTGCCTTAAGCAGAATGGCGAACGCCGGATTGTCATTGCTCTCTCGCCAGATCAGGTGCAGTTCGCTCTGCACGCCCTCCCCCAGATCGATATCGCGGAACATCACATTCTTGAAGACCACGCTGGTGGCGCAGCGCGGCACCAACGCCACCCCCATGCCAGCGTTGACCAGCGCCAGGATGGTCAGCGACGACCCCAGCCACTGCACGTATTGCGGGGTCACCTGAGCCGAACGCAGCATGCCGGTGAGCAATTCGTTGAACGGTGGATAGGCGGCGTGCGAGTACATCAGGAAGGGTTCACCGTCCAGATCCTGCACACGTACCTGGGCTGCATTGGCCAGCCGATGGGTGGCCGGCGTTGCCAGCACGAATGGTTCGCGCACCAGGCATTCGGTGAGGTAACCACTGTCGAGCAACGGCGCGCGGGCGATGCCCAGATCGATACGCCGGGCACGCAAGGCCTCGTGCTGCTGGTAGGTGTTCATTTCCGACAGGTCAATCTTCACCTGCGGTTGCTTGAGCCGCGCTTCGGCGATGACCTTGGGCAGGAATTCGTACACCGCACTGCCGACGAAGGCGATGTTCACCGAGCCGATGTCGCCATCGGCGAAGCGGCGTGCCGACACCGCAGCTTGCTGGGCACGCTCCAGCAGATTCTGCGCCTCGATGAAAAAGGCCCGACCCGCCGCCGTCAACGCCACGCTGCGCGTGCTACGGGTGAACAGCTCGACGCCCAGATGATGCTCCAGCAGTTGGATCTGCCGACTTAGCGGCGGCTGCGTCATGTTGAGGCGCTCAGCAGCCCGGCGGAAGTTGAGTTCCGTGGCCACGGTGGTGAAGCAACGGAGCTGGCTGAGTTCGAACATTGATTCAACCTCGGTATCAATCAAGTGCCAACTTGAATTGGACTGAAACAATACCTCAAGTTCATGATCGAGCCCTCCAAAAAAAACAATGATCGGAGTGTCGCCCTTGAACGTTCAATCCGGTGCCGTCGACCCCAGCGTGCTCGCCAGCGCAGTGGCCAAGGTCAAGCGGCACGTACTGCCGCTGTTCGTCGTGATGTTCATCGTCAACTACATCGACCGGGTGAACATCGGTTTCGTCCGCACCCACATGGAAACCGACCTGGGCATCGGCGCTGCGGCCTATGGTCTGGGCGCTGGTTTGTTCTTCGTTGGCTACGCATTGTTCGAAGTGCCGTCCAACATGCTTCTGCAACGCTTCGGCGCCCGCGCCTGGCTGACCCGGATCATGTTCACCTGGGGCCTGGTGGCCATGGGCATGGCCTTCGTTCAAGGCGAGACCAGTTTCTATGTCATGCGCTTCCTGCTCGGCGTCACCGAGGCAGGCTTCTATCCCGGCGTGCTCTACTACTTCACCCAGTGGTTGCCTGCCAGCGAACGCGGCAAGGCCATGGCGATCTTCCTCAGCGGCTCGGCCATCGCCTCGATCATTTCCGGCCCCATCACCGGCGCCCTGCTGAGCGTGACCGGGCTGGGCCTGCATGGCTGGCAGTGGATGTTCCTGATCGAAGGCGGCGCATCGGTGGCGCTGTGCGGGTTCGTCTACTACTGGCTGCAATCGCACATCCATGAGGCCAAGTGGCTTACCCCTGCCGAGCAGACGACCCTGAGCGGGATGATCGCCGAGGAACAGCGCGCCCGTGAAGCCGAGCATGTGGTCAAGCCGTCGATCTTCAAGCTGCTCGCCGACACCCAGATCCTGGTGTTCTGCTTCATCTTCTTTTCGGTGGCGCTGACCATCTATGGCGCCACCTTCTGGCTGCCGAGCATGATCAAGAAGATGGGCAACGTCTCGGACTTCGAAGTGGGGCTGTTCAACTCCATCCCCTGGATCATCTCGATTGCCGCCATGTATGGCTTCGCAGCCCTCGCCGCCCGCTTCAAGCACCAGCAGGCGTGGGTGGCGACGACGCTGATCATCGCGGCCGGGGGGATGTTCATGTCGACCTATGGCGGCCCGGTGTTCGCCTTCGTCGCCATCTGCTTCGCTGCAGTGGGGTTCAAGGCGGCATCGGCGCTGTTCTGGCCTATCCCGCAGGCCTATCTGGACGCCCGGATCGCCGCCGCCGTCCTGGCGCTGATCAACTCGGTGGGCAACCTGGGCGGCTTCGTCGCGCCCACCGTATTCGGCTTTCTGGAAGAGAAGACCGGCTCGATCCAGGGCGGCCTTTACGGCCTGGCCGCGACCTCGGTGCTGGCCGCGATCGTGGTGTTCTTCGCCCGCACCCGGCCTCGCGGGCAGAAGCCCGATGACAAGCCACTGCAACCTGCCGCCGCGCACTGACCGCCGTGTACTAGAAAGGAATGGTCCGCGATAGCGGGCCTGCACCCCGAGGAGAAGCTTGTGAAGATCAAACGTGTCACCGTCACTCCCATCGCCTTCCGCGACCCGCCATTGCTCAACGCCAGCGGTATCCACGAACCCTATGCCTTGCGCTCGATCATCGAGGTGGAAAGCGACAACGGCTACGTCGGCCTGGGTGAAAGCTATGGCGATGCCCCGGCCTTGGCCATTCAGATGGCCATCAAGGATCAACTGCCCGGCCTGGATCCGTTCAACCTCAATGGCCTGCGCCAGATCGTCGCCAGCACCGTGGCCCGGCACAAGCCGGCCAGCGTGAGCGGTGCCGAACTGGCTCCCGGTTCACATGCCAGCAAGGCCGTGACCAATGCCTACTCGGCCTTCGAAGTGGCGCTGCTCGATCTTCAGGCGCGGTCGCTGAATCGGCCACTGGTCGACCTGCTCGGCGGTGCGGTGCGCGATGAAGTGCCTTTCAGCGCCTACCTGTTCTTCAAGTACGCCGAGCACGTCGATTCGCCCTACCCTGCTGACAACTGGGGCGAGGCGTTGAACGAGGAGCAGATCGTCGGCCAGGCCAGGCGCATGATCGAGCAGTACGGTTTCAAGAGCATCAAGCTCAAGGCCGGGACCTTGGAACCCGAGCGTGAAGTGGCCTGCATTCTGGCGCTGAAGAAGGCCTTTCCCAACCATCCGCTGCGCATCGACCCCAACGGCAACTGGTCGCTGGAGACGTCGATCAGGATGGCCGAATTGCTGGGAGACAGTCTCCAGTACTACGAGGACCCCTGCCCCGGCCTGGACGATATGGCCGAGTTGCACAAACGCACCGGGCTGCCGCTGGCCACCAACATGGTGGTGACCGACTTCGCCGAGTTCCGCCGCAGTGTCGAGCGCAACAGCGTGCAGATCGTGCTCGCCGATCACCACTACTGGGGCGGGCTGCGTGATACCCAGGTATTGGCGAGCATGTGCCAGACCTGGGGACTGGGGGTGTCGATGCACTCGAACTCGCACCTGGGTATCAGCTTGATGGCCATGGCGCATGTGGCCGCCTCGGTGCCGAATCTGGACTATGCCTGCGACACCCATTATCCGTGGCAGGAGCCGGACGAAGAGGTGATCAAGGGCGGCAAGCTGCCGATCGTCGATGGCTGCGTGAAGATCAACAAGACCCCTGGGTTGGGTCTGGAGCTGGATCGCGACCAGTTGGGCATGTTGCATGAGCAGTTCCTGCGCTGCGGGATTCGTTCACGGGACGACGTGCGGCAGATGGCTCGGTACAAGCCTGATTGGAAGGCGGTGAAGCCGCGGTTTTGAGGGTTTGATCCAAGGGCCTCTTCGCGGGTAGAACCCGCTCCCACAAGGACCGCGGTGCATGTGGGAGCGGGCTCTGCCCGCGAATGCTTATGTTTCACCTGCGGGAGCGGGGCGGGCGGCGAGCCCTCTGCTCGCGAATGCTTGCAGCGACTCGGAAATCCGTCCATGGCACCCTTGGATATTCGGATTCCCGAACGACCCTCTTATCCCTCTCCCTCCTCAAAAGTGCTGCCCGCCCCAGCCGACCTGGCTCTGAGCCACATCCCCCGCCTTGGCATGACTCATGCTCTACACTCTTCAACGAAACCGGCGCATACCAGCCGCCGAGCTTCGCCGTACCCCGAGGGCCTGCGGGCTCGATAAAAAAAACAAAGTCGAGGATTCACTGATGCGCATCGTTCCAAAACTCCTGAGCGCCGCCATTGCCGCCGCTCTGATCAGTACTCCAGCGTTGGCCGCCGAACTCACCGGCACCCTGAAGAAAATCAAGGATTCGGGCACCATCACCCTCGGTCACCGCGACGCCTCGATCCCCTTCTCGTACATTGCCGATGCGTCCGGCAAGCCGGTCGGCTACTCCCATGACATCCAGCTCAAGGTGGTCGAGGCCCTGAAAAAAGACCTCGACATGCCGGACCTGAAGGTCAAGTACAACCTGGTGACCTCGCAGACCCGTATCCCGCTGGTGCAGAACGGCACCATCGACCTGGAGTGCGGCTCCACCACCAACAACGCCGAACGCGCCCAGCAAGTGGATTTCTCCGTCGGCATCTTCGAGATCGGCACCCGTCTGCTGAGCAAGAAAGATTCGTCCTACAAGGATTTCGACGACCTGAAAGGCAAGAACGTCGTCACCACCGCCGGTACCACCTCCGAGCGCATCCTCAAGTCGATGAACGCCGACAAGCAGATGGGAATGAACATCGTCTCGGCGAAAGACCACGGCGAGTCCTTCCAGATGCTCGAATCGGGCCGCGCCGTCGCCTTCATGATGGACGACGCCCTGCTCGCCGGCGAAATGGCCAAGGCCAAGAAGCCGACCGACTGGGAAGTCACCGGTACCCCGCAGTCCTATGAAATCTACGGCTGCATGGTGCGCAAAGGCGACGAGCCGTTCAAGAAAGCCGTGGACGATGCCATCAAGGCAACCTTCGCCTCGGGCGACATCAACGGCATCTACGACAAGTGGTTCAACCAGCCGATCCCGCCAAAAGGCCTGAACCTGGGCTTCCCCATGAGCAACGAGCTCAAGGCGTTGATCGCCAACCCCAACGACAAGCCGGCTCCCGACAAGAAGTCGTAAGCACCACCCTGATTTCACCCGAACGCCGCCCGGCGCTCGGGTGAAAGCCTGTGCCCGTGAATCAATTTCCGAGGGGTATTCCCCATGAATTACAACTGGGACTGGAGCGTCTTCTTCAAGTCCACTGGCGTCGGCAGCGAGATCTACCTGGATTGGTACATCTCCGGCCTGGGCTGGACCATCGCCATTGCCGTGGTCGCCTGGATCATCGCCCTGCTGCTGGGCTCGGTACTGGGTGTCATGCGCACCGTGCCGAGCCGCTGGGTCTCGGGTATCGCGACCTGCTACGTCGAGCTGTTCCGCAACGTGCCGCTGCTGGTGCAGCTGTTCATCTGGTATTTCCTGGTACCCGACCTGCTGCCCGAAGGCATGCAGGAGTGGTACAAGCAGGACCTCAATCCGACCACCTCGGCGTTCCTGAGCGTGGTGGTCTGCCTGGGCCTGTTCACCGCTGCGCGGGTCTGCGAGCAGGTGCGTACCGGTATCCAGGCGTTGCCGCGCGGCCAGGAATCGGCCGCCCGAGCGATGGGTTTCAGCCTGTCGCAGATCTACTGGAACGTGCTGCTGCCCCAGGCCTACCGCATCATCATTCCGCCGCTCACCTCTGAGTTCCTCAACGTGTTCAAGAACTCGTCGGTGGCCTCGTTGATCGGCCTGATGGAGCTGCTGGCGCAAACCAAGCAGACCGCGGAGTTCTCGGCCAATCTGTTCGAGGCTTTCACCCTGGCCACGCTGATCTACTTCACCCTGAACATGAGCCTGATGCTGTTGATGCGGGTGTTCGAGCGCAAGCTCGCCGTGCCTGGGCTGATCTCCCTGGGAGGTAAATGATGGACTTCAGTGGAATCATTCCAGCCCTGCCGGGCATGTGGAACGGCATGGTCATGACCTTGCAGCTGATGGTGCTGGGCGTCATCGGCGGCATTGCGCTGGGCACCGTGCTGGCCCTGATGCGGCTGTCGTCGAACAAGCTGCTGTCGCGCTTCGCCGGCGCCTACGTCAACTATTTCCGCTCCATTCCGCTGCTGCTGGTGATCACCTGGTTCTACCTGGCGGTTCCTTTCGTGCTGCGCTGGATCACCGGCGAAGACACGCCGGTGGGCGCCTTCACCTCGTGCCTCGTGGCCTTCATGATGTTCGAGGCCGCGTACTTCTGTGAAATCGTGCGCGCCGGTGTGCAGTCCATTTCCAAGGGCCAGATGGGCGCGGCGCAAGCGCTGGGCATGAACTACGGTCAGACCATGCGCCTGATCATCCTGCCCCAGGCGTTTCGCAAGATGACCCCGCTGCTGTTGCAGCAAAGCATCATCCTGTTCCAGGACACCTCGCTGGTCTACACCGTCGGCCTGGTGGACTTCCTCAACTCGGCGCGTGCCAGCGGCGACATCATCGGTCGGGCCAACGAGTTCCTGATCTTCGCCGGCGTGGTGTACTTCGTCATCAGTTTCAGCGCCTCCCTTCTGGTCAAGCGTCTGCAAAAAAGGTTAGCCGTATGATCTCCATCAAGAACATCAACAAGTGGTATGGCGACTTCCAGGTGCTCACCGATTGCAGCACCGAGGTCAAGAAAGGCGAAGTGGTCGTGGTGTGCGGGCCATCGGGTTCGGGCAAGTCGACCCTGATCAAGTGCGTGAATGCCCTGGAGCCTTTCCAGAAGGGCGACATCGTGGTCGACGGCACCTCCATCGCCGACCCCAAGACCAACCTGCCCAAGCTGCGCTCGCGGGTGGGCATGGTGTTCCAGCATTTCGAGCTGTTTCCGCACCTGACCATCACCGAAAACCTGACCATCGCGCAGATCAAGGTGCTGGGCCGCAGCAAGGAAGAGGCCACGAAAAAGGGCCTGCAACTGCTCGAACGCGTCGGCTTGTCGGCCCACGCGCACAAGCACCCTGGCCAGCTGTCCGGTGGCCAGCAGCAGCGTGTGGCGATCGCCCGTGCGCTGGCGATGGATCCGGTGGTCATGCTGTTCGACGAGCCGACTTCGGCGCTCGACCCGGAAATGGTCAACGAAGTGCTCGACGTGATGGTGCAACTGGCCCACGAAGGCATGACCATGATGTGCGTGACCCACGAGATGGGCTTCGCGCGCAAGGTTGCCAACCGGGTGATCTTCATGGACCAGGGACAGATCGTCGAAGACTGCCCCAAGGAAGAGTTCTTCGGCGATGTCAGCGCGCGCTCCGACCGCGCTCAGCAATTCCTCGCCAAGATCCTGCAGCACTGATGACCGGCCGTCCCGCGCCCGCGCTGTCGGGCGCGGGACGCTGGCTGCTTGAAGGCGACTGTGATGAAATGCCTGCCCGCCACAAAGCCTGACCTGATCGTGAAGCCCCGCCTGATTCGCCAACTGTTCCTGCCGCCCCTGATCCTGCTGTTGACGCTGGGCCTGGGCTACGTGGGCTTTCTGGTGAGTGAGCACAACAGTATTCGTGCCTTGTCCGAGAACGGCGAGCGGCAGCTCGAACTGCACGCGCGTGCGGTCGAAAGCGAAATCACCAAGTACACCTACCTGCCCAGCCTGCTGGAGCTCGAAGACAGCGTCTCGACCCTGCTCAACGACCCCGACGGCGAACATCGCCAAGCGGTCAACGACTACCTGGAAGGCCTGAACCGGCGCAGCCGCAGCCGCGCCATCTATGTGCTCGACACCACCGGCCGCGTGCAGGCCACCAGCAACTGGCGCGATGCCGACAGCTTTCTCGGCGAAGACCTGTCCTTCCGCGGTTACTTCCAGGCGGCCATTCGAGGCCAGCCGGGTCGCTTCTACGGCATCGGCAGCACCACTGGCGAGCCTGGCTATTTCCTCGCCCATGGCCTGGAGGAACACGGCAAGCTGATCGGCGTGGCAGTCATCAAGGTGCGCCTGGAGGCGCTGGAGGAACGCTGGCAGAAAGCTCGGCTGGAAGCCTTCGTCAGCGACGAGAACGGCATCATCATCCTGTCCAGCGATCCGGCACGGCGGTTGAAGTCGATACGCCCGCTGACCCCGGAAATCAAGGAGCGCCTGGCGCGCAGCCTGCAGTATTACTGGTGGCCGCTCAACGAGCTCGAACCCCTCGCCCGCCAGAGCCTGGCCGATGGCGTGGAGCTGCTGACCTTCGCCACGCACACCGACAAGCCGGGCAAGGACATCAACGTCACCTACCTGTCGCAGTCGCGGCGCCTGGCCGATACACCCTGGCGTTTCACGCTGCTCACGTCCCTGCAGGACCTGCGCCACGAAGCCATCGTCCAGGGCGTGCTAGTGGCCGTGGCGTTTGCCTTGCTGGCCTTCCTGCTGATCGCCTGGAACGAACGACGCAAGGTGCTGGCCACCCGCCTGGCCGCTCGTGAGGCATTGGAACAGGCCAACAGTCACCTGGAGCGCCGCATCGCCGAGCGAACCCAGGACCTGCGCGCCAGCAACGAACGGCTCAAGGGCCAGATCCGTGAACGCCGTCAGGCCGAGGAAACCCTGCGCAAGGCCCAGGATGAACTGGTCCAGGCAGGCAAGCTGGCGGCCATCGGGCAGATGTCGACCAGCATCGCCCACGAGCTCAACCAGCCGCTGGCAGCGCTGCGCACCTTGTCGGGCAATACCGTGCGCTTCCTGGAGCGCGGAGCGCTGGACACGGCCAGCACCAACCTGAGCACCATGAACGAACTGATCGATCGCATGGGCCGCATCACCGCCAGCCTGCGCTCCTTCGCTCGGCGTGGCGACGACAAGGGTCAGGCCAGCCTGGGCAAGGCCCTGGACGGTGCGCTGCAGGTGCTGGCCAGCCGCATCGAGGCCAGCCATCTGAGCGTGCAACGCACGTGCGCCGAGCTGCAACTGGCCATCGACCAGACCCGTCTCGAGCAGATTCTGGTCAACCTGATCGGCAACGCGCTGGATGCCACCGCCGGCGCATCGGAACCGACGCTGTGGCTGGACGGCCGCATGGAGGGTGAGCGCTACGCCCTGCGCGTGCGCGACAACGGCCACGGCATCGATGTGGAGACCCGCAAGCACCTGTTCGAACCGTTCTTCACCACCAAGCCCGGCGATCACGGCCTGGGCCTTGGCCTGACCCTGTCGGCCAGCCTGGCGGCGGCCGCCGGTGGCAACCTGGCCGTCGAGCATCCCGCCGACGGTGGCACCACTTTCATTCTCAGCCTGCCGCTTGCGGCAGCGTCGCCCAGCGAGTCGCCATGAACGCCTTGACCGTCCTGATCGTCGAAGACGACCCCCATGTACTGCTCGGCTGCCAGCAGGCCCTGGCGCTGGAAGACATTCCCAGCCAGGGCGTGGCCAGTGCCGAGGCCGCGCTGGCGTGCATCGGCGACGACTTCGCCGGCATCGTCGTCAGCGATATCCGCCTGCCCGGCATGGACGGCCTGGAACTGCTGAGCCAACTCAAGGCGCGTGACCCCAGCCTGCCGGTGGTGCTGATCACCGGCCATGGCGACATCTCCATGGCCGTGGGTGCCATGCGCAGCGGCGCCTACGACTTCATGGAAAAGCCCTTCTCGCCCGAACGTCTGGTGGACGTGGTCCGCCGCGCGCTGGAGCAGCGCGGCCTGGCCCGCGAGGTCAGCTCCTTGCGTCGGCAACTGGCCGAGCGCAGCTCCCTGGAGGGTCGCATCATCGGTCGCTCGCCGGCCATGCAGAACCTGCGCGAACTGATCGCCAATGTCGCCGACACTTCGGCCAACGTGCTGATCGAAGGCGAAACCGGCACTGGCAAGGAGCTGGTCGCCCGCTGCCTGCACGACTTCAGCCGCCGTCAGCCACAGCCGTTCGTGGCGCTCAACTGCGGCGGGCTGCCGGAACAGTTGTTCGAAAGCGAGATTTTCGGTCACGAGGCAAATGCCTTCACCGGTGCCGGCAAGCGCCGCATCGGCAAGATCGAACACGCCGACCAGGGCACCCTGTTCCTCGACGAAGTGGAAAGCATGCCCATCCCCTTGCAGATCAAGCTGCTGCGGGTGCTGCAGGAGCGCACCCTGGAACGCCTGGGTTCGAACCAGAGCATTGCTGTGGATTGCCGCCTGATCGCTGCCACCAAATCGGATCTGGACGCGTTGAGCCGGCAGAACCAGTTTCGCAGCGATCTGTATTACCGCCTCAACGTGGTCACGCTGGAGTTGCCGCCGCTGCGCGAGCGCCGTGAAGACATTCTCGAGCTGTTCCAGCACTTCCTGCAGCTGGCTGCGCTGCGCTTCGACCGCGAGCCGCCGGAACTCGATGCGCAGACGGTGTCGCGCCTGATGAGCCACGACTGGCCCGGCAACGTCCGCGAACTGCGCAACGTGGCCGAGCGTTATGCGTTGGGCCTGCCGGCCTTCAAGAAGAACGATGCGGCCAGCGTGGTCAGCCTGGGCTTTTCCGAAGCGGTGGAGGCGTTCGAGCGCAACTTGCTGACCGAGGCTCTGCAGCGAACGGCGGGCAACCTCAGCCAGGCCAGCCAGGAGCTGGGCATGGCCAAGACCACCCTGTTCGACAAGGTCAAGAAGTACGGATTGAACTGATATATGGGGTTGGCTTGCGGGCCTCTTCGCGGGCAGAGACCCGCTCCCACAGTTCAAGGCTCCACTTGCTCTGTGTGGGAGCGGGTCTCTGCCCGCGAAGAGGCCCCGCCTGACACCCCAAAACCCACTACAACCCCGCCAACACCCCTTCCCGCTGCCGCTGCTGCGCCAGGTACGGCAACACCGCCCCCAACAGCGGCGCCTTGAAGGCCTCCTGGAAGCGATGCGCCAACCCCGGTATCAGCCGCAACTGGCTGCCCTTGATATGCGCCGCCAGATGCACCCCGTGCATCACCGGCAACAGCGGATCGGCCGTGCCATGCACCACCAGCGTCGGCACCCGCAGGCGGTTGAGCAAGGCCACCCGGCTAGGCTCGGCCAGAATCGCCATGATCTGTCGCTGCACCCCCAGCGGATTGAAAGCCCGGTCGTATGACACCTGCGCCTGATGCAACAACTCGGCGCGGTCGTCGGCGATCTGCGGGCTGCCCAACGCTGCCAGCAAGTCAGCCTGCTGCTGCAGCGCCAACTCCCGGCTCGGCGCGCTGCGCTTGGCCAGCAGCTGAAGCAAGGCCGGACGCGGCTCGGGCAGGCCCGGCGCGCCGGAACTCGACATGATCAGCGTCAGGCTCTGCACCCGCTGCGGCGCACGGTCGGCCAGGTGCTGGGCGATCATCCCGCCCATGCTCGCGCCCAACACGTGGAAGCGCTGCACCTGCAGCGCATCCATCAAACCCAGTGCGTCATCGGCCATGTCGGTCAGGCTGTACGGCGCCGACACCGCCAGGCCCAGCTTGTAGCGCAGCACCTCGAAGGCCAGGTTGGCCGACGGCGGCGGCTGCGACCAGGTCGACAGGCCGACATCGCGATTGTCGTAGCGAATCACCCGAAAGCCCTGCTCACACAGGGCGCTGACCACTTCGTCGGGCCAGTCGATCAGTTGCCCACCCAGCCCCATCACCAGCAACAGCGCTGGGTCCTGGACGCGACCGATACTTTGATAGGCCAGGCTGACCTGAGCCAGTCGAGCGTGTTGAAGCGGAACATCGACATCGCAACGTGCAGCTGCAAAAACCCACTGACCGCACAGCAGCGCGGTCAGAAACACCCATAGACGCATGACTTGCACCAGAACGCAGAACCCCATTGAAGCGCGAGTCTGATGACCTTTCGTACATCGCGCTGCCACACTTCTGTGACCGTTTGATGAACTCCGCTGTACGGTCTGTGGTTCGCGCTCAGGCCAGCCGTTGCCGGGCCTGGCGCGCGGCCGCCACCATGTTGACCAGCGCCGCTTCGGTTTCGGGCCAGGCACGGGTCTTCAGCCCGCAGTCGGGGTTGACCCACAACCGTTCGGCCGGGATACGCGCTGCGGCCAAGGTCAGCAAGCGCAGCATCTGTTCGGTGTCCGGGACTCGCGGCGAATGAATGTCGTACACCCCCGGGCCGATGTCATTGGGGTACTCGAACGCTTCGAAGGCCTGCAACAACTCCATGTCCGAGCGCGAGGTCTCGATGGTGATGACATCCGCGTCCATGGCGGCGATGGCCTCGATCACGTCGTTGAATTCGCTGTAGCACATGTGCGTGTGAATCTGCGTCGCATCGGCCACGCCACTGGCGCACAGCCTGAACGCCTGCACGGCCCATTCGAGGTAGGCCGGCCACTGGGCCCGGCGCAGCGGCAGCCCCTCGCGAAACGCCGCCTCGTCGATCTGGATGATACGGATTCCGGCGCGCTCCAGGTCCTGCACTTCGTCGCGGACCGCCAGGGCCAACTGCCGTGCCTGGACTTCCCGCGGCAGGTCTTCTCGGGCGAACGACCACATCAGCAGGGTCACCGGGCCGGTCAGCATGCCCTTGACCCACTTGCCGGTCTGCCGCTGGGCATAGGTGATCCAGTCCACGGTCATGGCGCGCTCGCGGCTGATGTCGCCGTAGATGACCGCCGGTTTGACGCAGCGCGAACCATAGCTTTGTACCCAGCCGAAGCGGGTGATCAGGTAGCCATCCAACTGCTCGGCGAAGTACTCGACCATGTCGTTGCGCTCGGCCTCGCCATGCACCAGCACATCCAGGCCTAGCCGCTCCTGGACCTGGATCGCATGGCGAATCTCCACATGCATCGCGTCGGTGTAGTCATTGGCCGAGAGCTTGCCGGACTTGTACGCCTGGCGAGCCAGACGAATCGACGCAGTTTGCGGGAAGGAGCCAATAGTGGTGGTAGGAAACGCCGGCAAGCGCAGGGGCGCCCGCTGCACGTCGATGCGCGTGGCGAAGGCCGACGAACGTTGCGTGTCGGCAGGCGTCACCGCTGCGAGGCGCGCTTGCACGGCCGGCTTGTGAATGCGCGGTGAGTGCTCGCGACTGACCCGTACCGCCTGACTCTGCGCCAGCGCCTGCTTTACCTGCAGCGCTTCGGGCGTGTTCAGGGCCTGCACGAGCACGGCGATTTCCTCGCACTTCTGCACGGCGAAAGCCAGCCAGCTCTTGAGTTCGCCATCGAGGCGGTCCTCGCGGCGCACATCGACCGGGCTGTGCAGCAACGAACAGGAACTGGCCACCCACAGATTGGCGCCGAAACGCTCGCGGGCCTGGTGCAGGTGCGCAAGCGCCGCCTCCAGGTCGCAGCGCCAGACGTTGCGGCCGTTGACCACTCCGAGCGACAGGACCTTGTAGGTGGGCAGACGGTCGAGCACTGCCGGCAGTTGCTCGGGCGCGCGCACCAGGTCGACGTGCAGACCGTCTACCGGCAGGCCCGCAGCCAGGCCAAGGTTGTCGTCCAGGCTGGCGAAATAGGTCGCCAGCAGCTTCTTCAGCGGTGAGTATTGGAGAATGTGGTAGGCGCGCTCGAACGCATTCTTCCAGTCCTGGGGCAAATCCAGGCCCAGGATCGGTTCGTCGATCTGCACCCATTCCACCCCTTGCCGGGCCAGGCGCGAAAGGATCTCACCGTACACCGGCAACAGCCGTTCCAGCAGGTCGAGCTTGTCGAAGGCCGAGCCCTTGGCCTTGCCCAGCCACAGGTACGTGAGCGGCCCGATCAGCACGGGCTTGACCTCGTGACCGAGCGCGACCGCCTCGTCGACCTCTTCGAACAACTGTTCCCAACTGAGCACGAAGCGCTGGTCGGCACTGAATTCAGGCACCAGGTAATGGTAGTTGGTATCGAACCACTTGGTCAGCTCCAAAGCATGCTGGTTCTCGCCCGCTGCACCGCCGCAACAGCTTCCGGCACCACGCGCCATGGCGAACAACGTGTCGAGCGTGGGCCTGCCATCGGCACCCAGGGCATCGGCGAAACGGCTGGGCACCACGCCGAAGGCAGCCGAGTGCGCGAGCATCTGGTCATACCAGGCGAAGTCGCCCACCGGCAGCAACTCGATGCCGGCCTGCGCTTGCAACTGCCAGTGGCGGGCACGCAGCTCGCGGCCGGTCTGGCGCAGGGCTGCCCGGTCGAGATCGCCTTTCCAATACGCTTCGAGCGCCCTCTTCAGTTCGCGGTCGGCGCCGATGCGAGGAAATCCGAGGGTGTGGGCCAGTGCCATGAGTGCAGCTCCTTGTAAATGATGGCGCCATTGTCGACAACCACACCAACATGAGACAAACTCAATCTTTTCGTGTTGATCACAAGTTCTACTCATGGAGACCAAGGTGCTCGAAATCCGTCACCTGAAAACCCTGCACGCCCTGCGCGAGGCAGACAGCCTGGTGGAAGCCGCCGAGCGCCTGCACCTGACCCAGTCGGCGCTGTCCCACCAGTTCAAGGAACTGGAGGAGCGCCTGGGTATGCAACTGTTCGTGCGCAAGACCAAACCGATTCGCTTCACCAGCGCCGGGCTGCGCCTGCTGCAGCTGGCCGACGCCACACTGCCGTTATTGCGCGGCGCCGAGCGTGACATCGCTCGTCTGGCCGGCGGCACCGCAGGCCGGCTGCACATGGCCATCGAATGCCACAGCTGTTTCCAGTGGCTGATGCCGACCATCGACCAATTCCGCGACGCCTGGCCGGAGGTGGAACTGGACCTGGCCTCCGGCTTCGCTTTTGCGCCCTTGCCGGCCCTCGCCCGCGGCGACCTGGACCTGGTGGTGACCTCCGACCCACTGGAGCTGCCGGGCATTACCTATGTACCGCTCTTCACCTACGAGGCCATGCTGGCGGTGGCCAACCAGCACGCACTGGCGAGCAAACCCTTCATCGTGCCCGAAGACCTGGCCAGCGAAACCCTGATCACCTACCCGGTGGAGCGCGACCGGCTGGACATATTCACGCGCTTCCTGGAGCCGGCCGACATCGAACCGGCGCAGGTGCGCACCTCCGAGCTGACGGTGATGATGATGCAGTTGGTGGCCAGCGGTCGCGGCGTCTGTGGCATGCCCCACTGGGCGCTGCACGAATACAGTTCGCGCGGCTATGTGAAGGCCAAGCGCCTGGGCGACAAGGGCCTGTTTGCAACGCTGTATGCAGCGGTGCGCACCGACATGCTCGACGCGCCCTACATGCGTGACTTCCTGCTGACTGCCAAGGACACCTCGTTCTCCACCCTGGACGGCGTCAGCGCGGTACGTTGATCCGAGTCACGGTTCGCGGCCTATCTATGTAGCGCCGCGAGGCGCTCAGGCAGGTTCGTAATGCTCGCAGCAGTGGCCAATCCGGTCATTGCCCGACCACACGGAACCTGCCCATGATCGATTTCATCCCTGCCCTGACCCTGCGGCCCGTACCCTACCAACGCTACCCGATGCGCCATGATCGGTTACTGCAGGAGGGCACGCTGCTGTGGCAACAGTCATATGCGACGTTGCACACCCTACTGGATCAACTGCCCGTCGCCAGCGATGTCCTGATCAACCTCAAGGCACAGCAACCAGCGCTTTCCAACGAAGCCCTCGACGAAGGGCTCAAGCAGCACTGGATCGAGTATTGGAACGGCCGCGCGCCGCGCAGCCCCCATTCACGCCGTGCACAGGCCGAGCAGGCGTTCACCGGACATTTGCAGGCCGCCGCACAGCTGGCCTACTACCATGGCCAATTGACGCTTGCGCAGCTTGAGCCCTTGCTGACACTGCTCGCCGACCACGCCCAATCCGATGACCCAACGGTGTACGTCGAAACCCTGGCGCTGCAGTTTGAAGACGGCGAGAAAATGAAGGCGGCAGGCATGCTGGTGATGACACTGGACGGTGATGCTCCGGTGGCTCAACTGCTCTACGTGCCTGGGGAAACGCCTGCCTTGCTGGCCTTCGCGAACCGGGAAGCCCTGCAGAACTATCTGCTGCAACACAGCCGACGGTTCTGGCCAGCGCTGACCCGACACACCACCGCACGGGTGGCGCTCAGCTTCCAATCAGGGCAAATCTCCAGTGCCTGCAAGCAGTGGCTGAGCCAAAGTCGCCAGCAGTACCAGAGCCTGGCCTCTAGCACGGCATTGCAACCATTCAACAAGTTGCCCGCACTGGAAGTCGCTGAACTGGACGACTCGCCAGAGGCGTACCCCGGGTTCGGCAACCTGAGCCCCGACGTCACGCAAAGCCAGCGCTGGACCCAGACTAGAACCGAGCACGATGCAATGGTTCGGTTGCTGGGTGACGAGCACGCCCAAAGTACTGACGGCCCAGCCTGGCGTCGCCTCAACGCCCTGCGCAAGGCACTGACCGATGCACAGGATGCCGCTTCGCAAGCTGCCGCCGGGTTGCTCGATGCCCAGAAGCTGAGCGATCTTTATCGACTGCGCTACCTGCCCAATGCTCACTACACCGCCCTTTATCAGGCGCGCATCGAAGGACTTCGCGCCGAGCTGGCCTTGCAGCAAGCGCTTGGGCACATCAGTCAGGCGCAGGCGCAACCGCTGCAAGCGTGGCTGGCGATGCCCGGCCAGCCGATCCCTGATGGCGACCAGGTGGTTGCCGCCGCCGTATCGGTCTCGACCCTCACGGTCCAGGGCGCCACGACCACTACCCAGACCGAAGAGTTGCCGGGCGTCGCCGTGTTCGCCCAGGCCCAGACCTTGCGCCCGGCGTCCGAACCGGGCGCGCTGCTGCTGTATTGGCCTGGGGTGGGAGGCGGTCTGCAGTTGTACCAATCGCTGCCGGAATTGGAGCAGGCGCTGCTACGCCAAGTGTCGAGCAGTAGTGAAGTGAGCCTGAATCTGTCGCCGGTGGCAGGTGATATCTTCGACTATGGTTTGCAGGCTCAACTGTACGAGTGCGAGGAAGCGGCCAGTAAGCTCATCCACAGCCTGCCAGCCGCTACTCATCTGCGCGAACGCGCAGACGCCTTGCAACGACTGGTCCAGCAGACCTACCAGCATCTGCAAGTACCGACCCACGCGGCCCGGGATCGCGCCTATGTGCAACTGACCGAACAAGCCTACAGCCAGAGCCTCACCCAAGGCCTGCCTGCGTGGCTCAAGCAACTGCCCGTCAACGATCGCGAGCGGTTGCGCGGGGTGATCAGTGACTACATTCGTGCCATGCGTCTGTCCTACCAGCAACTGCAACGTGATCTCCCCGATGCGCAGCAGTTTGCCCAGGGGCTCGTGCAACAAAGGCTGCGTCGCGATTTCGAATTGACCGCAGAGGCGACCGTCGAGCTCGACATTCCCGACGCTGTGATCTATCGCAAAGAGCCGGTCGCAGGCTCCGGCGCCCCCGGCACACCACAGCAGACCATCGCCCACGCCAGCGAGAAACGTACCCTCTGGAGTCTGGAAACATTGGCGCAGCACAACATCGATGCGCCCCTGTTGCAGCGCATGCGATTCATGGACGTACGCGTTCAAAGCACCGAACCTTCTGAACGTGCTCGGTTGATCGCTGGCATCGACATCGCCTACCTGCGCAAGACCGTCACCGACCTGAACCTGGCCCAGGCGTATGAAGACAGGATTCGTACCGCGTTCATGGGCTCGGCCGGGCAGCATCCGTTTGCCCAGGCCTACCAGCGCGAGTGCCTGGTGGAACCTGTGCGACTGATGCTGCAGATGCAGGGCGAATATGCTCGCCACCAGGGCACGATCAGCACCGCTGGCCTGCGCCTGCTGACGCTGGCCATCGATGCCAGTGACAGCGCCACGTTCAAATCGGGCAAGCATGACGTACAGCTGCTGGCAGCACGCCTGCAAGTCGGTGGTCGCGACACGAACGAACTGCCCACTACGCTCTCCGGCGTCACCTTCGTGCATGACCGCCATGGCGGGCTCACCCTCCTCTACCTGCCCGACAGCCCGGACCATCGCAGCTTGCGTGAATACGCCAACCTGGAGCAGGCGCGCCGGGGGCTGTTCGCATTGTGCGTGGAACAGAAGATGGTCACTTACCTGGCGGGCAGAGCCATCACCGGGGATTTCGCCAACCATCAGGCACGTATCAAAGAAGCGGCGCTGCGCAACTTCGATGGATTGATCAGCGTTGGCGGTCCCTGGCCGAGCACCACGTCTCTGGCCAATCACCTGGTCGATGCGCACATGGGCCGTCTGATCGAAGCACAGCGCCTGCTGGGGCGTAGCAACGACGCGCTGTATCTGGAGCAGGCGGCACTGAGCCGAGGCAATGTCTTCGACTACATCAAGATGGCCTTTGGCGTGTTGCCTTTCATCGGGACGGCCTTGGCTGTCTATGATCTCTGGACTGCCGCCAACAACGCGGTCAGCGGCTTGCTCAAGGGTGACCTGGCCGAGGCCTTGAATCAGCTGGAAGCCGTGCTCGCCGGGCTGATCGATGCGGTGATCGACACCGTACCCGGCTCGGCATCCGCACCTAATGCCCGACTGACCACGCGAGCCCGTCAATGGTCGGCAACCGCCCGGCGCCTGGGTGCGCCTGAAGCGCCGGCGCGGATGACAACGGTGGCGCGAGCCAATCCGTTCGCCGGCTATCACTACACCGGACCGCTGTCCTTGAGCAACGTGCAACCGGGCGCCCAGGGCCTCTACCGCAATATCTACCGTCATGCCGAGGGCGACTTCATCGTGCGTGACGGCGTGGTCTACCGCGTACAGTTGCATGACAGTCCGCGTACCTGGCGGCTCTACGGGACTGCACAGAAAACCTATCGACAACCGATCGCGCTGGATGCCGCCGGGCGCTGGGAAACCCATGGCACGCTGTATGGCACCTTGATCAACGAAGGCCTGGCAGGCGGTGGCGGCGTACTGGGCTACCTGGGCCACCGCGCCGCCGATGGCCTGCAACCCCTATGGCCAGCGGCCATTCGTGACCGTTTGCCCCGCTGGTTGGTAGATCGCCAGTATCGACGCCATTTCGAACTGGCCAGCGGCATCGATGAACACAATCGGCTGCTGCGCGAGCAACTGGCACGTCATGAACCCTTGATCAGTGGCCATGCAGCACAACCCGTTCTGAGGCCGTTGGCCGAAGCCGCGTGCGCCAGCGACATCGCCAAAGCCAAAGCCCTGCACGCGCAACTCGAAGAGCACGCCGGCTTCGTGACCCGAGATTTCCTTCGCCGTAATCGACAGTTTCGCAGCGAAGTCGCCTATATCATTGCTGGTCGGGAAATCAACGCTGCCAACATCGCCAAGCACAAGGCCCACGAGTTGAGCGATGCGCTCAATCAAAGCAAGCAACCAGGCGATCTGTTCGACCTGCCACAACACCTGATGCGTCAGCATCGTCGCAAGCGGGTGGAACTGCTCGAACAAATGGATCTGATGGAACAGCGGCTCGAACAAGCCCAGCACTGGGCCGAGAAGGTGACCGATCGGGCTGATCGGGCAACGCTCCGGGACGTCCTGGACAGCATCGACCCTGCCGATATGGAAATCGCTCGGGCCTCCAACCTGACCCAGCTTGTGCACAAGACCGCTGCGCTCGATGACCTTTCGGCCATGTTCCATCTGCTCGACACCGCCGAGCAGCGCAATCGTTTCCATCATGCATTGGAAAGCCACTACCATCTGCAAAGCACCAAAGCTTCGCTGCGCGAAAGGCAGAATGTCCTGCGCTCTTCTCGGCAAATCTATGCGGACTACCGAGCACAACTGAACGTCTGGAAACGCAACCGGCCCGAACGTTTCGAACTCGATCATATGGAGCGCATGAACCGCTCACTGGATCGGCTGATCGAGCAGGTGGATAGAACCATGCCGCGTTTGAGCAATATCCCGCGACCGCCACATCATCCAAACCAGCCCACGCGCCGAGTGTTCGAAACCCATGACCATGACTTCTTCATTGGCGATGAAGGGCGAAGCATCGATGGCGAGCAGGTATTTACCCTGACCGGGACTGGAGGGCGGATCGAAACCTATCGAAAGTCTGCGGGCAAATGGCACCTGCAGACCGAGCCCCATACGACTTCGGCCTCGAGTGCCAACCTTCCAGTGCTGCGAGATCTGCTGGCCGAGGGTCAACACTGGCTGGATGCAACGCCTGGACACGAGCGGCGCGTGGAAAGCTATGCCGTTCCAGGTGAGCCACCTGCCAATCTCGAAGACCTGATGGTCAACCAGGGCAAACAACTGGAACTGCGTGCACAAGCGATCGAACGACAGGCCCCTGATCATCGACTGGCCAAGCGCCTGCGCGAACGCGCCAGAGAACTGCGGGCCAAAGGGCGAGCCATGCGCATTCGTCAGTCGATGGACAGTCAGACGCCGACCGAGGGCTACCTGGACTATCTGCTGGAACAACGTCAGGTCGAGATTACCAAGCTGGGCCATCGCCGGGACATCGGCGTGGGACCTGGACAGCGGGACTTTCTGCAGGAGTACGAGGTGAGCGACATCAGCGCGCGGCCCGCCAAGCCATTATGGTACGTGCACTTTCACTATCGTCGTGAAGGCATGGCCTTCGAGCAGTTCGAGAAGGCCCACATCAAGCGGCTCGATCAGCGCTTGCTGGGCTTGAGTTGGCAACAGGGGCAAGGGGCGGACGCGCAGCGCATCTGGCGTGGCCCACTGGGCAAGCCCTTGGCGGTCAAGCATTTCGCCGGTCTGTAGGAGCAGTCATCGTCCGCAACGCCCGCGCCGCGTTGGTAGCTGACACACCGCGGTGGTCTTTCGCGGCCACCAGCGGCTCCTGCACGATCGGGTTTTCCGTGTGGGAGCCGCCGACAGCCGCGCAGACCGCGCCGCCGTGTAGCCGACGCGCCGCGCTACATCAGGAACAGCGTGGCCAGACCCAGGAAGATGAAGAACCCGCCACTGTCGGTGACGGCGGTGATCATCACACTGGCGCCCATGGCCGGGTCGCGGCCGAACCTGGCCAGAGCCATGGGAATCGATACGCCCATGAAAGCGGCGAGCAGCAGGTTCAGGGTCATCGCCGCGGTCATCACCACGCCCAGTGACCAGCTGCCATACAGCAAATACGCCACAACCCCGATCACGCCGCCCCACACCACGCCATTGACCAGCGCAACGCCCAGCTCCTTGCGCATCAGGCGCTTGGTATTGCCGTTGCCAGGGCTGACCTGGTCCAGCGCCATGGCGCGCACGATCATGGTGATGGTCTGGTTGCCGGAGTTGCCACCAATACCGGCCACGATCGGCATCAACGCCGCCAGGGCTACCAGCTTTTCGATCGAGCCTTCGAACAGGCCGATCACCCGCGAAGCCATGAACGCCGTGATCAGGTTGATCGCCAGCCATGACCAGCGGTTGCGCAGCGAACGCCACACCGAGGCAAAGATGTCTTCTTCCTCGCGCAGACCGGCCGTACGCAACGCTTCGCTTTCGCTTTCTTCACGAATCAGGTCGACCATGACATCGATGGTCAGACGCCCGATCAACTTGCCGTGCTTGTCTACCACGGGCGCGGAAATCAGGTCGTAGCGCTCGAACGCCTGAGCGGCTTCGTAGCCGTCTTCGTCGGGATGGAAGCTGACCGTGTCGCTGGCCATCACCGCGGCTACTTGTTTTTCCGGATCGTTGACCAGCAGGCGCTTGATCGGCAGCACGCCCTTGAGAATTCCGTCGGAGTCGACCACGAACAATTTGTCGGTGTGGCCCGGCAGTTCCTTGAGACGGCGCAGATAGCGCAGGACCACTTCCAGGCTGACGTCTTCGCGGATGGTGACCATCTCGAAGTCCATCAGCGCACCGACCTGGTCGTCCTCGTAGCTCAGGGCCGAACGCACGCGCTCGCGCTGCTGGGCATCCAGGGTTTCCATAAGCTCGTGAACCACGTCGCGCGGCAGTTCGGAGGCCAGGTCGGCGAGCTCGTCGGCGTCCATTTCCTTGGCTGCAGCGAGGATCTCGAAATCGTCCATGTCCGCGAGCAGTGTCTCGCGCACCGAGTCCGATACTTCGAGCAGGATGTCGCCGTCGCGCTCGGCCTTGACCAACTGCCAGACGGTCAGGCGCTCTTCCAGAGGCAAGGCTTCGAGAATGTAGGCGACGTCGGCGGAGTGAAGATCGTCGAGCTTGCGTTGCAACTCGACCAGGTTCTGCCGGTGAACCAGATTTTCGACCAGATCGTTGTGCTGGCCTTCCTGGCGATGAGCCAGGCTTTCGACGATACGCTGGCGTTGCAACAGGTCGACGACCTGGGCCAGACGATCCTGCAAGCTTTCCTGCGTTTTCTTTGCTTCTACTTCAGACATAGGCGAACTCCACTCCCAGCAGTGGGCACGCCGGGAGAATCAATCGGTCGATTCTTGATGGGTATACAGCTTCAGCGAGTAACTACTGGGTAAGTCCATGGAGGTTTTCCAAAGCCCCGGCGGGGCTGACGGGCGCAATCATACACAACTTGTACGGATTCATAGCGAAAAAAACAGGGTTGAAACAACTGCTTGCGTGCAACGCTCGCAAATCATGCATCACCGTGGGTGGGACGACGCATTCGGTAAACAAAGCACAAAGCGTGCGTCGCCAGGGCTGACTAGTCTGCAAGCCAACACGATCCACAACCCAGGACGGACACCGGTGTACAGATCCTTCTCCACGCTTGTGCTGCTGGCTTCGCTGGCGCACCCGGCCGACGCCGCCGTAGTGCAACGCTGCCAAGGCCCGCAGGGGCACATCACCTTCACGCACTCGAACTGCCCCGAAACCCAGCCTTGGGTGCGTCAGCGAGCGCTGAACCCGGCATCCGGAAGAAAACCCATGGCACGCAAGGCGGCGCCGCGTCGGTTGCCAGTGACGATCATCGAGGACGGCACACGTACACAGTTGGCAGCGCCACCCACGCCGCCCGTCAAGGCACCGAAAAAAGCCAGTCGCATGAAGAAAAAGAGAAGACCCAAGTATCTGGCTGAGGAGCAGACGCCGCCCGCCAGAAAACTTAAAACGCAGAAAGCAAAAAGCCCGCATTGAATGCGGGCTTTTCACTTGTATGGTGCACTCGACAGGATTCGAACCTGTGACCGCTCGGTTCGTAGCCGAGTACTCTATCCAGCTGAGCTACGAGTGCAGGTGGCATTTTGTTGGACCAGGTTACCACTGGTTGACGCAGAAGCTGTAGACATTGCTGAAAGCAGCTTCTTGTATGGTGCACTCGACAGGATTCGAACCTGTGACCGCTCGGTTCGTAGCCGAGTACTCTATCCAGCTGAGCTACGAGTGCATTTGTTGCCGCGCATTATAGGCCGTCGATTTCTTTTGTAAAGCGCTTTTTTCAGTAATTTCAACAACTTACAGAAAAAGCCAGATTCAACGTACTACGCAAATAATGGCGGAGAACGGGGGATTCGAACCCCCGACACCCTTTTGAGGTGTACTCCCTTAGCAGGGGAGCGCCTTCGGCCACTCGGCCAGCTCTCCGCAACACGGGGCGTATATTAACCACCTTCTTCCCCGTTTGCAAACATAAAAAACGATAAAAATTAATGGCTTGGTTCGTCGTCCTTCTCGTTCTTGATCCGCAGGTAGATTTCTTCGCGGTGGACGGCCACTTCCTTGGGTGCATTCACCCCGATTCGTACCTGGCCACCTTTCACGCCAAGCACCGTGATGGTGATTTCGCCGTCGCCAATGATCAGGCTTTCCGCGCACCGACGAGTCAGAATCAGCATACCTTTCTCCTTACGCTTTCATTTCAGGGACAACACAGTCTGCAAAAAAGGGCACTCACCCATGGTGGGAAGCCATGGACATCGCCCGAAAACAAAGAAGGGCGCGGTTAGCCGCGCCCTTCTCTCACTGCACGTTAGTCACCCTGTCGGGCGGCATCGAGCTCGAAGGCCGTGTGCAGCGCACGCACGGCCAGCTCCAGGTATTTCTCCTCGATGACCACCGAAACCTTGATTTCGGAAGTGGAGATCATCTGGATGTTGATGCTTTCCTTGGCCAGGGCCTCGAACATGCGGCTGGCCACACCGGCGTGCGAGCGCATGCCGACACCGACGATGGACACCTTGGCGATCTTGGTATCGCCCACCACCTGACGCGCACCGATCTCGCTGGCGGTCTGCTCCAGCACGGCCAGCGCCGCCTGGTAGTCGTTGCGGTGCACGGTGAAGGTGAAATCGGTGGTGTTATCGTGAGAAACATTCTGCACGATCATGTCGACTTCGATGTTCGCCGCGCTGATCGGGCCGAGGATCTTGAAGGCCACGCCGGGGGTGTCTGGCACGCCACGGATGGTCAGCTTGGCTTCATCGCGGTTGAAGGCGATGCCGGAAATGATCGGCTGTTCCATGGATTCCTCTTCGTCAATGGTAATGAGGGTGCCCGGACCCTCCTGAAAGCTGTGCAGGACGCGCAGCGGGACGTTGTACTTGCCGGCGAATTCCACCGCGCGAATCTGCAACACCTTGGAACCGAGGCTGGCCATTTCCAGCATTTCCTCGAAGGTGATCTTGTCCAGGCGCTGAGCCTGGGCAACCACGCGCGGATCGGTGGTGTAGACACCATCGACATCGGTGTAGATCTGGCATTCGTCGGCCTTCAGCGCAGCCGCCAGGGCAACGCCGGTGGTGTCCGAGCCGCCGCGCCCCAGGGTGGTGATGTTGCCGCTTTCGTCGACCCCCTGGAAACCCGCCACGACCACCACTCGGCCGGCCTTGAGGTCGGCGCGAATCTTCTGGTCGTCGATCTGCAGGATGCGCGCCTTGTTGTGCGCGCTGTCAGTGAGGATGCGCACCTGATTGCCGGTGTACGACACCGCATCCACCCCGCGCTTGATCAGGGCCATGGCCAGTAGCGCGATGGTGACCTGCTCGCCGGTGGAAACGATCACGTCCAACTCGCGTGGTACCGGCTGGTCGCTGATCTGCTTGGCCAGGGAAATCAGGCGATTGGTCTCGCCACTCATGGCCGACAGTACGACCACCAGGTCATCGCCGGCATCGTGGAATTTCTTCACCTTGTCGGCGACCTGTTCGATACGCTCGACAGTGCCCACCGAGGTGCCGCCAAATTTCTGTACGATCAAAGCCATTTCAAAGCCGCCTCAGCCCGTGAAGGGCGCCCATTAAATACAACACCGGGCTCGCCGCGAAAGGCACGAGCCCTGGCGAGGGTTGAATCAGTTCGCGTTTTCCACGAACGGCACGGCCAGGGCCAGTGCAGCGTCCAGGGCGCTGGCGTCCACGCCGCCGCCCTGGGCCATGTCCGGACGACCACCGCCCTTGCCGCCGACGGCTGTCGCCGCCTGCTTCATCAGGTCGCCGGCCTTGAGCCGGGCCGTCAGGTCCTTGGTCACGCCGGACACCAGCACGACCTTGTCGTCGTGCACGCCGCCGAGCAGGATCACGGCCTGGCCCAGCTTGTTCTTCAACTGGTCGACCAGCGCCAACAGCGCCTTGCCGTCCTGACCGTCGATACGTGCAGCCAAGACCTTCACGCCCTTGACCTCGACCGCCGAGGCGGACAGGTCGTCGCCAGCGGCGCTGGCGGCCTTGGCCTGCAACTGTTCCAGCTGCTTCTCCAGGGCCCGATTGCGCTCGATGACTGCCGAGAGCTTGTCGATCAGATTGTCGCGGCTGCCCTTGACCAGTTGCGCGGCTTCCTTGAGCTGCTCTTCGGCCTGGTTCAGGTAGTTCAGCGCGGTCGCGCCGGTGACCGCTTCGATGCGGCGCACGCCCGAAGCCACACCGCCTTCGCTGGTGATCTTCAACAGGCCGATGTCGCCGGTGCGCTTGGCGTGAATGCCCCCGCACAGTTCCACCGAGAAATCGCCACCCATGGTCAGCACGCGTACGGTGTCGCCGTATTTCTCGCCGAACAGCGCCATGGCGCCTTTCTTGCGTGCCTCCTCGATCGGCATCACTTCGGTCTGCACCGGGGTGTTCTTGCGGATCTCGGCGTTGACGATGTCTTCCAGCGCCTTGATCTGCTCGGGCTTGATCGCCTCGAAGTGGCTGAAGTCGAAGCGCAGGCGCTGGCTGTCGACCAGCGAGCCTTTCTGCTGCACGTGATCGCCCAGCACCTGGCGCAGGGCCGCATGCAGCAAGTGGGTCGCGGAGTGGTTCAGGCCGGTGGCCCGCTGCAGGGTTTCGTCGACCACGGCACTGACTTCGACACCGACCGCCAGGTCGCTGAGCACGGCCACGCCGTGGTGCACAAAGGCGCCACTGGTCTTGGTGGTGTCGCGCACGTCGAAGCGCGAACCGCCGGCCAGCAGGTAGCCACGGTCACCGACCTGGCCACCGGACTCGCCGTAGAACGGCGTCTGGTCGAGGATGACCACGCCCTCCTCGCCCTCTTTCAATACGTCGACCGCGACACCGTCCCTGTACAGCGCAATGACCTTGCCATTGCCGTGGTTGGCGTCGTAGCCCAGGAATACGGTCGGTACATCGACCTTGATCAGGCTGTTGTAGTCCATGCCGAACGAGCTGGCCGAACGGGCGCGTTCGCGCTGTGCGTTCATTTCGCGCTCGAAACCGGCCTCGTCCAGGGTCAGCTCGCGTTCGCGGGCGATGTCACCGGTCAGGTCCATCGGGAAGCCGTAGGTGTCGTAGAGCTTGAACACCACATCACCCGGCACGACGCTGCCCTTGAGCTCGGCCAGATCCTGTTCGAGGATCTTCAGGCCCTGCTCCAGGGTCTTGGCGAACTGCTCTTCCTCGGCCTTGAGCACGCGCTCGATGTGCGCCTGCTGGCTTTTGAGTTCCGGGAAGGCATCGCCCATCTCGGCCACCAGGGCGGCGACGATCTGGTAGAAGAAGCTGCCCTGGGCACCCAGCTTGTTGCCGTGACGACAGGCCCGGCGAATGATGCGGCGCAGCACGTAGCCACGGCCTTCGTTGGACGGCAGCACGCCGTCGGCAATCAGGAAGCCGCAGGAACGGATGTGGTCGGCCACGACCTTGAGCGAGGCCTGGCCTTGGTTGGCGCAGCCGATGGCGCTGGCCGAGGCTTCGAGCAGGCTCTGGAACAGGTCGATCTCGTAGTTGGAATTGACATGTTGCAGGACCGCACTGACCCGTTCCAGGCCCATGCCGGTGTCCACCGATGGCGCCGGAAGTGGGTGCAGAACCCCGTCGGCGGTGCGGTTGAACTGCATGAACACGTTGTTCCAGATCTCGATGTAGCGATCGCCGTCTTCCTCGGGCGAGCCGGGTGGGCCACCCCAGATGTCGGCGCCGTGGTCGTAGAAGATCTCGGTGCAGGGACCGCAGGGGCCGGTGTCGCCCATGGTCCAGAAGTTGTCGGACGCATAGGGAGCGCCTTTGTTGTCGCCGATACGAACCATGCGCTCGGCCGGCACGCCGATTTCCTTTGTCCAGATATCGTAGGCTTCGTCGTCGCTGGCGTAGACCGTGACCCAGAGCTTTTCCTTGGGCAGGTTCAGCCACAACTCGGACGTCAGGAACGTCCAGGCATAGGTGATCGCGTCACGTTTGAAGTAATCGCCGAAGCTGAAGTTGCCCAGCATCTCGAAGAAGGTGTGGTGGCGGGCGGTGTAGCCGACGTTTTCCAGGTCGTTGTGCTTGCCACCGGCGCGTACGCACTTCTGGCTGCTCACGGCACGGGTGTAGGCGCGCTTCTCCTGGCCCAGGAAGCAGTCCTTGAACTGGTTCATACCCGCGTTGGTGAACAGCAGGGTCGGGTCGTTGCCCGGGATCAGGGAGCTGGAGGCGACTCGGGTGTGGCCTTGCTCCTCGAAGAAGCGAAGGAAGGCTTCACGGATTTCTGCGCTTTTCATAGGTTCTTCCACGACAGGCTGCGGCCAGAGGCCAGTGCGCACGCCCGACGGGCGATGCGACGGCAAAGGGCCGCATTATATAGGCCCTGCGGCCTGGGTACAGTGTGTTTATACGATTGGTCCACTCAATTGGACAGCAAAGCGTTCAGCTGCGCGCGAAATCAGCGAATACGCCGACGACCTGCTCGATCTGCTGCGCATCGACATCCAGATGGGTGACCATGCGCAGCCGCGGCGCGGCCGTCACGCTGACGCCACGGGCGGCTGCGAATTCCTTGAACGCGCCGGCACGCGCATCCAGGTGTACGTAGACCATGTTGGTCTGCACCGGCTCGACGGTGTAACCCTGGGCCTGCAGGCCCTCGGCGAGCTGGGCAGCGTGAGCATGGTCCTGTTCCAGGCGCTGCACCTGGTGATCCAGCGCGTAGAGCCCGGCGGCTGCCAGGATTCCAGCCTGACGCATACCGCCGCCGACCATCTTGCGCAGGCGCCGCGCCTTGGCAATGTAGGCCTGCGAACCGCACAGCACCGAACCCACCGGTGCGCTAAGCCCCTTGGACAGGCACACCGAGACCGAATCGAAATACTGGGTGATTTCACCGGCCGGAACGCCCAGCTTGACGGCCGCGTTGTACAACCGAGCCCCATCCAGGTGCAGTTGCAGGCCGTGCTCGCGGGTGAAGTCACGCGCCTGGGCAAGGTAGGCCAAGGGCAGCACCTTGCCTTGCATGGTGTTTTCCAGGGCCAGCAGACGGGTGCGGGCAAAATGGAAATCGTCGGGCTTGATCGCCGCCTTGACCTGATCCAGGTCCAGCGTGCCGTCAGGCTGGAATTCCAGGGGCTGGGGCTGGATGGAGCCGAGCACGGCAGCCCCGCCGCCTTCGTATTTGTAGGTGTGCGCCTGCTGCCCGACGATGTACTCCTCGCCACGCTCGCAGTGGGCCATGAGGGCTAGCAGGTTGCTCATGGTGCCGCTGGGAACGAACAGCGCCGCCTGCAAACCCAGACGGGTTGCCAGCTCGGCTTCGAGGTGGTTGACCGTCGGGTCTTCGCCATAGACATCATCACCGGTCGGTGCTGCGTGCATGGCCGCGAGCATGCCGGGCGTGGGCTGAGTAACGGTATCACTACGCAGGTCGATGATGGACATGATGGCCTCGAATGTGTGTCAGCTTCTATTACTGCGGGCTGCGCGGCCACGAATCAAGCCTTGCCGAAACAATTGTCCAGGCCGCTGTTCAGCGCGTCCGCAAGTATGTTACAAAACCAGCGCCGCTCCATGAGGGTGGCAAACGTTCTCAGGGCGGGGTGCAACTCCCCACCGGCGGTGATGGCGCGCAACGCGTCGAGCCCGCGAGCGCTTGTGAGCCGGCAACGGCCCGCAAGGTCAGCAGACCCGGTGTGATCCCGGGGCCGACGGTCATAGTCCGGATGAAGAGAGAACGGGATTGCGACACCTTCAAAAGGCCAACGCAGGGCCGTGCCATGCGCACGTACCCACAGATCCCCTTCGATCCACCATGCCCTGTTTTTTTCTTGAACAGGAGTGAACCGATGCAACCCACTGCAATTGACAGCAAGAGCCATACTCACGAACGAATCGCTTTCGTCCAGGCTTGCTGGCACAAGGATATTGTCGATCAGAGCCGCAAAGGCTTCGTCGAAGAAATGCGCGCGCTGGGCTATCAGGAAGCCGACATCGACTTCTATGAAGTCGGCGGCGCCTTCGAAATCCCCCTGCACGCCAAGCTGCTGGCCAAGACCGGGCGCTATGCCGCCGTGGTCGGCGCGGCCCTGGTGGTGGACGGCGGTATCTACCGTCACGAGTTCGTCGCCCAGTCGGTGGTCAGCGCGCTGATGCAGGTGCAGCTGGAAACCGAAGTGCCGGTATTCTCGGTGGTGTTGACCCCGCACCATTTCCACGACGGCGAGCAGCATCACACCTACTTCTTCAACCACTTCCTGCACAAGGGCGCGGAAGCCGCGCGCACCGTGGCCGATACCGTGCAGAAGGTACGCGCCCTGCGTCGCCTGCAGCAGCAGCAGAAAATCGCCTGACGTTCAACGGCGTGCAGTTCGTTCGGCCACGGGTTCCGACAAGGTCCCGTGGCCGGTTGGCCGAGAGCTCAGGTACAGCTCTTCATCCTCGATACATGTGTAGCACTCCCCGTACTGCCCTCCTGCCTACGCTGCGGCTTCTCTATCATAGACAGGAAGCCTGCCATGGAACATCCGTTACCTCGCGTGTTCACCCGTAGCGGTGAGGAATACATCTCCGAATCCAACAGCCATCCGATCCCCTATGCCGATCTGCATGTACGGATCGACTTCGAAATCGAATCCCTGCCACGCCTGCGAATCACCACCACGAGCGCCGATGACCAACTGAGCCTCGACACCAGCAATGACACGCTGCTACTGACTCTCAACCGCCTGCAGTACCGTATCCAACCCATCGTTCAGCCACTGAACTTGATCATCGACACCGGTCCCGGCGATGACTTGATAAAGGTCGGCGCGGGCAACTTCTACATCGATTCGGGTGCAGGCAACGATACTGTCCTGACCCGTGGTCAGGGAATGCACACGATCTATGCCGGAGACGGAGACGACACTTGCTTTGGTGGTGAGCAACTGACCTTCATGGCCGGCGGCGAAGGTGATGATCGCCTGGTAGCAGGCGCAGGCCTGAGCATCATCAGTCCCGGCCCGGGCGAGGATTCGATATTCCCCGGCTCAGGCAGCAACGTGGTCTACAGCAGCGACGAGGACGATCTGATCTTGCGCGACAAAGGCACACTGCGCCTGCATCAGATTAACGATGAGCGCGCGGGCAACCAGGCGCTGCACATCGAAGGCAACGATGACTTCGTCAAACGGGTGGAAGCCGACCTCGATCTGCTGCGCACCTCGCCCACGGCCCGCTCACTGTTGAAGGCGCTGGATGAGGCGGCCAAAACTCACGGCACTCAGATAACCATCGTGTTCACCGATGCACCCAATGGCTACTTCAGCCGTCCGCCCCTGCCAGTGATCGACGGCCAGCGTGCACCGGCAGGAGAAGCAGGCGAACTGCTCTACAACCCTGCCTGGCATACACCTGGCAGCTTTCCTATCGTGGTGCTGTACCACGAGCTATGTCATGCCTACAACTTCGCCACGGGATCGATGTTCAGCTTCGATCACGAGCGTCAGGTCGTCGGCCTGCCTACCGAACATCCCCCGTTCGACTTCGACGACGACCCGCAAACACCGCCATTGAACACCAATCCGGATCCGTTCAATGAAAATAGCCTGCGCCGCGAGTTGGGTCTGCCGCCACGCCTGCACTACTGCTGAGCATCACACCTGCGCCGCCGGCACGATAAGGATTCCGGCGCGCAGCCCATTGGCAACCTTGGGGTTGGGAAAGATGATCCGCGCGCCCTGTTCTTCCACGACCCAGCGCTGTTCGCGGCCGTCTTCGGCCAGCAGGTAGCCTTGATCCAGCTCGGTGAAATTCTCGATATCGTCATCCAGGTGCAGACGGAAGGCATCCGTGTGCTTGATGACTTCACGTGACACGGAAAACAGCACCAACTGGTCCAGTGGCTGTTCGAGGTCCGTCTCGACCCCTTCGATCAACTGCCGCAGGCTGGCCTCCAGACGACTCAGGTCGACCTCGACGTTCTGCCCGAATGGCCTGGCTTTGCCCAGCTCCAGGGTAAAGGCTTCGGCGTCGAGCTGCTCGTAGGTGAACGCGCTGAACGTGATGGAAGGCTTGTTCTGCAGCAACACGGCGCGCATGCCTGCCGCCTGCAGGCGCACCAGCTCTTGCCGGGAATGCTCGCGGCCCTGCTTCCAGGGATAGAGGGCGAACTGCTCGATCCGTGAACCACGGATGGCGGTGTGCAGGTCGTAGTGCAGACGCGTGCGCTGCGGCAGGCTGAAGAAGGTCGTGGCCAGGCGTTCCAGCTCGCAGGCACGCAAGGCTTCGTTGCCGCTGACAGCGTCGTGTCGGCCGTTGAACAGGCGGTTGACGTCGCGCTCGATGTAGCGGACGCCACGGCGCATCGCTTCAGGGTTGCCGAACAGAAACAGCAGACGTGCGCGGGGAACCAACTGGCCGCGGGCGATGGCCTGAACAAGCGTGTCGAGCAATTCGATGGGCGCGGTTTCATTGCCGTGCACACCGGCCGACAGCAACAAGTCGAGGCCGCTGTCGGTGTTGGCTGCGGGGCGCACTTCCAGGGCGCCTTCCCCGAGCCAGCGCAGGCTGACCCCGCCGGTGGTCAGCTGGATCTTCTGCGCCGGCTCGCGGCCGGCCAAGGTCAAGTCGAGCAGTTTGCCAAGAGCGAGCATGGGGCGGCGTTCCTGAAGGATGGAGTTTTAGTGGTTGCAGTCCGGACCGTGAACGTGACCGTCCTCTTCTTCGGCGCCCGCATCGGCCGGTTCCATTTCCAGCTGCAGGCTGACCAGGTTGGTCGCCAGGGGTCGCAGCAACAGATTGGCGTATTCGGCATCGCCTTCTTCGACGTCCACGCCGATCAGCAACTGGCCACGGCCGTCGTGCTGGATCCAGACTTCCTTGCCCTGCCAGACCACGCAGAAGCGGGTGCAGGAGGTTTCCAGCTGGGTGCCGTCGGTGTCTTCGAGAATCAAGCGCAGGGCGTCGGACATACAGTTACCTCAATGATATTCAGTGTTGAAAAAATGGTCAGCGTTGGAAAGGATAGACCGAACCCAGTGCCAGGATCCGAGTCAGCTCGTCCAATGCCTCGCGGCATTCGATCAGCAGTTGTGGGTCGGCCATGTCGGCCTCGACCAACCGGTCGCGGTAATGGCGCTCGACCCAGTCGTTCAGCGTTTCGTACAGCGCAGGCGTCAGGATCACGCCAGGGTTGACCGCTGCCAGCTCCTCGGGCTTGAGCGCCACGCGCAGTCGCAGGCAGGCCGGCCCGCCACCATTGCGCATGCTTTGCTTGAGGTCGAACACCTTGACCTCGGCAATGCCGGTGTTTTGCCCGGTCAGGCGTTCCAGATAACTCCAGACACGCGGGTTGGCGCGGCATTCTTCCGGGACCACCAGCAGCATGCTGCCGTCGGCACGGCTGAGCAACTGGCTGTTGAACAGGTAGGTGCGCACGGCGTCGTCCACCGAGACCTCGGCGCGGGGCACGCCGATCGCCTGCAAACGCCCGCCACGCGCGGCGAGCTTGGTCTGCAGTTCGGCCAGCACGCGGTCGCTGTCGAGGAACGCGTCCTGGTGGTGGAACAGCAACTCGCCATTGCCGACCGCGATCACGTCGTTGTGAAACACGCCCTGATCGATGACGTCCGGATTCTGCTGGGCGAACACCACGCCCTCCTCGCCCAGCCCATGCAGCCGGGCCACGGCCTGGGACGCTTCCAGGGTCTGGCGCGCGGGGTACTTCTGCGGCGCGGGCAGGCGCGCGTCGAAGGCACTGCGACCGTAGACGAAGAATTCCACCCCGGCCTCGCCATAGTCCCGGCACAGGCGGGTGTGGTTGGCGGCGCCCTCGTCGCCGAACTGGGCAACGGCAGGCAGCGCCTGGTGATGAGCGAAATAGGTCGGGTTGGCGAACATCGCCTGCAACACACGGCTTGTGGTGGGGTGCTCGATGCTGCGGTGGAACTTGCAGTTGAGGTTGGCGGCGGTAAAGTGCACGCGGCCATCGGCGGTGTCCGCGCTGGGGCTGACGGTCGCCGCGTTGGCAACCCACATGCTCGACGCCGAGCAACTGGCCACCAACAGCGGCATGGCCTCGCGCGCGGCTTGGGCGATCACCTCGGCATCGCTGCCGGTAAAGCCCAGGCGCCGCAGCGCAGCCACATCAGGGCGCTCCTGGGGCGCCAGCACACCCTGGGTGAAGCCCAGTTCCATCAGCGCCTTCATCTTGGCCAGGCCCTGACGCGCCGCTTCGCGCGGGTTCGAGCCTTGCTGGCTGTTGCTCTGCGACGCCACGTTGCCGTAGGACAACCCACCGTAGTTGTGGGTGGGCCCCACCAGGCCATCGAAATTCACTTCACAGGGTTTCATCGGTTCGGCTCCGTGGATCTGTTCTTGTACGCAACGTTGCTACGACGTTCTACAGCGTGATGCCCGGACTCAGGGTCGCCGGCAGACTGAGCGCGGGGGTTTCCAGCGAGGCCACTGGATAGGCGCAATAGTCGGCGGCGTAGTAGGCGCTGGCGCGGTGGTTGCCGGACGCGCCGACACCGCCGAACGGCGCGCTGCTGGCGGCGCCGGTCAGCTGCTTGTTCCAGTTGACGATACCCGCCCGGCTGCGCAGCCAGAATTCACGATAGCGTTGTTCGGAATCCGAGAGCAGCCCTGCGGCCAGCCCATATTGGGTGGCGTTGGCCTCGGCGATGGCGGCATCGAAATCAACGTAACGCACCACTTGCAGCAGCGGGCCGAACAGCTCTTCGTCCCGTCGACCGTGGGCTTGGGTGACGTCGAGGATGCCGGGGGTGAGCAAGGCGGCGTCGGCCCGTGGCTGGGTCATGCTCAGCAGGCCGACCGCGCCGCTGTTCAGCAGGTGTTCCTGCGCCTCGAGCAGCGCCTGCGCCGCTTGCAGCGAGATCACCGAACCCATGAAGGGCGCCGGCTGACGGTCGTATTCGCCGACTTCGAGAGTGACGCAGACCTCTACCAAACGCTCGAGCAACCGGTCGCCCCACGCCCCGGCGGGTACCAGCAAGCGCCGCGCGCAGGTGCACCGCTGCCCAGCGGAAATGAACGCCGATTGGATGATGGTATAGACCGCCGCATCCAGGTCCTGGACCTGCTCGACCACGAGCGGGTTATTGCCACCCATTTCCAACGCGAGGATCTTGCCTGGCTGGCCAGCGAACTGCTGATGCAGCAGATTGCCGGTGGCACTGGAACCGGTGAAGAACAGCCCGTCGAGCCCGGCGTTGGCAGCCAGCGCCATACCCGTCTCGCGACCACCCTGCAGCAGGTTCAGCACGCCCGCTGGCAGCCCGGCTTCGGCCCAGCAGCGCACGGTCAGCTCGGCCACCTTGGGCGTTAGTTCGCTGGGTTTGAACAGCACGCAGTTGCCGGCCAGCAGCGCCGGCACGATATGGCCGTTGGGCAGGTGACCGGGGAAGTTGTACGGGCCGAACACCGCCACCACACCGTGGGGCTTGTGCCGCAGGGCCGCCGTGGCATCGGCCAGGGGTGCGCTCTTCTCACCGGTGCGCTCGGCGTGACTCTGAATCGAGATGGCGACCTTGTTGACCATGCTGGTCACTTCGGTGGCCGCTTCCCACAATGGCTTGCCGGTTTCTTCGCCAATGCACTGCGCGAGTTCGTCGGCGCAGGCCTTGAGCCGATCGGCGAACGCGTGCAGCACGGTGATGCGCGCCGACAGCGGCTGGCTCGCCCAACCTACGAAGGCATGCCGCGCCGCCAGAACGGCTTTGTCCACCTGCTCGGCGCTGGCGCAGCATCCCTGCCAGACCACGGCCTGACCCACAGGATTGAGGGACGTCAGCTGTTCGCCTTCGCCCGGCAGCCACTGACCATCGATGTATAGCGTATTCATCAGAGCACCTCCCGTGCTGGCGGGGTCATGGGCACCGCGCGCACCTGGTCGCCCGCGCTCAGTTGCAGGCGGCGGGCGGTCAACGGATCGACCACCAGGGTGCCGGAGGCGAAACGCGCAGGGGCTGCGGTGATGCGGCACGCTTCGCGCTCGCGGTTGTAGATCAGGAACGGTGGCGCATCGTCACCTGGAGTGCCGATGGCCAGGACCAGGCTTTTGCTGTCGTGGACCGCGCGGATCTTGCTGGTTTCGCATTCCACGGCCGGGCCTGCGTCGAAAATATCCACATAACCCTGGTAACTGAAGCCTTCGGCCTTGAGCATGGTCAGCGCCGGCTCAGTGTCCGGGTGAACCTTGCCGATCACTTCCCGCGCCGCCGGCGACAGAAAGCAGCTGTACAGCGGGAACTTGGGCATCAGCTCGGCGATGAAGGCGCGATTGCCAACACCGGTGAGGTAGTCGGCTTGGCTGAATTCCATCTTGAAGAAATGCCGACCCAGGCTTTCCCAGAACGGCGAGCGGCCGTCGGCATCGGAAATGCCGCGCATCTCGGCAATCACCTTGCGCCCGAACAGCTCCGGAAACTGGGCGATGAACAGCAGCCGCGCCTTGGCCAGCAAACGGCCGTTCAGGCCCTTGCGGTAACCCTCGCGCAGGAACAGCGAACACAGTTCCGAATTGCCGGTCAGGTCGTTGGCCAGGAACAGCGTGGGAATCTCGCGATAGATGTTCAGTTCCTTCGAGGCGCTGACCGTCAGCCCCACCCGGTAGTTGTACCAGGGCTCGCGCTGACCCACGGCGCCGGCGATGGCCGAAATGCCCACGACCGTGCCGTCGTCGTCTTCAAGGACGAACAGGTAATCGGCATCACCGGGCTCGGCTTCGCCACGGAAGGTCTTCTCGGCCCAGCCGACGCGGTGCGCCAGCCGCTCTTCGTTGGCTGGCAGGGTGGTCAGGCCGGGGCCGGTGCTGCGGGCCAATTCGATCAGCGCTGGCAGGTCGCTGCTGCGTACGGGACGAACGATCATGCTTTCTCCTCGAGCAGGCACCGCACGGCACCCGCAGAACTCGGCCTGTTCAATCAGGTATCAAACTGCAACCAGGCGCACGCTGGCGCCCTCGCCCACACCCAGCGCCTCGGCTGTCGCCAGATCCAGGCCGACCGGCTTGCCGGGCACCCAGTCGAGCTCCAGCAACACCGCGCGATAATCCTGCAGCAGGCCGTTGGAGACCAGATAGGGACGGCCCGGTCCACCGCGCTCATCGCTGGCCGCGACCAGCTTGACCGGGACCACCCGGCTGTGGGCGATGGAGCGAATGCCCGACACACGGGCATGTAAGGTCGGCCCGCCGTCGAAGATATCGATGTAGTGATCGGTCTCGAAGCCTTCGCGCATCAGGATGTCGAACGTCACTTGGGCCCGTGGATGCACCTGGCCCATGGCCTCCTGGGCCTGGTCGGGCAGCAGCGGCACGTAGATCGGGTAATGCGGCATCAGTTCGGCAAGAAACGTGCGGCTCTTGATGCCGCACAGGCGTTCGGCCTCGGCGTAGTTGAGGTCGAAGAAATTGCGGCCGATTGCGTCCCAGAAGGGCGAATCACCCTGCTCGTCGCTGTAGCCGACGATCTCGGTCACCACCGAGTCGGCAAAGCGTTCCGGGTGGTTGGCCATGAACAGCAGGCGGGCGCGGGAGTTGAGTTCGGCCCAGATACTGCCCACCAGCTCGGGCACCACGTAGAAGCTGGTCAACAGGCTGTTGCCGGTCAGGTCGTGGCACTGCGAAAGCACGTGAATCTTGTTGTGGATCTTCAGCTCGCGCGAAGCGTGCACGAAGGTCTCGTTGCGAAAACTGTAGAACGGTTCGGAGTAGCCGGCAGAGGCGACGATCGCCGAGCACCCCACCAGACGCTGGGTGACCAGGTCTTCCAACACGAAGAAATAGCTCTCTTCACCGTTGAAGCTGACTTCGGCGGCGAAGGACGCTTCCGACTTGCTGATCTTGTCGCTCAACCGGCCAGCGTCGTCAGGCAGGGAAGTGACACCGATGGGGCTGTCGGCGGCCAGCCGCTGAACCTCGGCCAGGTCAGCCATTTGCGCAGGGCGCATTACCAGCATGGTGTCACTCCTTGTCGATTGAAGCGGTCGATTGCAAAGGCGGCGCCGAACGGGGGCAGGCGCCGCGAGCAGGCCGTTCAGGCCTGGGTCAGGTGCGCCACGGCGCGCTCGAAACGGTCCAGGCCTTCATCGATGTCGGCTTCCTCGATGACCAGGCTCGGGGCAAAGCGCACCACGTCGGGGCCGGCTTGCAGGATCATCAGGTCGTGCTGCTCGGCAGCATTGAAGAAGTCCTTGGCGCGCCCCTTCCAGGCGTCGCTCAAGGCGCAGCCGATCAGCAGGCCCAGGCCGCGCACCTCGGTGAACACGCCATAGCGCTGGCCAATCTGCTCCAGGCGCGTCTTGAAGCGCTGGTGCCGGGCCTTGACGCCGGCCAGCACTTGCGGGGTGTTGACCACGTCGAGCACCGCCTCGGCGACCGCGCAAGCCAACGGGTTGCCGCCATAGGTGGTGCCATGCACGCCGACCGCGAAATGCTTGGCCAGTGCGTCGGTGGTCAGCATCGCGCCGATGGGGAAGCCGCCCCCCAGGCTCTTGGCGCTGGAGAGGATATCCGGGGTCACGCCGTAGTTCATGTAGCTGTACAACTCGCCGCTGCGGCCCATGCCGCTTTGCACTTCGTCGAACACCAACAGGGCATTGAACTGGTCGCACAGGTCGCGCGCGCCTTGCAGGTAGGCCGGATCGGCAGGCACCACGCCGCCTTCGCCCTGAACCGGCTCCAGGACCACGGCGCAGGTCTTCTCGGACACCGCCGCTTTCAGCGCTTCGAGGTCGTTGTATGGAACGTGACGGATGCCGGTGATTTTCGGACCGAAG
This sequence comes from Pseudomonas coleopterorum, assembly GCF_900105555.1. Classification (NCBI taxonomy): domain Bacteria; kingdom Pseudomonadati; phylum Pseudomonadota; class Gammaproteobacteria; order Pseudomonadales; family Pseudomonadaceae; genus Pseudomonas; species Pseudomonas coleopterorum. The sequence goes on from NZ_FNTZ01000001.1 coordinate 3,329,343, forward strand.
CCATCGGAGTATTTCGGCTGACCGCCGACGCTGACGGTAAACAGCGTGCGACCGTGGAAGCTATTTATGGCCGAAACGATCTCGTATTTCTCGGGACCGAATTTGTCGTGCGCCACACGCCGGGCCAGCTTGAAGGCGGCCTCGTTGGCTTCGGCGCCGGAGTTGCAGAAGAACACGCGGTCGGCGAAGGTGGCGTCGACCAGCTTCTTGGCCAGACGCAGGGTCGGCTCGTTGGTGAAGACGTTGGACACGTGCCACAGCTTATTGGCCTGTTCGGTCAATGCGCCGACCAATGCCGGGTGCGCGTGGCCCAGCACGTTGACGGCGATGCCACCGGAGAAATCGATGAGCTCGCGACCGGCCTGATCCCACACTCTGGAGCCGGCACCGCGCACGGGAATGAAAGCGGCCGGCGCATAGTTGGGAACCATTACCTGGTCGAAATCGGCACGTTGCACGGGGGCTTGCTCAACGGACATCGGAGTCTCCTGTCAAGGAACGCTCAGCGCAAAATGGGCGAGCGATGGGGAATTGTAAGGACTGGTTCGCGCGCGGCATTGCCGCCATGCGACAACTTGTTACAGCGCCAAACCGCCATTCTACGGGGGTTGTCGCGAATGCGACAAATAGGGATAGAAAGTGGGATAGAAAGACGCTCGCCTTGCGGTTCAGCCCGATATACCGCGGCGCGCCCTTCGCGGGCAGAGCCCGCTCCCACATTCTGCTGCGAGGGCACCCTTCGCGGACATAGCTTGCTTCTGCTTCCCTGTGGGAGCGGGCTCTGCCCGCGAAAGCCACACCGCGCTTCGCCTGATACAGCGCACCTCAGAGGCCGGGTCAGCCGCGTTCGGCCGGCACCGAAGACAGTTCGAACGGGCTGCTGCTACGGCGCTGGTTGCGGTCTTCGCGGGGGGTGGCGCCGAAGAAATTGCGGTAGGCACTGGAGAAGTGCGGCCCGGAAGAAAACCCGCACGACAGGCCGATCTGGATGATCGACTTGCTGGTCTGCATCAGCATCTGCCGAGCCTTGTTCAGGCGCAGCTCAAGGTAGTACTGGCTCGGCACACGATTGAGGTACTGCTTGAAGATGCGCTCCAGCTGACGCCGGGACACACACACGTGCTGGGCGATCTCGTCGGTGGTCAACGGTTCTTCGATGTTGGCCTCCATCAACAATACCGCCTGGGTCAGCTTCGGGTGGCTGGAGCCCAGGCGATTCTGCAGGGGAATACGCTGGCGCTCCCCGCCTTCGCGGATACGCTCCACCACCAGTTCCTCGGAAACCGCCCCGGCCAGTTCGGCGCCATGATCACGGGCCAGCACCGCCAGCAGCAGGTCGAGCACCGACAGACCGCCGCAAGCGGTCATCCGGTCGCGATCCCAGTCGAACAGGTGGCTGGTGGCGATGACCTTGGGGAAGCGTTCGGCGAAATCATCCTGCCAGCGCCAGTGCACGGCCGCGCGGTAACCGTCGAGCAGCCCCAATTGCGCCAGCGGGTACACCCCGGCCGACAGTCCACCGACCATGCAGCCTGCTCGGACGGTCTGCTTGAGCGCAGTGGACAGTGCCGGCGCCAACGCCGCTGGTGGCTCGTCGGCCAGCAGAAACAGCTTGTGGCACCCTTCCAAGCGACCGTTCCACGCCTCCCCCGGCAGTTGCCAACCACCCGGCACGGGTGGCTCGGCCTGCAGGAACAGCAACTCGTAGGTCACGTCCGGGTGCACCTTCTGCGCCACCCGCAGGGCCTCCTCGGCCAGCGCCAAAGTCAGGGCTCGCGTGCTGGGCCAATAGAGGAAACCGATTCGTTGGGCTGTCATCTGATGCGGACCGAAACCTTAAGTATCAAAAACCGAATGGGACATGGTACTGCGCCGGATCAGGCATGCCTGCTCTGCACACACGAAAACACTCGGCAAAATGTTTCAAGCAACGATCACTTGAGGCTGCCGGACAAAAACTGCTGCAACCGCTCGGAGCGCGGATTGGCCAGCACCTCGCGGGGATCGCCGGTCTCCTCGACCAGCCCCTTGTGCAGGAACACCAGCTGGTTCGACACTTCGCGGGCAAAGCCCATCTCGTGAGTCACCACGACCATGGTTCGTCCTTCCTGGGCCAGGGCCTGCATCACCTTGAGCACGTCACCGACCAGCTCGGGGTCCAGCGCCGAAGTCGGCTCGTCGAACAGCATCACCTCAGGCTCCACCGCGAGCGCGCGAGCGATGGCCACGCGCTGCTGCTCGCCGCCGGACATGTGCCCCGGATAGGCATCCTTGCGGTGCGCAACACCGACCTTGGCCAGATAGTACTCGGCTTTCTCCAAGGCTTCCTTCTTCGAAACACCCAATACGTGCACCGGCGCTTCGATGATGTTTTCCAGGGCGGTCATGTGCGACCACAGGTTGAAATGCTGGAACACCATCGACAGCCGCGAGCGCAGGCGCTGCAACTGCTTGGGGTCGGCCGCCTTGAGCGCGCCGTCCTTGCCGGGCACCAGCTTGAGTTCTTCGTCATTGAGCAGGATCTTGCCCGCATGGGGCTGCTCGAGCAGGTTGATGCAGCGCAGGAACGTGCTCTTGCCCGATCCGCTGGAGCCGATGATGCTGATCACATCGCCCGCCTTGGCCGCCAGCGAGACACCCTTGAGCACCTCGTGCGAGCCGTAGCGCTTGTGCAGGTCCTGAACTTGAAGTTTATACATGATCGGGGGTCTCGCAGATCGGTCAGTCACGGCTCACTGGCTCGCGACGAAAGGGTTTTCGCTGCACGCGGTCAGTGCCTGCGGGGAGCGAGGTAGGCCAGCCAGCGGCGCTCGGCCAGCTTGAACAGGCGCACCAGAATGAACGTCAGGCACAGGTAGCAAACGCCCGCCGTGATGTAGGCTTCGAACGGCAGGTAATACTGGGCGTTCACCGTACGCGCCGCGCCGGTGATGTCGATCAGCGTCACGATCGAGGCCAGACTGGTGGTCTGCAGCATCATGATCACTTCGTTGCTGTACTGCGGCAGCGCCCGACGCAGTGCCGACGGCAATAGAATGCGTCGATACATCCCGGCCTTGGACATGCCCATCGCCCGCGCCGCTTCGATCTCGCCCGGGGGCGTGGCGCGCAGGCTGCCGGCGATGATCTCGGCGGTGTAGGCGCTGGTATTGATGGCAAATGCCAGGCAGGCGCAGAACGTGGCACTCGACAACCAGGGCCAGAGCACACTGTTGCGCACGACCTCGAACTGGGCCAGGCCGTAGTAGATCAGGAACAGCTGCACCAGCATGGGCGTGCCGCGGATGACATAGGTGTAGAGCCACGCGACACCGTTGACCAGTGGCTGCCGGGACACCCGCATCAAGCCCAATGGCAGTGCCGCCAGCAGACCGAAGAACAGCGAGATGGCCAGCAGTTTCAAGGTTTCCAGCATGCCGCTCATGTACAGCGGCAGGCTGTCCCAGACGACGTTGTAATCGAAGATCATAGTTCAGCCGCCTTGATGCCCACCGAATAGCGTTTTTCGACGGCGCGCAGCAACAGCAGCGACACGCTGGTAATCACCAGGTACATCGCCGCCACTGCGAGGAAGAAGGTGAACGGCTCGCGGGTGGCATCCGCCGCCTGCTTGGCCTTGAACATCATGTCCTGCAGACCGACCACCGAAATCAGGGCCGTGGCCTTGGTCAGCACCAGCCAGTTGTTGGTCACACCGGGGATCGCCAGGCGAATCATCTGCGGCACCAGTACCCTGAAGAACACCTGCAGGCTGCTCATGCCATAGGCCATGCCAGCCTCGGCCTGGCCCTTGGGAATGGCCATGAACGCACCACGGAAAGTTTCCGAGAGGTACGCCCCGAAGATGAAGCCCAAGGTGAAGATACCGGCGAGCAGTGGATTGAGGTCGATGTAGTCGTCGTACCCCACCAGCGGCGCAACGCGGTTGATGATGTCCTGGCCGCCGTAGAAGATCAGCAGGATCAACACCAGATCGGGAATGCCACGAATCACCGTGGCGTACACATCGCCCAGCCAGGCCAGCCAGCGTACCGGCGACAGGCGCAGGGCCACGCCCAACAGACCCAGCACGATGGCCAGCGCCATGGACGACAAGGCGAGCTGCAGCGTCAGCCAAGCGCCATCGAGAATGACGGCCCCGTAGCCTTTCAACATGTAGAGATCCTCGCCCGGAGAATGAAAAATGGTGCGAACCGCGGTTCCCCGCCGTTGGCACCATCAGTCAGGTAACGCCTGCCGGCTTATTTGCCGTAGATGTCGAAGTCGAAGTACTTGTCCTGGATCTTCTTGTACTCGCCATTGGCACGAATGGCGTCGATGGCCGCGTTGATGCGTTCCAGGTTGGCCTTGTCACCCTTGCGCACGGCAATGCCGATGCCGTCACCGAAGTATTTCGGATCGTTGACCGATGGGCCGACGAAGGCATAGCCCTTGCCTGCGTCAGTGTTGAGGAAACCGTCCTGCAGCAAGGTGGCATCGGCCAGCGTACCGTCCAGGCGACCGGCAGCCACGTCAAGGTAGATCTCGTTCTGCGAGCCATACGGCATCACTTCCACGCCCAGGGGCTTGAGCACTTCGGTGGCATAACGGTCATGGATCGTGCCGCGCTGCACGCCGATCTTCTTGCCCTTGAGCTCGCTCATGTCGTCACTGACCGTGGTGCCCGCCTTCATGACCAGGCGCGCCGGCGTGGCGTAGTACTTGTTGGTGAAATCGACGGATTTCTTGCGGTCATCGGTGATCGACATCGACGACAGAATGGCGTCGATCTTGCGCACCTTGAGGGCTGGAATGAGGCCGTCGAATTCCTGCTCGACCCAGGTGCACTTGACCTTCATCTCGGCACACAGCGCGTTGCCGATGTCGTAGTCGAAGCCAACGATGCTGCCGTCCGGCGCCTTGGAGGCGAACGGTGGGTAAGCGGCCTCGATGCCGATCTTCAGCGGCTTTTCATCGGCGAACGACGCCGCCGACAGCACGGACAGTGCCAATGCGCCAAACAGTGCGAGTTTCTTCATTGGGTGAGCTCCAGCGAAAAGGGGCAGTATGGGCAAAGTGAGCGCAGGCCCAGAATGCGAAAAAATGAAGCTGAACAGGCGACGCCGCAGGGTCCGGCGAGTGAGCGCATTCTAACGGCACTGTGCCAGTCGATATTTCGTCAATGCGACAAGTAGTTACAGAAGCAACGAGACACCCAGACTAGGGGATTGACAGCCCTCATCGAGTGTGGTTTGGGAAAATGAGAGGCAATCTGAGACTGAAGCAATTAGCGCGCCCATTATTGGCAAAGCCTTCTAGGACGGCAAGTGTGGCGTTGCTAGTGGAAGCAGGTAGGCGTTGCAGTGGGGTATTGAGTGGCAGGTGGTGTGTCGTACGCGTTCACGCAGTAACACCGGTAATCTTCGGCGAGTTTTGACGACCCCTTCGCGGGCAGAGCCCGCTCCCACATAGGGATTGCAGTGATGCATTGTGGGAGCGGGCTCTGCCCGCGAAGAGGCCCTCAAGATCACCTCAAATCACGCAGAAGCCCGATGCATATCCTTGTGGGTATCGATCAACTGCTGCACCACCCCCGGATCGGCCAGAGTAGAAATGTCACCCAGCGCGTCGTACTCGGACGTGGCGATCTTGCGCAGAATGCGCCGCATGATCTTGCCCGAACGCGTCTTGGGCAATCCCGGCGCCCACTGGATCACATCCGGCGACGCGATGGGACCGATCTCCTTGCGCACCCAGTTCTTGAGCTCCAGGCGCAATTCCTCGCTGGCCTGCTCGCCACCATTGAGCGTGACATAGACGTAGATGCCCTGCCCCTTGAGGTCGTGAGGCACACCCACCACAGCGGCTTCGGCCACCTTGGGATGGGCGACCATCGCACTTTCGATCTCGGCCGTGCCCATGCGGTGCCCGGAAACGTTGAGCACGTCATCGACCCGCCCGGTGATCCAGTAGTAGCCATCTTCGTCGCGACGCGCACCGTCGCCGGTGAAGTACATGCCGCGAAAGGTCTTGAAATAGGTATCGACGAAGCGATCGTGATCGCCATACAGGGTGCGCGATTGGCCCGGCCACGAATCGAGGATCACCAGATTGCCTTCGGCCGCCCCCTCGATGATGTTGCCCAGGTTGTCCACCAGCGCCGGCACCACGCCGAAGAACGGCTTGGTTGCCGAGCCCGGCTTGAGGCCGATCGCGCCCGGCAACGGGCTGATCAGGATGCCGCCGGTTTCGGTCTGCCACCAGGTGTCGACGATCGGGCAGTTCTGCTTACCTACCGTGTTGTAGTACCAGTTCCAGGCTTCCGGGTTGATCGGCTCGCCCACCGAACCGAGCAGGCGCAGACTGGAGCCATCGGCGCCCTCGACCGCCTTGGAGCCCTCGGCCATCATCGCGCGGATCGCCGTGGGCGCCGTGTAGAGGATATTGACCTTGTGCTTGTCGACGATCTTCGACACCCGGGTGATGTCCGGGTAGTTGGGCACGCCCTCGAACAGCAGCGTGGTGGCGCCGTTGGCCAGGGGGCCATAGACGATGTAACTGTGGCCGGTGATCCAACCCACGTCCGCAGTGCACCAGTAGACGTCGCCGGGCTTGTAGTCGAACACCCGCTCATGGGTCAGCGCGGCATACACCAGGTAGCCACCGGTGGTGTGCAGCACGCCCTTGGGCTTTCCGGTGGAGCCGGAGGTGTAGAGAATGAACAGCGCTTCCTCGGCGCCCATTTCCTTCGGCGCGCAGGTGCTCGACGCCACTTCCAGCAGGGAGTGGTACCAGATGTCGCGGTGACGGTTCCACTCGATGTCGCCGCCGGTGCGCTTGCACACGATGACCTTTTGCACGCTGCTGGTTTCAGGGTTGGTCAGGGCCCGGTCGACGTTGGCCTTGAGCGCCGTCTTGCGCCCGCCGCGCAGACCTTCGTCGGCGGTGATCACCACCTTGGACTGGCAGTCGATGATGCGCCCTGCAAGCGCCTCGGGCGAGAACCCGCCGAACACCACCGAATGCACCGCGCCGATGCGCGTGCACGCAAGCATGGCCACCACCGCTTCGGGGATCATCGGCATGTACAGGGTCACCACGTCGCCACGGTGCACATCCTGGCCGCGCAAGGCATTGGCGAACTTGCACACTTCGGCATGCAGCTCACGATAAGTGATGTGACGGCTCTCGGAGGGATCGTCACCCTCCCAGATGATCGCGACCTGATCGCCGCGCTCGGCCAGGTGCCGGTCCAGGCAGTTGTAGGAAACGTTGAGGGTGCCGTCGGCGAACCACTTGATGTCGACATGGTGGTCGTCGAACGAGGTCTGCTTGACCTTGGTAAAGGGCTTGATCCAATCGAGACGCTGCGCCTGCTCGCGCCAGAAACCGTCCGGGTTGACCACGGACTGCTGGTACATCGCCTTGTAGGTCGCCTCATCGGTCAGCGTGGACGCTGCCACTTCGGGACGAACGGGATACAGGGAAGCCGCACTCATCATTCTTACCTCGGTTGAATAGTTGTTGTTGTATGGACCTGTTTTAAGGGTATCTGCCCCAGGCAGCCATTCGACGATGGTAGTACCGGGACCCGTGCCGATGCCTGCTCGGCGATGCGCGATTAATGCAGATTCGGATAAAACTGTTTATCCAAACCCGCTCTGTTTACCACAGGCACCGGGGCCTAGAATCGTTTTCGCCAGCAACGGCACTGCGATCGACAAAGACTGTATCCCCCACGAAGGCTGTCGATCGCAACTTTCCCACTCTCAAGTTTCACACGTGACCTCACAAGGGCCGCGTGCCCCCTGACGACTGTAAAACAGGAAAATCGAAATGAAAGCTTTGTTGATTCTTGCGCTGATTGGCTCGAGCGGTATCGCCCTGGCCGATGAGACGACCACTGCCGCCACACAGAAACCCGTGGTAGAACCCTATGACTATTCACAGCACCCGGACATCGCCCATGTCATTTCCAACTCGGCGATCCCCAATGTCTGCGCCGTGGTGCCAGCGCGTCTGACCTACGAGGACTCGCAGGGCAAGCGCCACATCATGGAATACCACGTCATGGGCAACGGCTGTACCAACAGCTGACATCCAACGCTTGCCAACGACGCGAATGACAGCCAGAAGCGGATAGCTGGGTCAGCTATCCGCAGTAGGTGCCTATCCAGGCATTGGCTCGTGCCATCAGACTCGCGGGAGCATGGTCGCTTTGACGACATACCGGTGAGCCGTACCGAATCGTTCTGCGTTGCCCTGATAGGCTTGACCCTCGGGGATAGACGCCACTGACTCGATCCTCATGGGGTTGTAAAGCGGAAATGTCACTTCGGTCTCGGCATACAAGCCTTCGGAAATGCCCGCGTGACTTTCATCTAAGGTGAAATGCCAAAGAATGCTCTTCGGCAGGACGTAGGCCTCTTGAGGACTTATCGCAGTAGACATGATGAGCGATGACTTCATGTCCATATCCAATCGCTGATACATGGCCGTATCGCTTGCCTGGGCTTGCTCGACGAAACTTGCCAGCCATGGATAACTACCCAGCACCGCCGGCGTATCTCCACGAAACGTCTGGCTGACGTCGGGCTTGGGCTTGGTATAACCCGACCACTCCTTGTCCATGCGCGCCAAGGTAGACTGGACTTCAGTTAACTTGTCCAGATCGATGTTTGGGGCTGACGGCTTCATCGCACTGGCTACCTCCTTCCAGGTTTTAAGAAAACTTTCCGGATCAGGAATATTCGAGTAGTGCTCGATATTTGCTTTCTGCAGGGCAATCGTCATGGATGAATAATAGGGATATTCTCCGCCTTGCTGCTTTTTGATCGCGGGATCCTCTTTGATGACCCACTTCTTGCGCGGCGCCACACCAGCAGACGAACCCTCGCCTCCAAGGGGTGGCGGCGGAGGCGGCCCGGACAAGCCGCTGCCTGGCGGGGGCGGGGGCGGAGGCATCACCGGAACGGCGGCCGACATCCCAGGTGGCGGCGGTGGCGGCGGCGGCGCACTTGCCATTCCAGGCATCGGCGGGGGCGGGGGCGGCTGCAACCCATTGGGGTCATGCAGAGTGACCGGGTTGTTGCGCACCATGCGGTAGAGATTCAAGCCGTCGGCCGCACCCGATGGGTCGGCGCTCAGCCAACGGGCTGCCCAGGGCTGGTAGTAACGGTATCCGTAGTAGTAAAGACCCGATGCATCTCGTTCCTTGCCTGAGTAACGCAAGGTCTTGTAGCTGGATTCGGTATCGGTGCGTGCCGCGTACAGGGCGGTCGTACCGAAGGGGTAATATTCTTCCTGGGAAATGATCTGGCCATCGGCGTCCAGCTCCAGGCCTACGCTGCCGACTTGGTTGCGGTGACTGTAGCGTACTCTACTGGACTGCATGCCCTGGGGCTCTCCAACCTGCCAGTGGAAAGCCGTCACCTGTACCGGGCCGGGGCTTGCGACACTCAGGACCTCCAACTGCTCTGTGAGCCTGCCTGCCCGATGGGTAGAACGCAGTTCGATATCCGGCAGGTAGAGCGTCGTCTGCTCGCACCTCAGATCACCCTCCCGTGCCGTGCTGACTTTCACGCGGCGCTGGTGCTCGCCGCCATAGCGGTACCACTCCCACAGGGCGGCTCCAGAGTGTCCAACCTCCTCGAGGTCACCGTCCATTCCCCACGACAAGGCCTGGCCTTCGGGAAGCCGCTTCTGCTGGCCGGCAGCAAGGAAGCAGTCGTCCACCTGCTCGGGATCCGCGCACATGTCGCTGATCACCGCACGATTGCTGGCACGAGCGACCGTCATGTCCAGCGTGAAGTCGTTGCCGCTGGCGGCAGCCTGATGGCGCATGCCTATCAGATTGTCCCCGATGTCGTAGCTGTAGGTACGTGTGTACTGGGTGTAGGTCGCCGCATCCAGAGACTGGGGGACGGTAGCCGGCAGGCGGCCTCGACCGGCCACGCGCCGGGCCATCTCTCGGCCGGTCGCTTTGGTCAGCCTGTAGAGCGTGTCATAGCTGAATGTACTTTCCGGAGCGACGCGTACGTTGCGCCAATAGCGTGTGGCTTGAGCATCATCGACCACCGCCAGCACATTACCCACAGGGTCGTATCGGTACTGCAAGTCCTGCAACGTTCGCGCACCCCTGGGATGGCCTGCCGGTCGACTGACAGTGGTCGCTTGCAGACGCTGACTGCCCTGCTCATAGCGATAGCGACTGATAACGTCGTTACCCTGGGTCTGGCACAGCAATTGACCGTCGGCACCGTACTGCACCGACTTGACAACCGGTTGCTCCGCCACGCCGGCGGGTTGCAGCCAGCCGGCGGCAAACTGTCCGCTGACATCGTACCGGTAACGCTGGCGGTGACCGCCGACGTCAACTTTGAGCAACAGTTGCCCACACGCATCGAGCGTGGCCACACTCGTCAACACATCGTCGGCTAACGATTCGCGCCAACTCGATTCGACATCGCCAGGCCAGCCTGACAAGCGCTTGTCGCGTCGCAGTTGCCGACTTTGACGTATCACAGCACCGTGCACCGACTGCAACTCAACCATCTGCAGTCCCGCGCCGTCGTAGTGGCGTATCAGTTGTCCAGCCACATTGGCACTGCGCGCCTCAGCCCCGGAAGCACCCCACACGAATCGCTCCGCCACCACCGAGGCTGCGTTTGGCGAAGGTTGTAGCTCAATGGCCAGCAGGCGGCCCGGCAGGGTCGTCGCCTGATAGCGATAGCGTTTGATGACGTCATTGCCGGTGCGACAGAGAGAAACCCTGCCCTGGGCATCGCGAAGGATCAGGGAGCTGCCGGAATCGCGACTATCTTCGCGCACCACATTTCCCGAAAGACCGTAGGACCAGCGCATATTGGGGCCCGGATCGGCCGAGCCCGCTGCGAGCCGACGCGGATCGAAGCTTTCCCGCTGTCGTCCTTGCGCGTCATGCCGCGTAACGATAACCATGGGTTGGACAGTGTCATCGACGCTACTGCGCAGATAGGCGATCGACCGAATGACGCATCCACGACCGTCACGGGCGCTGATGGCCGGTGTCCTGCTGTGAAGTGAAGATTGTTGTTGAGTAATCACGATCAGTCCCGAAGTGCAAAAACGAACGAACATACCCAGCCAGTTCGCCTCCGTCAGGGCTCCGCAAATGTCATGCGCCAACCGACAACTGCCCAGACCTCAGCCCTTGCGACGCCAATCATCAAGAGCCTGTGCGACTCGAAAGACCGAAGAACCCATGCGGGCTGATTTTTTTTGTGTCTTGCGCGTCTATCATGAACGTCAGGCTATGGCCTGCATTTTTTATCCATCCCCAGCCCATTTTCGGACTACCCATGCCTCACTCCCAGCGCCCCATGACGGTCACGCTGCAAGTCGTTTCCATCGTGCTGTTCACCTTCATTGGCTACCTGAGCATCGGCATTCCCCTGGCGGTATTGCCCGGCTTCGTCCACAGCGATCTGGGCTACGGCGCGGTGATCGCTGGCCTGGTGATCAGCGTTCAATACCTCGCCACCCTGCTCAGCCGCCCCCAGGCGAGCAAGATCATCGACAACCTGGGCAGCAAGAAGGCCGTGATCTACGGATTGGTCGGCTGCGGCATCAGCGGGTTGTTCATGCTGCTGGCCGGTTGGTTGCAAAGCTGGCCAGCACTGAGCCTCACCAGCCTGCTGCTGGGTCGGGTGTTGCTCGGGTCGGCGGAAAGCCTGGTGGGCTCCGGTTCCATTGGCTGGGGGATCGGTCGCGTCGGGGCGGCCAACACGGCCAAGGTCATCTCCTGGAACGGCATCGCCAGCTACGGCGCACTGGCCATCGGCGCGCCGCTGGGTGTGTTGATGGTCAAACATCTGGGCTTGTGGAGCATGGGCGCGAGCATCATCGTTCTGGCAGGCGTGGGCATCGCCCTGGCCTGGAACAAGCTGCCTGCGCCAGTGGTGGCCGGCGAGCGCCTGCCGTTTCTGCACGTTCTGGGTCGAGTGCTGCCCCACGGCACTGGGCTGGCCCTGGGTGGCATCGGCTTCGGCACCATCGCCACGTTCATCACCCTGTACTACGCCAGCAATGCCTGGGACAACGCGGCACTGTGCCTGAGCCTGTTCGGTGCCAGCTTCATTCTCGCGCGGCTGTTGTTCGGCAACCTGATCAACCGTCTGGGTGGCTTTCGCGTGGCGATTGTCTGCCTGAGCGTGGAGACCCTGGGCTTGCTGCTGCTATGGTTGGCGCCCAGCCAGGAACTGGCCATGGCCGGCGCGGCCCTGACCGGTTTCGGTTTTTCCCTGGTATTCCCGGCACTCGGCGTCGAAGCGGTCAATCTGGTGCCAGCGTCGAGCCGCGGTGCTGCAGTGGGGGCCTACTCGCTGTTCATCGACATGTCGCTGGGCATCACTGGGCCGGTGGCCGGCGCCATAGCCGCCGGCTTCGGCTTCAGTTCGATCTTTCTGTTTGCCGCCGCTGCTGCGTGCACGGGCCTGGGCCTGACCTTCTATCTGTACCGCCAGGCCGCTCGCCTCCCACCACCGGAAGACAAGCTGGTCTGAGGATAACGCCTTTCAGAAGTCGATCTTGCCACGCCCGGCCTTGATCGCGCCCCGCTTGGTCTTGCCTTCCAGGCGGCGGGTCTTGGAGCCCAGCGTGGGCTTGGTCGGCCGCCGCTTCTTCTCGACCTTGGTGGCCATCAGAATCAGCTCACGCAAGCGCTGCAACGCATCGGCCCGGTTCTGCTCCTGGGTACGGAACTGCTGCGCCTTGATCACGATCACGCCATCACCGGTGATCCGGCTGTCACGCAGCGCCAGCAGCCGCTCCTTGTAGAACGGCGGCAACGTCGAGGCGCCGATGTCGAAGCGCAGATGCACCGCGCTGGAAACCTTGTTGACGTTCTGCCCACCCGCGCCTTGCGCGCGGATGGCGCTGAGTTCGATTTCAGCATCTGGCAGATGGACGACGTTGGAGATCTCCAGCATGCGGCACTCCGCTCAGGACAGGGGTTTGGGCTTGAGGCGATAGCACAGGTACATCCCGCCGACCCACAGTGGAATCGCATAGACCGAAATGCGAATACCCGGAATCATCAGCATGATGATCAAGATGAACGCCACGAAGGCCAAACACAGGTAGTTTCCGTACGGATACCACAGCGCCTTGAACAACGGCACCTGGCCTTGGCGCTGCAGGTGCTGGCGGAACTTGAGGTGCGAGTAGCTGATCATCGCCCAGTTGATCACCAGGGTCGCGACCACCAGCGACATCAACAGCTCCAGCGCCTGCTGTGGCACGAAGTAGTTCAACGCCACGGCCACCAGCGTGATTGCCGCCGACACCAGCAGCGCACGTACCGGTACGCCGCGTGCATCCACCTTGGCCAGCGCGCGCGGTGCATCGCCCTGCTCGGCCATGCCCAGCAGCATGCGGCTGTTGCAGTAGGTGCCGCTGTTGTACACCGACAGGGCCGCGGTCAGGACCACGAAGTTGAGCACATGCGCCGCCGTGTCGCTGCCCAGCATCGAGAACACCTGCACGAACGGGCTGCCGCTGTAGGCGTCGCCCGAGGCATTCAGGCTGGCCAGCAGGCCATCCCACGGCGTTAGCGACAACAGCACCACCAGCGCGCCGATGTAGAAGATCAGAATACGGTAGATCACCTGATTGATGGCCTTGGGGATCACCGTCTTCGGGCTGTCCGCCTCGGCCGCGGTGAAACCGAGCATTTCCAGGCCGCCGAACGAGAACATGATGATCGCCAGGGCCATGACCAAACCGCCGACGCCGTTGGGGAAGAAGCCGCCATGCTCCCAAAGGTTGCTGACACCTGCCTGCGGGCCGCCATTGCCGCTGACCAGCAGGTAGCTGCCCAGGGCGATCATGCCGACGATCGCCGCCACCTTGATGATGGCGAACCAGAACTCGGCTTCCCCGAACACCTTGACGTTGGTCAGGTTGATGGCATTGATCATCACGAAGAACACCGCGGCCGAGACCCAGGTCGGTATCTCCGGCCACCAGTAGTGCACGTATTTGCCGACGGCGGTCAGCTCCGACATGCCCACCAGGATGTACAGCACCCAGCAGTTCCACCCCGACAGGAACCCGGGAAACCGGCCCCAGTAGCTGTGGGCGAAGTGACTGAAGGAACCGGCGACCGGCTCCTCGACGATCATCTCGCCCAGCTGGCGCATGATCAGGAAGGCGATGAAGCCGCAGATGGCGTAACCCAGGATCATCGACGGTCCGGCCGATTTGAGCACGCCCGCAGACCCCAGGAACAACCCGGTGCCGATGGCTCCGCCCAGGGCGATCAATTGGATGTGGCGATTCTTCAGCCCACGCTTGAGCTGGTTTGGTTCAGTCATCAGGGAGAGGTCACTTCTTCGACGTTCGAGGTATCAAGAGTGCAATGGTCCGCCGCAGGCAGACCTTGTGGGAGCGGGTCTCTGCCCGCGAAGAGCCCCCCCACCGACACCCTACAAAAAAACGCCAACCCTGGAAGGTTGGCGCACGTGGACATCAGCTGTCCTTACTCAGGCTTGGGCTTGCGACGGCCGAAGCCTGGACGCTGACCCGTGCCCGCTGCCGGACCGCGACGATTGCCCGAAGGCGCGTCGTCCAACAGCTTGATGCCTGGACGCTTGGCCGCAGGCTTGGCACCTGGCTTGCCCGCAGGCTTGGCCGGGCGCTTGTTCATGTCCGCCGGACGCTCGGCCACGGGCGTGCCACGGCCACTGTCCTTGCGCGAAGCCGGCGCCGAATCGCCACGCGGCTGGCGAGCCGGGCGCTGTTCGGTGGACGGCGCGCCGTCGTGGGCCGGACGCAGGGTACGCACACGCTCGCCACGGCCCATGGGACGTGAGGACTTGCGCTGCATGCGCTCCAGCTTGTCCTTGGTCTTGGTGGTCATCGACGGCATGGCGACCGCTGCCAGACCCACCTCGGCGCTCAGGGTATCGACTTCACCCTGAGTCAGCTCACGCCACCGACCCATCGGCAGGTCAGAGTTGAGGAACACCGGACCGAAGCGCACACGCTTGAGGCGGCTGACCACCAGGCCTTGGGATTCCCACAGGCGACGCACTTCACGGTTACGGCCTTCCATGACCACGCAGTGGTACCAGTGGTTGAAGCCTTCACCGCCCGGTGCTTCCTGGATGTCGGTGAAACGCGCAGGGCCGTCTTCCAGGATCACGCCGTTCTTGAGGCGCAACAGCATGTCTTCGTCGACTTCGCCGCGTACACGTACGGCGTACTCACGGTCCATTTCGAACGAAGGGTGCATCAGGCGGTTGGCCAGTTCGCCGTCGGTGGTGAACATCAACAGCCCGGTGGTGTTGATGTCCAGGCGGCCGACGTTGATCCAGCGGCCTTCGCGCGGGCGCGGCAGGCGGTCGAAGACGGTAGGACGGCCCTCAGGGTCGTCGCGGGTGCAGATTTCGCCGTCAGGCTTGTTGTAGATGATCACGCGGCGCACGGTTTCCGAGGCTTCTTCGCGCTTGATCACCTTGCCGTCCACGGTAATGGCGTCGTGCAGGTCGACGCGCTGGCCGAGGGTGGCGACCTTGGCGTTGACCTTGATCCGGCCTTCGCTGATCCACGCCTCTACGTCACGGCGCGAGCCCACGCCGATACGGGCCAATACTTTCTGCAGTTTTTCGCCGGCGGGGCCGATTTCCTGGCTGCCGTCTTGCTGATCGAGATCTTTCATCGTAAGCACCTCCCGGTGGGTCGAATGGAATACTGCTCGGCGCAGGCGCGCCGGAGGGCCGCGAATGATACGCGCAACACGGGTGTTGCGCATCCAAGGCTAGCCGTTTTTTTCAGCCTTTCTTCTTTTTCCGCTTGGCGGTGCCCTTCATGTCCTTCAACCGCTGCGCGGCCTGCTCGTTCACCTCGCGGCGCTCATCCTTGTCCATCTTCTTCCAGGCCTTGCACTCAGGCTTGGTCCGTCCGCAGGCGATACAGGTGTCATCGGTGAACTTGCAGACGCTGATACAGGGGTTCTTGCTGCTCATGGGACGGGCCACCGGTGCACGATTGATTGGATAAGCGTCAGACAGCGGGGTGTGGCAAATGCGCAATTTTCTTTACAAGACCGAGCCTTTCAACTGACCGGGCAGTTAAAGCTGCACTCTAAAAAATCACGTTCATAAGTGCTAGCCACGAAAAAACATAGTCAACCTGTTTCTTTGCTCGATCAACAGGCGGGTGCTTAACTAACTTTCAAGTCAGAGGCTGTATCGCCTCTAATGACACAACCATTCATTCAACCGGTAAGTCTCTACTGTATGGAGAGTGCACCATGAGTACCAAAGACCATGACCTGTTCGATCTGTCCACCGTTGAGCGGGATTCCAAACCCCATGCTGATGGGCCAGCGCAGCTCACAGTGGACTTCAGCCATGTTCCTTCACAATACGCCGACGAATTTCCAGACAAGACTGTGACATTCACTAATATCCAGATATCTGAAACAACGAGCCGAGTGATTTCCTCGGCGTACTATATGCCCGAACGTGGAAGTTACTGGGAATTCCTGATCGCCACACCAAAGTCGATTGGTTTCCATATTATTGGCCCCACCGGCACTGCTGTTGTCGCATTGCGACATGCCGGCTCGGAGATGCACACGATGGATCACGGCACCGTGAAACTACAGGATTACACGGCGGATGAAAGTTATGAGGTAGAGCTGGTCAATGTCGGTCAGGCTCAAGCGGACGGCTTCATTATCAGCATTGCGGCCACATCTGGCGCGACAAAAGCCGACTGAAATTCAGGCACAAAAAAAGCGACCCGAAGGTCGCTTTCTTTGTTCGCTTCGAGGAGTTCAAGGGCCTCGAAGCTGTGTATGGCGCAGCGGACGGGACTCGAACCCGCGACCCCCGGCGTGACAGGCCGGTATTCTAACCGACTGAACTACCGCTGCGTATCGCTCGGACTTGCGTCCGTTTGAAACCTGTTGATCGAGAACTTTCGAGTTTCTCGATCGCTGACCCGGAGAACCGAATCAGTACAAAAAATGGCGCAGCGGACGGGACTCGAACCCGCGACCCCCGGCGTGACAGGCCGGTATTCTAACCGACTGAACTACCGCTGCGCAGTGTGTGCTCTCGAACTTCAGCACGTGTTACTAGGTGTTGCGTTCTCAGCTGCATTTCAACGAAATGGTGGGTGATGACGGGATCGAACCGCCGACCCTCTGCTTGTAAGGCAGATGCTCTCCCGGCTGAGCTAATCACCCTTTGCTTCGCTGAGGCCGCGAAATTTACGCAGGTACCGAACCTAAGTCAATACCCTGTATGAAGTTTTTTTGAAAAAGGTGCCAAACCCCAGAACTTGTGAAACCTTGCGGGCCTCTTCGCGGGCAGAGCCCGCTCCCACAGTAACCCAGCTCAACTGAGAACTCTGTGGGAGCGGGGCGGGCGGCGAGCCCTCTGCCCGCGAAGAAGCCTTCAGCCCTTACAGCGCAGCCAGACCGCGCGCGAGATCGGCCTGCAGGTCGCCCACGTCTTCCAGGCCTACCGCCACCCGAATCAGGCTGTCACGAATCCCTGCCGCTTCGCGCTCGGCTGGCGACAGGCGCCCGTGCGAGGTGGTGGCCGGGTGAGTGATGGTGGTCTTGCTGTCACCCAGGTTGGCGGTGATCGAGATCAGACGCGTGGCGTCGATGAAGCGCCAGGCACCCTCCTTGCCTCCCTTGACCTCGAAACTGACCACTGCGCCGAAACCCTTGGTCTGACGCTTGGCCAGCTCGTGCTGCGGATGGCTCGCCAGACCCGAGTAATGCACCTTCTCGATCCCGTCCTGCGCTTCCAGCCACTCGGCCAGCGCCTGGGCACTGGCGCAATGGGCACGCATGCGCAGGCTGAGCGTTTCCAGACCCTTGAGGAAGATCCAGGCGTTGAACGGGCTCAGGGTCGAACCGGCGGTGCGCAGGTAACCGAGCACCTCGTTCATCTCCTTGCTGCGCCCACACACCGCGCCGCCCATGCAACGACCCTGGCCGTCGATGAACTTGGTCGCCGAGTGCACGACGATGTCGGCCCCCAGAACCAGCGGCTGCTGCAAGGCCGGCGTGCTGAAGCAGTTGTCCACCACCAGCATCGCACCACCGGCCCTGGCCACTGCGCTCAGGGCGGTGATGTCGACCAGTTCGGCCAATGGATTGGACGGTGACTCGACGAACAGCAATTTGGTATTGGCCTTGATGGCCCGCTCCCAGCCGCCGACGTCAGCCAGTGGCACGTAGTCCACCTCGATGCCGAAGCGCTTGAAGTACTTCTCGAACAGGCTGATGGTCGAGCCGAACACGCTCTGCGACACCAGCACATGGTCGCCCGCGCTGCACAGGCTCATGACCACCGCAGTGATCGCCGCCATGCCAGTGGCGAAACCGACGGCCTGCTCGGCGCCTTCCAGAGCGGCCAGGCGCTCTTCGAAGGAGCGCACGGTGGGGTTGGTGTACCGCGAGTAGACGTTACCCGGCACTTCGCCGGCAAAACGCGCCGCAGCATCGGCCGCGGTACGGAAAACGTAGCTGGAGGTGAAGAACAGCGGATCGCTGTGTTCGCCTTCCGGCGTGCGGTGCTGGCCGGCGCGAACGGCCAGGGTGTCGAAGCACACCCCTTCCAGATCGCTATCCAGTCGCCCGGCATCCCATTCCTGTGTCATGCCGTTGCTCCCAATCAGTTGTTGTAGAGGTCTATGATCGCGCTGACCGCCTGAGACTTGCTCTTGTTGGAGTCATTGCGCGCCTGTTCGATCTTGTTCAGGTAGAACTCGTCGATATCGCCGGTGACGTACTTGCCGTCGAACACCGCGCAGTCGAAGTTCTCGATCTTGACCTTGCCGCCACCGACCGCGTCGATCAGGTCGGGCAGGTCCTGGTAGATCAGCCAGTCGGCACCGATCAGATCGGCCACTTCCTGGGTACTGCGGTTGTGCGCGATCAACTCATGCGCACTCGGCATGTCGATGCCGTAGACGTTCGGGTAGCGCACGGCTGGAGCAGCCGAGCAGAAATAGACATTCTTGGCGCCCGCTTCGCGCGCCATCTGGATGATCTGCTTGCAGGTGGTGCCGCGTACGATCGAGTCGTCCACCAGCATCACGTTCTTGCCGCGGAATTCGAGCTCGATGGCATTGAGCTTCTGGCGTACCGATTTCTTGCGCGCAGCCTGGCCAGGCATGATGAAGGTACGGCCGATGTAGCGGTTCTTGACGAAGCCTTCGCGAAACTTCACGCCCAAATGGTTGGCCAGTTCCAGGGCTGCGGTGCGGCTGGTGTCCGGGATCGGGATGACCACGTCGATGTCGTGCTCGGGACGCTCGCGCAGGATCTTGTCGGCCAGCTTCTCGCCCATGCGCAGGCGCGCCTTGTACACCGAGATGCCATCGATGATGGAGTCCGGACGTGCCAGGTAGACGTGTTCGAAGATGCACGGCGCGTATTGCGGGTTGGGTGCGCACTGGCGAGTGTGCAGCTTGCCGTCTTCGGTGATGTACACCGCTTCGCCCGGTGCGAGGTCGCGGATCAGGGTGAAGCCGAGCACGTCCAGGGACACGCTTTCGGAAGCGATCATGTACTCCACGCCTTCGTCGGTGTGCCGCTGGCCGAACACGATCGGGCGGATCGCATGCGGGTCGCGGAAGCCGACGATACCGTAGCCGGTGATCATGGCCACCACTGCGTAACCGCCAGTGCAGCGCTTGTGCACGTCGGTGACGGCCGCGAACACGTCTTCCTCGGTAGGCTGCAGCTTGCCGCGCACCGCCAGTTCATGGGCGAAGACGTTCAGCAGCACTTCGGAGTCCGAGTTGGTGTTGACGTGACGCAGGTCCGATTCGTAGATCTCCTTGGCCAGCTGCTCGACGTTGGTCAGGTTGCCGTTGTGCGCCAGGGTGATGCCGTAGGGCGAGTTGACGTAGAACGGCTGGGCCTCGGCCGAGGTCGAGCTGCCTGCCGTGGGATAGCGCACATGACCAATACCCATGTGCCCGACCAGCCGCTGCATATGGCGCTGCTGGAAAACGTCCCGTACCAGCCCGTTGTCCTTGCGCAGGAACAACTTGCCATCGCTACTGGTAACGATACCGGCAGCATCCTGGCCGCGGTGTTGGAGGACCGTTAGCGCGTCATACAGCGCTTGATTGACGTTCGACTTACCGACGATACCGACGATGCCACACATGCGACGCAACCCCTACTTAATGAATCTGAACTGAGCACCACTCACTGCGCTTTCGCGGCAGGCAAGAGGTGTTCCTTGAACGGAATGTCAGCCGGTGCGCTGATTCCGCTGGCGAGCCACTGGCTGGACATCCCCAGAATGAGGTTTTTCGACCAGTCAGCAACCAAAAGAAATTGCGGCAGCAGGCGTGATTCCTGCCACCAGGCATCCTGTTGAACGGGCCCCAGGCTCAGCAGCCCGGCGGCCACCACCACCAGCAGGCCACCGCGCGCGGCGCCGAAGACCATGCCCAGAAAGCGGTCGGTGCCCGACAGTCCGGTGACGCGAATGAGTTCGCCGATCAGGTAGTTGACCATGGCGCCGACCAGCAAGGTGGCCACGAACAGCACGGCACAGCCTGCGATGACACGTGCCGATGGCGTCTGGATGTAGTTTTCGAAGTAACCGGCGAGCGAACCGCCGAACAGCCAGGCCACGCCACCTGCGACTATCCACGTGACCAGCGACAGGGCTTCCTTGACGAAGCCGCGTGTCAAGCTGATCAGTGCGGAGATGGCGATGATCGCAATGATCGCCCAGTCGACCCAGGTAAATGCCACGGTGCGGCCTGCATACGGATAAGGCGGCGCATTTTAGCAGAGCGCGGGCCCGGTAGTAAGCGGCGATTGTCGCCTGCGCCGCAGCGCGCCCCTTCGCGGCCGCTGAGCGGTCCTGCAGCTTCCCGTAGGAGCGGTCAGCGGCCGCGAAGAAAGCGACACGATCCCACGGCGAACCAGGTCCTCAGCCGCGTTCAGGCTCGAAGCGCACCACGAAACCCTGGAGCTTCTGCTGGCGATTGATCACATCGCGCAGCCGTTCGGCCTCGGCGCGTTCGACCAATGGCCCGACGAATACCCGGTTCTTGCCGTCGGACGAACGCACGTAGGCGTTGTAGCCCTGCGTACGCAGGCTCTTCTGCAGGGCGTCGGCACCGGCTCGATTGGACAGACTGGCCAGTTGCACCGACCAGCTGACCGGCAGCCCGTTGGGGTCGATCTTGCTGGCGGTGTCCGGCTTGGCGGCCGGCGCCACCTTGGCGGCTGCAATCGGTGCCGAGGGCTGCACCGTTTCCACCGGCTTTTTCGCAGCAGCCGCAGGCGCTGAGGGCACCGGCTGGATGGGCTGGCTCGGCGCGCTGGCCTGCACCTGGGCCTGCTGGGGAACGGGCTCGGACTCGATGATCTGCGGCTCGGGCACGTCAACCGGCTCGACCTGCACCTGGGGCGCGGCCGGTGCCTGCGGCGCTGCCGGGGCCTGCACCTGAACCTGGCGCACGGTGTCGTCCTGCCGCGAAAACAGCATCGGCAGGAAAATCACCGCCAGCGCGATCAGCACCAACGCGCCGATCATGCGCTGTTTGAACACCTTACTGGGCAATGCCATCCACGCTCTCCCGTTCTACGTTGCCATACATCCATTTCAAGGCCTGGGCGACACAGTGGAACGAGCCGAACACCAGAATCTCGTCACCCTCGCCTGCTGCTTCGCACTGCGCTTCGAGCGCATCGGCGAGGCTGGCATGAGACGTCGTGGTGGCGCCAAGGTTCAGGAGTGCAGCATTCAACTCGGCGGCTGGCCGGGTGCGAGGGGTTTTCAGCGGTGCGACGGCCCACTCGGCGATGACTGGAGCCAGTGGCTCGACCACACCGGCCAGATCCTTGTCGGCCAGCAGGCCGAACACGGCCAGACGCCGGCCCGTCAGAGGCTGGCCCGCCAGACGCTCGGCCAGGAAGCGCGCAGCGTGCGGGTTGTGACCCACGTCCAGGAGAATGTCGAGCGTCTTGCCTGCCACGTTCACCCGGTGGCGATCCAGGCGACCGGCCACGCGGGTGTGCGCCAGCGCCCAACCGATGCGCCCGGCGTCGCGCGGCAGATCCAGGGCGACGTAGACCTGCAGCGCCAGCGCCGCGTTCTCCAGCGGCAGGCTGGGCAGCGGCAACGACAGCAGCTCGACCGGGTAGCCTTCGACGTCCACGCCTCGCCACGACCAGTGATCGTCATGCTCGGTGAAATCGTAGTCGCGACCACGCAGATAGAGCGGACAGCCCAAGGTGGCCACCTGATCGAGCAATGGCTGTGGAGGATCGATATCGCCGCACAAGGCCGGCACGCCGGCACGCAGGATACCGGCCTTCTCGAAGGCCACCGACTCGCGGGTATCGCCCAGGTATTCGGCATGATCCAGGCCGATGCTGGTGATCACGGCGAGGTCGGCATCCACCAGGTTGACGGCGTCGAGCCGACCACCCAGGCCGACTTCCAGAACCACGGCGTCGAGCTCGGCACGCTGGAACAACCAGAACGCGGCCAGGGTGCCCATCTCGAAATAGGTCAGGGTGGTCGCACCACGCGCCGCTTCAACGGCGGTGAACGCTTCGCACAACTGGGCGTCGGTAGCCTGCTGGCCATCGATCACGACCCGCTCGTTGTAGCGCAACAGATGCGGCGAGGCATAGACCCCGACCTTCAGCTCGCGGTCCTGCATCAGCGCAGCGATGTAGGCGCAGGTCGAACCCTTGCCGTTGGTGCCGGTGACCGTCACCACACGCTCGGCCGGCTTGCCCAGGCCCAGGCGTTGCGCGACTTCTCGGCAACGGTCCAGGCCCATGTCGATGGCCGCCGGATGCAACTGCTCCAGGTAGGCGAGCCACTGGCTCAGGCTACGCTCGGTCATACGTTGGCAGGCGCCGGTGGCACCACGATGGGCTCGATCGGAGCGGCCACGTAGGTGGGCGTCGGCAGGCCCATGAACTGGGCCAGCAGGCTGCCCAGGCGCGGACGCAGTTCCTGGCGAGAAATGATCATGTCGATGGCGCCATGCTCGATGAGGAACTCGCTGCGCTGGAAGCCTTCGGGGAGTTTCTCGCGCACGGTCTGCTCGATCACGCGCGGGCCGGCGAAACCGATCAGCGCCTTGGGCTCGGCGACGATCACATCACCCAGCATGGCCAGGCTGGCGGAGACGCCACCGTAGACCGGGTCGGTCAGCACCGAAATGAACGGAATGCCCTCTTCGCGCAGGCGCGCCAGAACCGCCGAGGTCTTGGCCATCTGCATCAGCGAGATCAGGGCTTCCTGCATGCGCGCACCACCGGAGGCGGCGAAGCAGATCATCGGGCAGCGATTTTCCAGGGCATAGTTGGCGGCGCGCACGAAGCGCTCGCCGACGATGGCGCCCATGGAGCCACCCATGAAGGAGAATTCGAAGGCGCTGGCCACCACGGGCATGCCCAGCAGGGTGCCGCTCATGGAGATCAACGCATCCTTTTCACCGGTCTGCTTCTGCGCAGCGGTCAGGCGATCCTTGTATTTCTTGCCGTCGCGGAATTTCAGGCGATCGACCGGCTCCAGATCGGCGCCAAGCTCGGCACGGCCCTCTTCGTCGAGGAAGATGTTCAGGCGCGCACGTGCTCCGATACGCATGTGGTGGTTGCACTTGGGGCAGACGTCGAGAGTCTTCTCCAGCTCCGGACGGTACAGCACTGCTTCGCAGGACGGGCACTTGTGCCACAGGCCTTCGGGCACCGAGCTTTTCTTCACTTCCGATCGCATGATCGAAGGGATCAGCTTGTCTACCAACCAGTTGCTCATGCTTTATTTCTCCAGTACCGGGGACTGCTGGCCTGGCCAGGTCCCGCGCATGCTCTTGAGCGTATTCAGATATGAAACGAATGCGTGGGCGATCGTGGCGCAGGCTTGAGACCTGCGTGCCGCGCGTTTCGCGAAACGTATGGACGGTGCCGGGCAGCGCGCCGTCACATGCCGCTCCCACGCACCGCCTTGATGAAAGCGTCGATCTTGCCGTGGTCCTTGATGCCCTTGCTCGACTCTACCCCGCCGCTGACATCCACCGCCCAGGGTTTGACTTGAGAGATGGCCTGGGCGACGTTGCCCGCATGAAGCCCGCCGGCCAGCACGATCGGCTTGTCCAGGTGCTCGGGCACCAGCGACCAGTCGAAGGCTTCGCCAGTACCGCCGGGCACGCCGGCCACGAAGGTATCGAGCAGAATGCCGCTGGCGTTGCGATAGGCGCGGCAAGCTGCCTGCAAATCGTCGCCGGGACGTACGCGCAGGGCCTTGATGTACGGACGGTGGTAACCCTCGCACTCGGCCGGTGTTTCGTCGCCATGGAACTGCAGCAGGTCCAGCGGCACGGCATCGAGGATTTCGCCCAACTCGCAGCGGCTGGCGTTGACGAACAGGCCCGTGGTGGTCACGAACGGCGGCAGCGCGGCGATGATCGCGCGGGCTTGCTGGACGTTCACCGCCCGCGGACTTTTGGCATAGAACACCAACCCGATCGCATCGGCACCGGCGTGCGCAGCGGCCAAAGCATCCTCTATGCGGGTAATACCGCAGATTTTGCTGCGAACGGCTGACATGTCGGCGAGTACCTCGACTTGGCTAGGGAACGGCGGATGTTAGCAAATGCTGTCGGTAACGTCAGCCAGTGTGTCGAACCCGGTCAGGAAGTGCGGGCCGATGTAGCGTTCGGGCAAGGGAAACTCGTCACGGTACTCGACCTGCACCAGGTACAGCCCGAACGGATGGGCGGTGACCCCGCCGGTGCGGCGCACTCGGCTCTGCAACACTTGCGCAGCCCACTCGATGGGCCGCTCGCCGGTGCCGATGGTCATCAGCACCCCGGCGATATTGCGCACCATGTGGTGCAGGAAGGCATTGGCGCGCACGTCGATGACGATCATCTTGCCGTGCTGGGTGACCCGCAGGTGATGCAGCTGCTTGATCGGCGACTTGGCCTGGCACTGACCGGCGCGGAAGGCGCTGAAATCATGGGTGCCAACCAGCGCCTGTGCCGCGGCAGCCATGCGGGTGACGTCCAGCGGGCGGTGATTCCAGGTGATTTCCTCGCCCAGGTGGGCGGGCCTGATCTGGTCGTTGTAGATGACGTAGCGGTAGCGTCGGGCGATGGCCTTGAAGCGCGCGTGAAAATTGGGCGGCATGACCTTGGCCCAGGTGACGCTGACGTCGTGGGGCAAGTTGATGTTGGCGCCCATCACCCAGGCTTTCATGCTGCGTTCGGCCTGGGTGTCGAAGTGCACCACCTGGCCGCAGGCGTGAACCCCGGCGTCGGTGCGGCCGGCGCACATCAGCGAGACAGGCGAGGCTGCGACCTTGCCCAGAGCGTCTTCGAGGGTTTCCTGGACGGTGCGCACGCCCGACGCCTGGCGCTGCCAGCCGCGGTAGCGCGAGCCTTTGTACTCCACGCCCAGCGCGATACGGTAAAAGCCGTCGGCCGCCGATTCGGCGGCCGAGTTGTCGATGTTTTGCACGAAGTTGCAGCCTGTTGGTTAAGCGATGGCGGCGATTATACCGGATCCTGAAATTACGGCGCCTGGTCCGCCGCCTTCGCGGGCAGAGCCCGCTCCCACATCTGTTCATCAAGCCCCCCCTGTGGGAGCGGGCTCTGCCCGCGAAGGCACCCCTGGATTATCGGCTGATACGCCCCAGCATTTCGCGTGCCTCGCCCTGCTGCCCGGCGCTGCCTTCCTTCAACACTTCGCCGAGAATGTCGCGGGCGCCATCGTTGTCGCCCATCTCAATGTAGGCACGGGCTAGGTCCAGCTTGGTACCGGCCTCGTCGCCCCCGTCGAGGTAGTCGAAATCATCTTCGCCTTCGATCGGTGGGAGATCTTCAGGTTTGGGTGGCGTGGCGAACGGTTCGGCCATGGGTGTGCGCGCAAAGCCGTCGGAGAGTTTTTCCAGCTCCGCGTTGATCTCGGTCAGGCGCGATTCCGGTGTTTGCGGCTCTTGAGCATCTTCGGCCAGAGACAGGTCGAAATCTTCCGGCAACGTGGTGTCGTTGTCGTCGGCCGGGCTCGCGGCTGCCGCTTTCTGTTCGGCCAGCAGGGTGTCGAAATCGATGTTGCTTTCCGCGGTGGGCGCGGTGTCCTGAGTGTCGTCCAGGTTCAGATCGAAATCGGTGTCGAAGGTGCCGTCCAGCGAATCGGCCGCGCCAGGCTCGTCCTGCAGCAGCTGCTTGACATACTCCGCATCCATTTGCGCAGCAACCGCCGCCGCACCGGCAGCTGCCGCAGCGGCGCCGAGCATGGCCGGGAAGCGGGCCTTCAAGCGCTCGACATCGGCGTGGTTCTGGCCCGTGGCAATCAGCTGTCGCTCCTGACTGACGAAACCATCGCGGTCACCTTGCAAGCCGTAGACTTCCATCAGCTTCAAGCGCAGGTCGCTGCGCTTGGGCTCACGTTCGGTCGCAGCTTCCAGCAGTTCGGCGGCGTGATTGAGACGGCCCCGGGCAATGCTCTGTTCCACTTCCGCGAACAGACCTGCATCGGTGTCGATGCTGGGGCGCAGTGGCGGCGTGGGCAGTACGGTCTGCTCAGGCGCCGCAGCGAACGTGGAAGGCGCGGCGCTGGCTCGGGCGCCGGCTACCGAGGCGGCGACCATCGCCGGGGTCAGGTGCACGGTCGCGGCCGGGCGCTCCAGCCCTTCGAAGCTGTTGGGCGGCAGGTCGAGGTCCGGGCCGTGGTCCGGCTCTTCGGCCAGGGCACGGGCCATGCGCAGGTGCTTTTCGGCTTCCTGTTGCGCCTTGCGGCGGCGGGCCAGCAACAGCAGCAGCAACAGCAGCGCGGCCAGGGCGCTGGCACCGACCACCATCAGCAGGGTCGAATTGTCGGCGGGCTGGTCGGCAGCGGCGTCGTCGGCCGGATCGTTGACGCCGTCCAGTGGCTCGCCTTGAGGCGCTACCGGCGTACTGGCGGCAGCGTCCGGGTTGACCTGTTCGGTGGCACCCGGCACGGTCGGTGCCGGAACCAGCTCGGCGTTGGTTGTCGCAGTGGGGTCACCGGTGGCAGGCGCGCTGCCATCGGCTGTGGGCGCCAGCGCCTCGGCCGGGACCAGGGCTTCGGCAGGCACCGGCACATCGGCGCCAGCCGCCTGCATCTTGGCCAGTTGGTCGTTCTTGAGCTGGATAAGCTTCTGCAACTTGTCGAGCTGGCTCTGCAGGTCGGCGTTGCGGCTACGCAGCTCTTCGTTGTCACGCCGGGTGGCATCCAGCGCTTCCTGGGTCACGGCAAGCTTCTGGTCCAATGCCTTGGCATCGCCTGCCGGACCATTGGCCTCGCTGGCGCCCGACACCAGGCTGAGGTTGTCCTGCGGTGGCGCAGCGGCCGGGGCCGGTGTGCCAGTGCCGCGCCGCGTGGCGTCGACCTGCTGGGCACGCGGGCCCAACCGACGGCCTTCGCGCCACGCAGCGTTCTGCCGCGCGACTTCGGCCACTGCCGGCCCCGGCGCGGTGGCCGAGGTCTGCTGCACGTCAGGCATGCGCAGGACCTGCCCGGTCTTGAGACGGTTGATGTTGCCGTCCAGGAACGCGTCGGGGTTGAGCGCCTGAATGGCCAGCATGGCCTGCTGGACCGAACCGCCCTGGCGATTGCGCGCAGCGATTTCCCACAGCGTATCGCGCGAACCGGTTGTGTAGGACGCCTGGTTGACGGTGGCCGCCGGCGCACTCACGGCGGGTCGAGGAGCGTTCTGCGCGGCTTGCGCGGCCTGCGGGGCAAACTGCGCCGGATCGAGCAGCATGCTGTAGTCGCGCAGCAGACGACCACTGGGGAAGTTGACCTGAACCAGGAACTTCACCAGCGGCGCGGACAAGGGTTGGGTCGAGGTCACACGGATGACGCTGCGGCCATTGGCGTTGATCACCGGCGTGAAGCGCAGGCTGTCCAGAAACGCCTGGCGCTCTACGCCCGCCTTGCTGAACTCCTCGGCCGGGGCCAGCACAGGCTGGACCTCGGCGGCGCTCAGGCCGCGCACATCGAGCAGTTCTATCTCGGCCAGCAGAGGCTGGTTCACCGCAGACCTGAGGGTCAATTCCCCCAGCTCCAGGGCGTTGGCGATACCGGAGGACAGCGCCGAAGCGGCAGCCATTGCTAACACCAGTTTGCGAACTTGAACCATGGCCTAATCCTTGTTTGAACATTCCTCGGCAAGCGAGAAGAAGCTTGCACTGTCGCACGAACGACTGTTACACGCGATCAGCTGGGCAAAGCGTGCCAACCCTCTGCAAATTGTCGGCAAGTATCTTTTAGCCATGACCTTTAATCAACAACTCGGCCACTTGCACCGCATTCAAGGCTGCACCCTTGCGCACGTTGTCCACCGTGGCCCACAGGCTCAGCGCCTGGGGATCATCGATGCCGGTACGCACACGGCCCACGTACACCATGTCCTGGCCCACCGCATCGCCCACCGCTGTAGGGTAGTCGTCTTCCACCGTTTCGATACCCGGCGCTGTCGCCAGGGCCTGGTTGACGGCGGCAAGGTTCAGCCTGGTGCCGCTCTGCAAGGCGATGCTGTAACTGTCGCCGAAGAACACCGGGGCCTGCACGCAGGTCACCGAGATCTTCAAGGTCGGCATGCCGAGCAGCTCACGCAGTTCGCTCACCAGACGGCGTTCCAGCGGCACATGGCCCTGCGCGTCGGGCGTGCCAACCTGCGCCAGCAGGTTGAAGGCCATCTGGCGGTCGAAGAAGCGCGGCTCCAGCGGCCGTACATTGAGCAGTTCGGCAGTCTGCCGGGCCAGTTCGCTGACCGCTTCGCGGCCCAGGGCCGACACGGCCAGGCACGCCGTGACGTGGACCTGCTGGAGATCCAGCACAGCGCGCAGGGGCGCCAGGATCACGGCCAGGGCAATGGCGGCGGCGCTGGGGCTGGCCACCTGCACGGGCACCGGTAGATCGGCCAGTATGGCGGCGTTGGCTTCCGGCACCACATTGGGCGCCTCGTTCACCGGCAGGCCGCCCGAAAGATCGATAATCGTGCAACCGGCCGCCGTCGCACGCGGGGCCAAGCTGCGGGTCACTGCGGGACCGGCTGCGAAAAACACCCATTTGACCAGACTGAAATCGAACTGATCGACTTCACGCACACGCACGTTCTTGCCGCGATACGCCACCGACGCGCCAGCCGATTCGCTACTGGCCAGCAGATGCAACGCGCCGACCGGAAAGTCCCGTTCTTCCAGCACCTGCACTAGCGTTTCGCCGACCGTACCGGTGGCGCCGATCACGGCGATGTCGAAAGTCTGGGGCATGGGCAGGGTCCTCGAAGTATGAACTGGCCGCGCACTCTATCGGTTATCGACCGTTTTGTCCGCGCTGCCCTCGCAACTGCGCTCATCGGCCGCAAAGCAGATGCCACGGTTTTTTCGGACCACCGGGGCCGTCCTTCGCGGCCACGGACTGCTCCTACACGCGCCTCATTTGAACGCCGCCTCGAGTGCGTCGTTGATCGTGCGCAGCACCTTGACCCGTGCCCAACGCTTGTCATTGGCCTCCACCAGCGTCCAGGGCGCCACCTCGCTGCTGGTGCGGTCGACCATGTCACCCACGGCATCGCGATAGGCGCTCCATTTCTCACGGTTGCGCCAATCGTCTTCGGTGATCTTGAAACGCTTGAAGGGGATCTGCTCGCGCTCCTTGAAGCGCTCGAGCTGGGTCTGCTCGTCGATGGCCAGCCAGAATTTGACCAGCACCACGCCGGCCTCGGTGAGTTGTTCTTCGAAGTCGTTGATTTCGCTGTAGGCACGCATCCAATCAGACGCACTGCAAAAACCCTCGACCCGTTCCACCAGTACCCGGCCATACCAGGACCGGTCGAATACGGTGAATTTGCCGCGCGCCGGCAGCTGGCGCCAGAACCGCCACAGGTAGGGCTGGGCCAGTTCGTCCTGAGTGGGCGCGGCGATGGGCACGATGTGGTACTGGCGCGGGTCCAGTGCCGCAGCGACGCGTTTGATCGCACCGCCCTTGCCGGCCGCATCGTTGCCTTCGAACACGGCCACCAAGGCATGACGGCGCATGCGCTTGTCGCGCATCAGCCCGGCCAGACGTGCCTGCTCGGCGATCAGTTGGCGTTCGTAATCGTCTTTTTCCAGTTGTTTGCTCAGGTCCAGGCTGCCGATCAGGCTGCGCTTGTCGATGCTCTCGCCCAAAGTGGCCACAGCCTGAGCCTTGGGTTTGGCAGGCGCCTTGAGGGCGGCCTGCAAACCCTCCAGAAGGATCTGTCCAACCGCCAGGCTGCGGTAGTGGGCATCGGCACCTTCAATTACATGCCACGGCGCATAGTCGCGGTCGGTCCTGCGGACCACGCGTTCGCCAAAGCGCACGAAGCGGTCGTAGGTTTTGGACTGCTGCCAGTCCAGCGGACTGATTCGCCAGCTGTGCAATGGATCGTCACGCAGCGACTTGAGCCGCGCCTTCATCTGCTGTTTGGACAGATGGAACCAGAATTTGAAGATCAGCGCGCCTTCGTCGTAGAGCATCCGCTCCAGCCGCTGCGCACCGTTGATGGCTTGTTCCAGACGGCCGTCCTTGATATCGCCATGGACGCGATCCTGGATCATCTGGCTGTACCAGTTGCCGAAGAACACGCCCATGCGGCCCTTGGCCGGCAACTGACGCCAGTAGCGCCAGGCCGGTGGGTGGGCGAGTTCTTCGTCGGTCTTGTCGTCGAAGGTCCGCACCTCGATCAGGCGCGGGTCCATCCATTCGTTGAGCAACTTGACCGTCTCGCCCTTGCCGGCCCCTTCGACCCCATTGATCAGCACGATCACCGGAAAGCGCGCCTGCTCCTTGAGCTCGTACTGAGCC
Organism: Pseudomonas coleopterorum; assembly: GCF_900105555.1. Lineage (NCBI taxonomy): Bacteria > Pseudomonadati > Pseudomonadota > Gammaproteobacteria > Pseudomonadales > Pseudomonadaceae > Pseudomonas > Pseudomonas coleopterorum. Next base: position 3,360,181 of record NZ_FNTZ01000001.1, read on the forward strand.
TCCAGCAGCGCTTCGCGCAGGGCTGGCAAGCGCGCTTCATAGGTGTCCTTGTCGATGGCATGACCAATTTCGGCAGATTCGAACATGGGGCAGGCATTCCTCGTCGGTTAGCTTTGCTGAACCTCGCTGGGCTCGGGGCTACGCTGTGTATCACTATTGAAGCCGACCTGCTCGAGCAAGGTTAGTTCGCCAAGCAGAGTGTTCTCGGCCTCCTCGCGACGTCGAGCGATGTCGTTGGCGCGGCGCAGGTAATCCCCACTGCTGCCCGGCTCCTGGCTGTCATCGAGCGCAGTGAGTTCGTCGGCGAAGGGCGCCAGGCGTCGCTCCAGCGTGGTCGCATGCTGTTCGCGCAGGTAGTCGACCCAGAACGACTGGCGGATCATGAACGTGGTGAACGCCGGCTCGGTCTCGGCCTGCAGGACCTGCTGCTGGGCGGCGTCGTAGACGTCCACGCCGATACGTGCCGTCGCGGCGTAGGCCATGCTCTGCGGTTGTCCCGGTAGCGCCAGCCGACGTGCCAGATAGGTGCGCAGCGCCATGCGCACTTCCGCTTCATCGACGCCCACACCCAGGCGACGTCGTTCGGCGATGATGCGCAAGGCGACATGCTCGAGTCGATCCAGGCGGAACAAGCCGCGGGCCAGCTCGTAAAGGCGCCGACCACGCTGGGTCCAGGTCGCGCCTTGCAGCGCATCGTGCTGCAGGACCTGCACCTCCATGTCGCTGAACATCAACCGTTCTCCGTCCACGCAGGTGTCCAGTTGCTGCGCCATGGTGTAGAGGCGCTGGCGCAATTGACGGTGCGCCGAAGCACCCACGATCACGTTCCAGACGCGCTGCGTCAGGTCGGCCGCGTCGCGGGTGAAATCCGGCGATCGGCGCAGGTTGTCGATCAACTGCAAAAAGGCATCGGAACCCTCTTCATCCACCAACCCTTGCCATAGCTGGGCGCGGTGACGGCGCTCGATCTCGTTGGCACCCTGTAGCCAGGCATCGACCAGAGGCCGTCCAACCCGGGAGGGACGAACGTCATTGGCCCGATGGGCGAAGAATTGGAAGCGTCGGTGCGGCCTGGAGCGTTCGAGCTGACGCAGGCTCGCCTGATCCAGTGCGTTGCGATCCATGAAGACGTCGACGCCATTGGCCTCCAGCGGCTCGGCAAAGACCGAATCGGGGATGTGGCGCAACCGCGTGCGGTACAGGTTCAAGGTGCGCAGCGCCGGCAGGCGCGAAGCCCAAAGCGGCCAGAGTGGCAATGTCATACCTGCCAGATTGAGTTGCTGAAGCCGCGTGAAGCCGGTGGAAGTGGCGATCTGCCCGAGGGTGTTGCCGCTCAGGGTCAGCACGCTGAGGTTGGGCAACTGACCGAGCCGGTCGAGCAGCGCCTGATCAATGGTAAGGTTGCACAAGGTCAGGTCCAGCTCGGTGAGCTGGGTCAGCCGGTCGACCACTTCGGGCAGATGGGCGATTGCACATTCACGCAGGGTCAGGCTACGCAACTGCGTGAAACTGCCGAGCAGGTTGGTCAGCGCCGGGGCATCGACCGTGCTACCGGTCAAGTTCAGATGCGTGACGAAACGCAGGTCCGCGCTCAAGGCAGGAAACCCCAACAGAGGTACGTAGGTCAGGTTCAGATAATAGTTGAACCCGTTGGACGCTCGCTCGGAAGGCAACTGGCGCCGCCAGGCAATGTCCAGGCGCGCCGTGACGTCGGCGCGGTAATAGACCAGATCGCCGCTGCTGGCGTTGTACCGCGCCGGGAGATTGGCGGGGGCCGGTTGTCGCGACCATGCATCCAATTGGGCATGCATCTGATTGCGCTCGTAGGTGAGGTTGTCCAAACCCTGCATTATATCGGCGCGGCTCATGCCGGTTTGCTCGTAAAGCCCCAACAACTCTCGTGCTGCCGACTCGCTGGTGCCAGGGTAGAGGCGGCGAATGCGCGCCACCAATACCCGGCGCGACAGGGCTACCTCGCGCCGTCCGCTCATCGGATAACCAACCCGACCGTAGCCGTCGCGCATCGGTGCCCGGTAGTTCTCCGACAAGGGTGTCTGTCCCAGCCAGCGAGCGCAGGCATCGCGATGGGCAAAGGCGTAATCACGTACCGCGTCGGCTTGCGCATTCTGGCCGAGCACCTTTTTTACGGCCTCCGCCAGCTCCACACTGTCCACCGACTGCGCCACGCTGAAGCACAGCCCCTCGAAGGCGCGGTTGAGTCGCTGACACTGCTGGTAGGCACGTGCGCGTTCGGCCAGTTTCAAAGGGATGCGTCGAGTGGAGACCATCTGCGCCTGTTCGCCAGGCGGTACATCGAGCAATACCTCTTCGGCGGCCGCTACGCTGAGGGTGGGAAAATCTCGACGGATCAGCTGGTTCGCGGGCCCGCTGCCAAAGTGGGTAGCGTCGTAGAGCGTTTCGAAACGGGTTGCTGCAGCGGTACCGGCAAGTCCGGCGCTTTGCACCTGGCGATGCAAGGCAAAGCGTTGCACCGTATCTACCAGCAGGGCGGCGGGCTTGTCGGCCTTGACATAGATTGCGTCCAGCGACGTTGGCTCAAGTCCCGTGCTGGCCAGCGCATGATGGATATCCTGCTCAGTCATGCCTGACGAACACCAGCTCAGGCGATCACGCAGCGTTGCACCACGCGGTTCGAGTTGCTGCTCGACGGCCAAGCGCCAACCGGCACCGGTTTCCTCGATCAGCGGCCGATAGGCATCGGTCTCGCGCGGATGGGTAATACGCCACTGCTGGTGCAGATCGTCGAACAGAATGTCATGGACCCGCTCGTCAATGACCACGCTGTCGCGCCCTTCCTCGTGATACAGGCCGTCGCTATCGGGCAGCAGGTCGGCTGACAAGGGCTGCGCGGCGACATAGTCGTCCAGGTTGGGGCGCCAGAGATCATGGCGACCATCGGCGAGCGTCACCGGCACCAGCTCCGCCAACTGCGTATCGGCGACCACCTCGGGTACCTTGGGCGCGATCCATGTGGTGCCAGCGTGCACAGCGCCAGCAAACACCGCCATGGTGGCCAGGTTCTCGGCAATGCCCATGGCATGGGTGAAGGCGGCATGGTCGTCGCCGTGGCGCCAATCGTCGATACCGCTGAACACCTCATGCAGCAACTGCGCGGCAGCGCACGTCAGCATGGCCGTCCCCAACGCCGGGATCAGCAGACTGGCGATATTGAGCAAGGTCATGCCGGCATTCAGGTAACGCCTACGCTCGCGCTCCAGCGTGATGGCGTCCTCATCAGCGGTCGGCACCGCTATCACGCGGGCGTCCTGGTAGATCTTGATCAAGCGGTCACTGTGCTGTAACTCGAACAGATCGCCCACTACCAGGCGTTTTTCCAGGTTCAGATGCTCACGCCACCCCCCTGCAGAGCCTTGAAGCCGCTGCGACAGGCGCTCGCTGAAAGGGGTCGCGAACTTCTCGCCGGCCAAGGTGGTGACATAGGCTCGGTAGTCACTCTCCTTCAGCTTTTCACCCAACTGGTCGGCAAAGGCCTGGAACGACGCGTATTGCTTGATCGGATGGTTGGGTTCGCCTGGCATCAGCACGACACAGCGGCCGTCCACGGTCGACTCGATCAGTTGCACACCATAAAGGGAGACGGCAGTGAAGTCGGGACTGCCCAGCAAACGAAGCCAGTGATAACGCACGGCACTGCCCGCCCAGGTCGGCGCGCTGCCTTCCGCGATCTGCAGCAGCATGCGATAGCCGTCTTCCTCGACGTCACCACGCAGACGGGCGATGTGGGCCAGCACCGTGAAATGAGCACGATCGTTGCGTTTGAACAGCGCCGTGACCTGTTCGGGGTTCTCTTGGGGTTTGAATACCGTATCCAGGTGGGTCTGGTAACGCTGGCCCAGGTCCAGGCTGCGACACATCGTGGCGAATCGCTTCGGATCGAGGTCGACCGCCGGCGTGTCGCTGCGGGCCCGGAAATCGATGTTCTTGCCGGCAGTGACGTATTCGATGCCCCCGACAGGCAGTACCATCGAACCTGCGGGAAACGCCAGGTTCGCTTCGAAATTCTGCATCGCGGCAACCAGCAGGTTCTGCTCGATGGGCCACCGATGACTGAAACCCATTCCGACGTTGTGCATTGCTCGTACCAGCGTGTGGCGCTTTGGATCGATATCGAGCTGGAATTGGGTGCGCAACGCCTCCCTGACCTGCTCCGCGCAGAACTCGGTGACGTCGCGCAGCCTGGCAAGCACAGGCGCGAGCGCCAGCTTGGCAGCATGGCTTTCGTTCTGGCTGGCGCTCATGGCCTGGCGCATCGCCGGACTGGCCTGAGTCAGCCAGTCGGGTAGCCGTTGCGCGACGATGCGCGCGTGTCGGCTGTCCCTAGTATTGCTGGCTTGACTCATTGGAGGATAGATCGTTTGCATGGTCGGCTCCTTGCCGAGAAGGGGAACGTGCACGGTAGCGAGTGCGATGCCCTTCGGGACGCGTATTAATCACCACCTGAGGACGGCCATCAGGTGTGCTGCAGTTCACCCGCCGATGCACCCGCGAAGTGAAGCGGGCGAGCTACAATGCCCCCCTTGCCCATTGCCGAAGCCGTCATGAAAACCCCGAGCCTTCTCGCCCAGCTGGACTGGACCGACACCGGTCACCCTCGATCGCGCGCCTTTGGCGACGTGTATTTCGCCGCCGACGGCCTGGCCGAAACCCGCCATGTGTTCATCGAGCAGAATCAGTTGGCCGCACGCTTCGCCGCCCTTCCGGACGACGGTCGTCTGGTGATCGGGGAGACCGGCTTCGGCACCGGGCTGAGTTTTCTCTGCGCCTGGCAATGTTTCGCCACCTCGGCCGCACCGGGCGCCCGTCTGCATTTCATCAGCGTGGAAAAATACCCCCTGAGCGCCGCAGACCTGACCCGTGCCCTGGCCCTGTGGCCGGAGCTGTCGGCCTACAGCGACGCATTGCTGAGGCAGTATGTGGCCGTGCATGAAGGCTTCCAGCGGCTGATCTTCGACGGCGGCCGGGTCACCCTGACGCTGCTGATCGGCGATGCGCTGGAGCAGCTGCCATGCCTCGAGGGCCAGGTCGACGCCTGGTTTCTGGATGGTTTCGCCCCGGCGTGCAACCCCGACATGTGGACCCCCGAGCTGTTCGCCGAGCTGGCGAGGCTGGCGGCGCCCGGGGCGACGCTGGCAACGTTCACCAGTACCGGCTGGGTGCGCCGCGGCTTGGCGGCGGTCGGCTTCAAGATGAAACGGGTGCCGGGCATCGGCAACAAATGGCATGTGTCCCGAGGCGTGTTCCTGGGCGATAGCGGCGCGCCTGCGCCTGCGGCCAAGCCCTGGTTCGCCCGCCCCAAGCCGGTCACGGGGGAGCGCCACGCGCTGGTCATCGGTGCCGGCCTGGCAGGGTGCGCCACCGCAGCCAGCCTGGCGGCGCGCGGCTGGCGCGTGTCGTTGCTCGAACGGCATGCCGAGCTCGCCCAGGAAGCGTCGGGCAATCCCCAGGGCGTGCTGTACTTGAAGCTGTCAGCCCACGGCACGGCGCTTTCGCAGTTGATCCTTGCCGGCTTCGGCCACACCCGTCGCCTGCTCGAACAACTGCAACGCGGGCACGACTGGGATGCCTGCGGCGTGCTGCAACTGGCCTTCGATGACAAGGAAGCGCAGCGCCAGCAGCAGCTGGCCGATGCATTCCAGCCTGAGCTGCTGCACCAACTGGATCGTCTCGAAGCCCAAGCGCAGGCAGGTGTCGAACTGCCCAGCGGCGGTCTGTTCTACCCTGAAGGTGGCTGGGTCCACCCGCCGGCGCTGTGCGAGCATCTGGCCCGCCATCCTCGCATCACCTTGCTGCGCCATCATGACGTGGCCGAACTGCGCTACCTCGACGGTCAATGGCAGGCCTTCGACGGTGACCACCACCTGGCCAGTGCGCCGGTGGCCGTGCTGACTTGCGCCGCCCAGGTCCGGGCCTTTGCCCAGACCGCCACGCTGCCGCTCAAGCGCATTCGCGGACAGATCACCCGCCTGCCCGAAACGGCGCGCAGCGCTGCGCTGTCGACGGTGGTCTGCGCCGAAGGCTACGTTGCCCCTGCCCGTTCGGGCGAACACACGCTGGGCGCCAGCTTCGATTTCCACAGCGACGACCTGACACCGACCCAGGCCGACAACCGCGACAACCTGGCGCTGCTCGAGGCCATTTCCCCGGATCTGGCGAGTCGCATCGACAGCGCCTCAATGCCTATCGAGCAACTGCAAGGCCGGGCCGGATTTCGCTGCACCAGCCCTGACTACCTGCCCATCATCGGGCCGGTGGCCGACGCTCAGGCCTTCGCCGAGCGCTTTGCGATCCTGGCCAAGGACGCCCGTCAGGTGCCCGAGCAGCCTTGCCCGTGGCTGCCAGGGCTGTACGTGAACAGCGGGCATGGCTCGCGGGGGCTGATCACTGCCCCGCTGTCGGGTGAACTGATCGCTGCCTGGCTGGACGACGAGCCTCTGCCGCTGCCACGCGAGGTGGCCTGGGCGTGTCATCCGAATCGCTTCGCGCTGCGGCGCCTGATACGCAACAAAGCTTGAACCTGCTCGGGGGCCGGTACTCACAGTCACAGCCCCCTTCGCTGCCGAGGCGTGAGCGTCGCGGCTTCACCGTCATGAAGAAACCAGCCCATGTTGCGTATTCAGGGTTTGCACAAGACCTACTCCACACCGCAAGGCCCGCTGCCCGTGCTGCAAGGTATCGACCTGCACCTGGAGCGTGGCGCCAGCCTGGCCCTGATGGGTGAATCGGGCAGCGGCAAAAGTACCCTGCTGCATCTGGTGGCCGGTCTGGATGTCGCCGACAGCGGACGAATCGAAGCCGCCGGGCAGGTGCTTACCCAGATGAGCGAGCGGGAACTGGCACGCTGGCGGCGCTGCGACATCGGTCTGATCTTCCAGCAATTCAACCTGATCGGCAGCCTCAGCGTGGCCGATAACCTGGCCTTCCAGGCCCGTCTGGCCGGACGCCTGGACCCCGCCTGGCAGCGTGAGCTGGCCGAACGGCTGGGCCTGTCGGCCCTGTTGCAGCGCTACCCCGAGCAACTGTCCGGCGGGCAGCAGCAGCGCGTGGCCCTGGGCCGCGCCCTGGCCTCGCGCCCGCCGCTGTTGCTGGCCGACGAGCCCACCGGCAATCTGGACGAGGCCACCAGCGAACAGGCGCTGGACCTGATGCTGGAGCTGCTGCAAGCCACGGGCAGCACGCTTTTGATGGTGACTCACAGCCCGCTGGTGGCCGCGCGCCTTGAACATCGCGTGGTGCTCAAGGCCTGCCGCATCGTCGCCGGGTCGGATCGCTGACGTGGCGGTGCTGTACTGGACCATGAGCAGCCTGCTCAGCCATTGGCGCCGGCATCCGGTCCAGGGCGTGGCACTGATCACCGGCCTGTGGTTGGCCACTGCGTTGTTCACCGGTGTACTCGCGCTGAACAGCCAGGCGCGGCAGAGCTATGCACTGGCCAGTCAGATGATCGGCGGGCAGGCCCAGGCGAGCATCGTGGCACGCGACGGCGCAGAGCTGGCGCAATCGACCTTCGTTGACCTGCGCCTGCAGGGTTGGCCGGTCTCGCCCGTGCTCGAAGGTCGAATCACCCTGCCCTCCCGCCCGCAACTGCGCCTGCAGGTGGTAGGGATCGAACCCCTGACGCTACCGATGGGCAGTCCCGTGGCGGGCGCGGTGCCCAATGTGGATGAGCTGAGCGTGTTCATCGGCGCACCTGGCCGAACCTGGGTGGCACCACAGACCCTGCGCGAACTGGGCGCCGAGGAAGGCGCGCGCCTGCAGACCAGCAACGGCAGCACGCTGCCCCCCTTGCAGACACGCGCCCAGGCAGCACCCGGGGTGTTGCTGATGGACATCGGTGCGGCCCAGACGGTCCTGCAGATGCCCGACCAGTTGAGCCGACTGCTGCTGCCCAGGACGTTCCAGCAAGCCCTTCCCGAGGCTTATACCGATCGCCTGCAGATCAACCGCAGCGACGCCGATGGCGACCTTGCCCGCCTGACCGACAGTTTCCACCTGAACCTGACCGCCCTCGGCCTGCTGGCCTTCGTGGTCGGTCTGTTCATCGTCCACGCCGCAATCGGCCTGGCGCTGGAGCAGCGCCGCGCCCTGCTGCGCACCCTGCGCGCCTGTGGCGTGAGCGCCGCCTTGCTGGTGCTGGCCCTGGTGCTGGAGCTGGGCCTGCTGGCGCTGCTCGGTGGTCTGGCCGGCATTGCCAGTGGCTACGGACTGGCCAGCCTGCTGCTGCCGGACGTCGCCGCCAGCCTGCGCGGTCTGTATGGCGCGGAAGTCGCCGGGCAATTGAACCTGAGTCCGTCGTGGTGGCTGGCAGGCCTTGCGCTGAGCCTGGGCGGCGTACTGCTGGCCGGTGCCGACAGCCTGTGGCGCGCCGCACGCCTGCCGCTGCTGTCTTTGTCTGGCGGCGAAGCCTGGCATCAGGCCCATCGCCAATGGCTGCGGCGTCAGGCCGTGGTGGCTGCGGGGGCAGCCGTATTGGCGCTGGCGTGTGCCGTGTTCGGCAACGGTCTGGCCAGTGGCTTCGTGCTGATGGGCAGCCTCTTGCTGGCGGCGGCACTGGCCCTGCCGGTCCTGCTCAGCACTGTCCTCGCCCTGCTTGCCCGGCGTCGTTGGGGCGTACTGGGACAATGGTTTCTTGCCGACTGTCGCCAGCAGTTGCCTGGCCTGAGCCTGGCGCTCATGGCGCTGCTGTTGGCCTTGGCCGCCAACATTGGCGCCGCGAGCATGACCGAGGGTTTCCGCCAGACCTTCAGCGGCTGGCTGGAACAGCGCCTGAGCGCCGAGCTGTACCTGCGCCCGCAACACCCCGAGCAGGCTCAGGCGTTGCAGCAATGGTTGCAGCAACAGAATGAAGTGCAGCAGGTCCTGCCCGGCTGGGAAATGCAGATCCGTCAGCAAGGCTGGCCAACCGAATTGGCGGCGGTGATCGATGCTCCTCTCTATCGCCAGCACTGGCCGCTGCTCGAACAGGCCGCCGGCAACCCGTGGGATCAATTGTTTTCCGGCGACAACCTGATGCTCAGCGAGCAACTGGCCCGCCGCCTGAATGTGGGCATCGGCGCGCGGCTCACACTGCCCGCCGCCCAGGGACAATGGAACCCGACGGTGGTAGGTATCTACGCCGACTACGGCAACCCCAAGGGGCATATCCTGGTCAGTGCCGAGCAGTTCCAGCGTCACTGGCCGGGTACTCCCCCCGCGCGTTTCGCGTTGCGTATGGCCGAGGCTGATACTGCCTCGCTGAAAAACAAAGTGCAGCAAGCGTTCGGCCTGGACGACAGCCATGTGGTGGAGCAGCAACAACTCAAGCGCTGGGCCTCGCAGGTTTTCGAACGCACCTTCAGCGCCACCGCCGCGCTGAATGCGCTGACGCTGGGGGTGGCCGGGGTCGCCCTGTTCATTGGCTTGCTGACCCAGAGTCAGAGTCGCCTGGGCCAGCTTGCACCGCTGTGGGCCATGGGTGTCGGCCGTCGCCAGCTGATTCTGTTGAGTGTGGCGCAGACCTTGATCCTGGCCCTCTTGACCTTGCTGCTCGCCGTGCCGCTGGGCATTCTGCTCGCCTGGTGTCTGGTCGCGGTGATCAATGTGCAGGCCTTCGGCTGGCGCCTGCCGTTGCAAGTGTTTCCCCTGCAGATTCTGCAACTGTGCGGCCTGGCACTGATCGCCGCGATGCTGGCTTCGGCCTGGCCCATGCGGCGTCTGCAACGCAGCCAACCCACCGACCTGCTGCGAGTGATGGCCAGTGAACGCTAAGCTGATCCAAACCCTGTTGCTGGCTGTATCGTTCGCAGTGAGCGGGTGCGAACCGACGCCGCCGCCGGCCGGTTTCGCCGGACTGGGCGGACAGGCTGGCGACTTCGCCCAGGTCAAGCCGGGGAAGGTCTTCAGCTTTCCAGCCGATCATGGCGCCCACCCGGACTTCCGCATCGAATGGTGGTACCTGACCGCCAACCTCGAAGACGACCAGGGCCAGCGCTTCGGTGTGCAGTGGACACTGTTCCGCAGCGCCCTGGCGCCGGGCAGCACGGCGTCCGGCTGGAACAACCGCAATCTGTGGATCGGTCATGCCGGACTCACTTCGGCGACTGGTCATTACAGCGCGCAGACCTTGGCCCGAGGTGGTATCGGCCAGGCGGGTGTAGAGGTCAAACCGTTCAACGCCTGGATCGACGATTGGCACCTGCGCAGCCAGCCGGGCGCTGCGGACAGCCTGGCGGCCATGGACGTGCAGGCCCAAGGCCAGGGCTTCGCCTACCAATTGGCACTGACCAGCGAGCGTGCGCTGGTACTTCAGGGCGAGCAGGGCTACAGCCGCAAGTCCGATGCCGGGCAGGCTTCGTATTACTACAGCCAGCCATTTTTCAGCGCAGCCGGGCAGGTGCAGATCGAAGGCAAGCGCTATCAGGTCAAGGGCCGTGCCTGGCTCGACCGGGAATGGAGCAGCCAACCATTGGCCGCCGATCAGTCCGGCTGGGACTGGTTTTCCCTGCACCTGGACGACGGCCAGCAGTTGATGGTGTTTCGTCTGCGTGGCGCCGGCGAACAACATTTTCTCAGCGGCAACTGGATAGACGCGCAGGGCCATAGCACGCCGTTGGCACCGGGCAGCATCAGCCTGCGCCCACTGCAGGACACCCGTGTGGCCGGCAGGCAGGTGCCCACGCGCTGGGCCATCGACATCCCCAGCCATGCCTTGCATGTGGAAACCACGGCATTGAACCCCAAGGCCTGGATGGCGGTAGGCACGCCCTACTGGGAAGGCCCGGTGACCCTGACCGGGAGCCACGGCGGCGAAGGCTATCTGGAAATGACCGGATACTGATACACGCACGGCTTTTTGTACAAATATCAAACCAACCGGCGTCGCAGCGGTCCTTGTACAAATACCTCAGGACGCTCCGTCAAGGCATGCCGACCCCCAGCGCTTTTGCCAAACACTGGTTCGCCAGCCGTCAATGGAAGCCGTTTCCTTTCCAGAAGGACGTCTGGGCCGCCGTCAAACGCGGCGAGTCGGGCATGCTTCACGCCAGCACCGGTGCCGGCAAGACCTACGCGGTCTGGTTCGCCGCCCTGCAACGTTTCGCCAAGGCCGGTCCCGTCATACCCAAAGGCAAACGCAAGCCCGTCATGGCACCCTTGACGGTGTTGTGGATCACTCCCATGCGCGCCCTGGCCGCCGACACCTTGCGCGCCCTGCAGGTACCGGTAGACGAATTGCAGATCGGCTGGAGCCTGGGCCTGCGCACCGGCGACACCAGCAGCAGCGACCGTGCCAAGCAAACCCGTCGGCTGCCGTCGGCGCTGGTGACCACACCGGAAAGCCTGACGCTGTTGCTGGCCCGCGACAAGGCCTGCGAAGAATTGAGCAGCGTCGCGATGGTTGTCGTCGATGAATGGCACGAACTGATCGGCAACAAGCGCGGGGTGCAGCTGCAACTGGCACTGGCGCGGCTGCGGCAGTGGAATCCGCAACTCATCGTCTGGGGTATTTCAGCCACCTTGGGCAACCAGGCTCATGCGCAGGAAGTTCTGCTACCCGGCCAACCCAGCGTCAGCGTACAGGGAGCCCAGGCCAAGACCATCGAGGTCGACACCCTCTTGCCTGCGGCCATCGAGCGGTTTCCCTGGGGCGGTCACATGGGCCTGCGCATGCTCGATCAGGTGGTGGCCGAAATCGATCGCAGCAGCAGCTGCCTGGTGTTCACCAACACCCGCGCGCAGTCCGAAATCTGGTTCCAGGCGATCCTCGACGCCCGTCCGGATTGGGCGGGCATCATCGCCCTGCACCACAGTTCGTTGTCGCGTGAGGTGCGCGAGTGGGTCGAGCGCGCGCTCAAGGATGGCCAGCTCAAGGCGGTGGTGTGCACCTCGAGCCTGGACCTGGGGGTCGACTTCCTGCCGGTGGAACGGGTGCTGCAAATCGGGTCGGCCAAGGGCATTGCGCGCTTGATGCAACGAGCCGGCCGCTCCGGACATGCCCCGGGCCGTGCTTCGCGGGTCACCCTGGTACCGACCCACAGCATGGAACTGGTGGAAGCGGCAGCGGCCCACGATGCGGTCGCACAGCGGCGCATCGAGCCGCGGGAATCGCCGGAGAAACCATTGGATGTGCTGGTCCAGCACCTGGTCAGCATGGCCCTGGGTGGCGGCTTCCTGCCCGAACGACTGCTGGCCGAGGTGCGCACGACCTGGGCCTACCGCAACCTCAGCGACGATGAATGGCAATGGGCCCTGGCGTTCGTTCGCTACGGCGGCCACTCGTTGACGGCCTATCCGGACTACCGCCGAGTCGAGCCGGACGAGCACGGCCTGTGGCGCGTGCCCGATGCGCGCCTGGCCCGCCGTCATCGCATGGGCATCGGCACCATCGTCAGCGATGCCAGCCTGCAACTCAAATACTGGAGCAAGGGCGGCGGCGGGCGCTCTCTGGGCAGTGTCGAGGAAGGCTTCATCGCCCGTCTCAAGCCGGGCGATGGGTTCCTCTTCGCAGGGCGCCAGTTGGAGCTGGTACGGGTCGAGGACATGACCGCCTACGTCAAGCGCAGCACCGCCAAGAAGGCTGCCGTGCCGCGCTGGAATGGCGGCCGCATGCCGCTGTCCGGCGAACTGGCTGACGCCCTCGTGGCAAAACTGGGCGCCGCCGCCCGCGGCGAGTACGACAGCCCAGAGATGCGCGCCGTACGCCCGCTGCTCGACGTACAGCAGCAATGGTCGGCGTTGCCCAGCGAAACCACGCTGCTGGCGGAAACCCTCAAGTCGCGTGAGGGCTGGCACCTGTTCCTCTACCCCTTCGGCGGTCGCCAGGTGCACCTGGGGCTAGGCAGTCTGCTGGCCTGGCGCCTGGCCCAACGCCAACCCCTGACCTTCTCCATTGCCGTGAACGACTACGGCCTGGAGCTGCTCAGCGCTACCGAAGTGGACTGGGCCACTCAACTGGACCCGGCGCTGCTCAGCGCCCAGGATCTGTTGAGCGACGTGCTCGCCAGCCTCAACGCCGGCGAACTGGCCCTGCGACGCTTTCGCGAGATTGCGCGTATCTCCGGGCTGGTCTTCGGCGGCTATCCCGGATCGCAAAAAAGTACCCGACAGGTGCAGGCCTCCAGCGGTCTGTTCTTCCAGGTATTCAAGCAATACGACGCCGGCAACCTGCTGCTGACCCAGGCCCAGGAAGAGGTCCTGAAACAGGAGCTCGAAGTCGAGCGACTGGAACACGTGCTGGAACAGATCGCCAGCCGTCGACTGGATCTGCACGCCGTCAAGCGCCCCACACCGCTGGGCTTTCCGCTGCTGGTGGAACGCTTCCGCGAAAGCCTGAGCTCGGAGAAGCTGGCCGATCGTATCCGCCGCATGGTCGGCGACCTGGAGAAAGCCGCAGGATGAGTGAGTATTGCAGCGTACAACTGGCGGGTGCCGAACTCTGGTTGCTGGCCAAAAAGGCCATCTACTGGCCTGAACGTGAAGTCCTGCTGATCGCCGACGCGCACTTTGGCAAGGCGGCCGCCTACCGCAAGTTGGGGCAACCCGTGCCCCATGGCACCACCGCCAGCAACCTGCAGGTGATCGATCGGATCATGGGAAGATACCCGACCCGGCACCTGATCTTCCTGGGCGATTTTCTTCACGCACCGGGGTCGCACTCGGCAGGAACGCTGGGCGCGCTGGCCGCCTGGCGTGCGGAAGTCGCAGATCTGCGCATCACGCTGATTCGAGGCAACCACGACAAACGCGCAGGCGACCCGCCGCCCGAGCTGCGTTTCGACGTGGTGACAGAACCTCTGGAAATGGGGCCGTTCGCACTGCAACACGAGCCGGACGCGCATCCGGCACTGCACGTACTGGCCGGACACATACACCCTGTGTACCGGCTGCATGGGCGGGGCCGACAGAGCTTGCGGCTGCCGTGTTACCTGCTGGGCGCAAAGGTCAGCTTGCTACCGGCCTTCGGCGCGTTCACCGGCGGATTCAACATGAACAACGACGCCGACCAGCGCGTGTACGTGGTCGGCGACGGTGGCGTCTGGCAGGTCGCCTGAGCGATCAGGCCACAGGCGCGGGCGGAGGCTCGTCGGGTATGGTCGGGCTGCCGGGTTCGGTCGGCTGCGGGGTATCAGGATCGGGTTGGCCGGGTACTCCACCGGCCATGTGGCCGTAAGAGTCGGCCAGAAGCGACCAGGCAAGTATGCCAATCTGGTTGGGTTGCAGCTGAGCCAGTTGAGCACTGATAGTCGGGTCGATTTTCATAGACACTCCTGAGCGATGGCCCGGCCTACGGTAAGCAAGCCGGGGAGTTCACTCATATGGAGTGGGAAATGGGCAACTAGTTCGCCCATCGCCGGTTTCAGGTACGCGGCAGGGTGACGCCGCGCTGACCTTGATACTTGCCACCGCGGTCCTTGTAGGAGACTTCGCACTCCTCGTCGGACTCCAGGAACAGCATTTGCGCCACCCCTTCATTCGCATAGATCTTGGCCGGCAGCGTCGTGGTGTTGGAGAACTCCAGGGTCACGTGCCCTTCCCATTCAGGCTCCAGCGGCGTGACGTTGACGATGATGCCGCAACGCGCGTAGGTGCTCTTGCCCAGGCAGATGGTCAGCACGTTGCGCGGAATGCGGAAGTACTCGACGGTGCGCGCCAGGGCGAAGGAGTTCGGCGGAATGATGCAGACGTCGCTCTTGATGTCGACGAAGCTCTTCTCGTCGAAATTCTTGGGGTCGACGGTGGCCGAATTGATGTTGGTGAACACCTTGAATTCGTCGGCGCAGCGCACGTCGTAGCCGTAGCTGGACACCCCGAAGGAAATCACGCGATCGGCGCCCTCGCCGCGCACCTGGCGTTCGACGTAGGGTTCGATCATGCCGTGTTCTTGCGCCATGCGGCGAATCCACTTGTCCGATTTGATGCTCATGGCGGGTGTCCTGAATAGCGAGGTGAATAGAATCCGAGCGGCATCTTACCGGGCCTCGCGCCAGGGTTCAAAGACTGCCTCGCCCAATGCCCGTCCAACCTGCCACAGGTCGACGCGAGGCCGCCGATCAACATTTGCAAGAAACCCTCAAAAGACCATTGGCACGTTCCCGAAAAAGGGTTAAGGTGGCGTCACTGTGTTGCTTGTGTCACTGAGAATCTCTACCCGATGTCCAACATCTTCATGAATTTTCCTGCTCTTTGCACTCAGTCTCGGCCAGGGCTCTTCCCGAACCGCAGTTAACTTTGTCCAAGGAGATACACCATGTCCAATCGCCAAACCGGTACCGTCAAGTGGTTCAACGATGAAAAAGGCTTCGGCTTCATCACTCCACAATCCGGTGACGACCTGTTCGTACACTTCAAAGCCATCCAGGCTGACGGCTTCAAGAGCCTGAAAGAAGGCCAGCAGGTCTCTTTCATCGCTACCCGCGGTCAGAAAGGCATGCAAGCTGAAGAAGTTCAAGTTGTCTAACTTGAGCTGAACAGCTTCTAAAAGACCCCGCCCTCACCGGCGGGGTTTTTTTATGCCCGTGATTCGTCGGCTTTCCGCGAAAGCGGCGAGCGCAACCCAGTGCACCCGCCGCCCACTCAACGGCAATCAGTCGTCAGTCATGGTAATGCTGGGCATCGCCGGTGCATCGGCTTCCTGCAGGACGATCCGCGCGCCGACATGCCGGGCCAGTTCCTGATAGACCATGGCAATCTGGCTTTCCGGCTCGGCCGCTGCGGTCGGTTTGCCGCCGTCGGCCTGCTCGCGAATCAGCATCGACAGTGGCAACGACGCCAGCAGCTCGACCCCGTATTGCGACGCCAGCTTCTCGCCCCCGCCTTCGCCGAACAGGTGCTCGGCATGGCCGCAGTTGGAGCAGATGTGCACGGCCATGTTCTCGACCACGCCGAGCACCGGGATGTGCACCTTGCGGAACATCTCAACGCCTTTGCGCGCATCCAGCAAGGCCAGGTCCTGGGGCGTAGTGACAATCACTGCACCCGCCACCGGCACCTTCTGCGCCAGGGTCAGCTGGATGTCGCCGGTGCCGGGCGGCATGTCGATGACCAGGTAGTCGAGGTCGTCCCAGGCGGTCTGGGTGACCAGTTGCAAAAGCGCCCCGGAGACCATCGGGCCACGCCAGACCATGGGCGTGTTGTCATCGGTGAGGAAGGCCATCGACATCACTTCCACGCCATGGGCCTGGATGGGCACGAACCATTTCTGATCCTTGACCCTGGGCCGTGTGCCCTCGGCGATGCCGAACATCACGCCCTGGCTGGGGCCATAGATGTCGGCGTCGAGAATCCCCACCCGGGCGCCTTCGCGGGCCAGGGCCAGGGCCAGGTTGGCCGCGGTGGTCGACTTGCCAACCCCGCCCTTGCCCGACGCCACGGCCACCACGTTCTTGACGTTGGCCAGGCCGGGAATCTGCGCCTGCGCCTTGTGCGCCTGGACCACGCAATCGATCTGCACGCGGGCACGGTCGACGCCGGCGATGTTTTCGACGGCGGTCTGCAACACCTGGGCCCAGCCGTTCTTGAACAGGCCGGCGGCGTACCCCAGTTGCAGGCGGACCTGCACCTGCCCGCCGTCGATATCGATGGCCTGCACACAGCCGGCGCTGACCGGGTCCTGATTCAGATAAGGGTCGGTGTACTGGCGAAGGACGGCTTCCACCGCTGCGCGATTCACGGTGCTCATGGCTACTCCCGATCAAAGACTGAGCAAAACAGGCGGCTATCCTAACGCGTCTGCCCAGGCACCGGCAGATTGGATTTGCGCGCGCGCCGGCAGGCCGTCCACGGCATCGGTGCGCGGCGCCCAGATTATTCAGCATACCTTTGGCCCTGCGCCCCCCAATCCGTTAGAATCAGCGCCTTTTCAAAAGCGGGAGACAGGCAGCATGGCGCAGCAGTATCAACCGGGGCAACGCTGGATCAGCGACAGCGAAGCGGAACTCGGCCTGGGCACCGTCCTGGCCCAGGACGGTCGCTTGCTCACCGTGCTCTACCCGGCCACCGGCGAAACCCGCCAGTATGCATTGCGCAATGCCCCATTGACGCGCGTGCGTTTTTCCCCGGGCGACGTGATCACCCACTTCGAAGGTTGGAAACTGACCGTACGCGAAGTCGACGACGCCGACGGCCTGCTGGTCTACCACGGCCTGAATGCGCAGAACGAGCAATGCACGCTGCCTGAAACCCAGCTGTCCAACTTCATCCAGTTCCGCCTGGCCAGCGACCGCCTGTTCGCCGGGCAGATCGATCCGCTGCCGTGGTTCTCGCTGCGCTACAACACGCTGGAACACACCAGCAAGCAGTTGCAGTCCTCGCTCTGGGGCCTGGGCGGCGTGCGTGCGCAACCCATCGCGCACCAGTTGCACATCGCTCGCGAGGTGGCCGATCGGATCGCCCCGCGTGTACTGCTGGCCGACGAAGTGGGTCTGGGCAAAACCATCGAAGCCGGCCTGGTGATTCACCGCCAGCTGCTGTCTGGCCGCGCCAGCCGCGTGCTGATCCTGGTGCCGGAAAACCTCCAGCATCAATGGCTGGTGGAAATGCGTCGACGCTTCAATCTGCAGGTGGCGCTGTTCGATGCCGAGCGCTTCATCGAAAGCGATGCCAGCAACCCGTTCGAAGATGCGCAACTGGCGCTGGTCTCGCTGGAATGGCTGACCGAAGACGAGAAGGCCCAGGATGCGCTGTTCGCCGCTGGCTGGGACCTGCTGGTGGTCGACGAGGCGCACCACCTGGTGTGGCACGAGGAAAAGGCCAGCCCGCAGTATTCGCTGGTCGAGCAACTGGCCGAGGTCATTCCCGGGGTGCTGCTGCTCACCGCTACCCCCGAGCAATTGGGCCAGGACAGCCATTTCGCCCGCCTGCGCCTGCTCGATCCGAACCGCTTCCACGACCTGGCCGCCTTCCGCGCCGAAAGCGAGAACTACCGCCCGGTCGCCGAGGCCGTGCAGGAGCTGCTGGACAAGGGTCGGCTATCGACCACCGCGCAACAGACCATCCACGGCCTGCTTGGCGCCGATGGCGACACCCTGGTCGCGGCGGTCAATGCCGGCGACGAGGAAGCCGGCCCGCGCCTGATCCGTGAGCTGCTCGACCGCCACGGCACCGGGCGCGTGCTGTTCCGCAACACCCGTGCTGCGGTGCAGGGCTTTCCCGAGCGCAAGCTGCACCCCTACCCGCTGCCGAGCCCGGACCAATACCTGGAACTGCCTCTGGGCGAACACGCCGACCTGTACCCGGAAGTCAGCTTCCAGGCCCAGGCCGAGGACGCTGAAGCCGAGCGCTGGTGGCGTTTCGACCCTCGGGTTGAATGGCTGATCGACACCCTCAAGATGCTCAAGCGCACCAAGGTGCTGGTCATCTGCGCCCACGCCGAAACCGCGATGGACCTGGAAGACGCCCTGCGCGTGCGCTCCGGTACCCTGGCCACGGTCTTCCACGAAGGCATGAGCATCCTGGAACGTGACCGTGCGGCGGCCTACTTCGCCGACGAGGAATTCGGCGCACAGGTCCTGATCTGCTCGGAAATCGGCAGCGAGGGGCGCAACTTCCAGTTCGCCCACCACCTGGTGCTGTTCGACCTGCCTGCGCACCCCGACCTGCTGGAGCAGCGCATCGGTCGTCTCGACCGGATCGGCCAGAAGCACGTCATCGAGCTGCACGTGCCGTACCTGGAAAACAGCCCGCAAGAACGTCTGTTCCAGTGGTACCACGGCGCGCTCAACGCCTTCCTCAACACCTGCCCGACCGGCAACGCGTTGCAGCATCAATTCGGTCCGCGTTTGCTGCCGATGCTGGAAAACGCCGACGACGGTGAATGGCAAGCGTTGATCGACGAAGCCCGTGGCTGTCGCGAAGCGCTGGAAAGCGAGCTGCACACCGGGCGTGACCGGCTGCTGGAGCTCAACTCCGGCGGCGACGGTGAAGGTCAGGCACTGGTGGCGGCGATCGAGGAGCAGGACGACCAATTCGCCCTGCCGATCTACATGGAAACCCTCTTCGACGCCTTCGGCATCGACAGCGAGGACCATTCGGACAACGCGCTCATCCTGCGCCCCAGCGAAAAGATGCTCGATGCCAGCTTCCCGCTGGGCGACGACGAAGGCGTGACCATCACCTACGACCGCGAGCAGGCGCTGTCGCGTGAAGACATGCAGTTCATCACCTGGGAACACCCCATGGTACAGGGCGGCATGGACCTGGTGCTGGCGGGTTCCATGGGCAACACCGCGGTGGCGCTGATCAAGAACAAGGCGCTCAAGCCTGGCACCGTGCTCCTGGAGCTGCTCTACGTGAGCGAAGTGGTAGCACCGCGCTCGTTGCAGTTGGGCCGTTACCTGCCCCCAGCCGCCCTGCGTTGCCTGCTCGACACCAATGGCAACGACCTGGCGTCGCGCGTGTCGTTCGAAACCCTCAACGACCAGCTCGAAAGCGTGCCCAAGGCCAGCGCCAACAAGTTCATCCAGGCTCAGCGCGATGTGTTGGCTCCGCGCATCACTGCCGGTGAAAGCAAGATTGCGCCCCGTCATGCCGAACGCGTGGCCCAGGCACAACATCGCCTGGCCGCCGAGACGGATGAAGAACTGGCCCGCCTGACCGCTCTGCAGGCAGTCAATCCAACCGTGCGTGACAGTGAGCTGGTCGCTCTGCGTAAACAGCGCGAGGAAGGCCTGGCCATGCTGGAGAAGGCTGCTCTGCGCCTGGAAGCGATCCGGGTTCTGGTCGCAGGCTGATCCATCACTTGCCTCGCAGGCTTGGGCCTGCGGGGCATGGCGTTACGGTTTCACCCCACCTGTTACTGAGCGTGTCGCTCGCTCACTCCCACGCCTTGCGCTTGTCTCGCCATCGGATGCAGCGCTGAACAGCCCCCGCCAATAATGACTCAGCGCCGCACCAGTGCGGTGCAGCTTTTACTGCGACGCCCTTTCCTGGATCACTACCCAGGGTGAAACCACCACCGCCCATAGCGTCGGATCGCGCTCGCAGAAATCCAGAGCCCGCGGCGCAGACAGCTTCTCGACCTGCCCATCGGCCAGCCATCGAGCTACCAACGCGTGTGCGTCTTCAGCCAACGCTTGCGCCACCGTGATCAAATCCAGCGCAGGATCGACCCACAACAGGGCACCCTTGGCGAAAAAGGGCTGCAGCGCCTGCCATTCAATAATTGCAGTCTCGCCCAGCAGCTTGGCATAGAGGGTGCTAGCGTTTTCAGTCATGGGTTTTACCGTCAGGAAAAAAATCGGCGCCATGATAGCCGTCCGAATCACCTGGAAAAACCCGGTTGCAATATACAGCTTCGAGTTTTGCCCTTGTATTCGGGGCTTTATGGCGCTGTCACCCGCCGAAATGTACTCGAATCTGTAACTTTATGTCGATTTAGCGACAACCGATCGATTTCGCTGCAAACGCCAGCTTTCCAACGGATAAAGCGGCGCTCTACACTGTACCGGTACAGTTGTCGGGTGCAGATTCGGATGTCGTGTGTCATGTCTCGCCGACGGGGTAAAGCGGTGGGGATGGCCAAGATTCGGTCCGTCGCCTGTTCGGCCAGGACTATAAAAAATACAACGCAAAAAGGGAGCACTAATGAATAAGCAGATTTCCAAACTGTTTGCCGCTCTGGTTCTGGCCGGCGTCGCCAGCCACTCGATGGCGGCCGACACCATCAAGATCGGTATCGCCGGTCCCAAGACCGGTCCGGTCGCCGAATACGGCGTGATGCAATTCAACGGCGCGAAGATGGCCATCGAGCAGATCAACGCCAAGGGCGGCGTCGACGGCAAGCAGCTCGAAGCGGTCGAATACGACGATGCCTGCGATCCGAAGCAAGCCGTTGCGGTCGCCAACAAAGTGGTCAACGACGGCGTCAAGTTCGTCGTCGGCCACCTGTGCTCCAGCTCCGCCCAGCCTGCCTCCGACGTCTACGAAGACGAAGGCATCATCATGGTCACCCCGGCGGCCACCAGTCCCGAGCTCACCGCACGTGGCTACAAGCTGGTCTTCCGTACCATCGGCCTGGACAGCGCCCAGGGCCCTGCCGCCGGCAACTACATCGCCGACGTGGTCAAGCCCAAGACCGTGGCCGTGATCCACGACAAGCAGCAGTACGGCGAAGGCATTGCCAGCGCGGTCAAGACCACCCTGGAAGGCAAAGGCGTCAAGGTCGCCGTGTTCGAAGGCATCAATGCCGGCGACAAGGACTTCTCCTCGCTGATCGCCAAGCTCAAGCAGGCCAATGTCGACTTCGTCTACTACGGCGGCTACCACCCGGAACTGGGCCAGATCCTGCGCCAGTCCAAGGAAAAAGGCCTGAACGCCAAGTTCATGGGCCCTGAAGGTGTGGGTAACGACTCGATTTCGCAGATCGCCGGCGAAGCCTCCGAAGGTTTGTTGGTCACCCTGCCCAAGTCGTTCGACAAGGACCCGACCAACGTCGCTCTGACCAAGGCCTTCCAGGACAAGAAACAGGATCCTAGCGGTCCGTTCGTCTACCCGTCCTACTCGGCTGTGCAAGTGATTGCCGACGGCATCACCGCTGCCAAGAGCGAAGACACCGACAAGGTGGCTGCGGCCATTCACGCCGGTACCTTCAAGACGCCAATGGGTGAGCTGAGCTACGACACCAAGGGCGACCTGAAGAACTTCCAGTTCGTGGTCTACGAGTGGCACTTCGGCAAGCCGAAGACCGAAGCCGCCCAGTAAGCCTGGCAACACCCCCACAAAGCCCACTGCACCGCAGTGGGCTTTGTTTTACGAGTGACGGGTACAGCCGGTGCAATCCACCAACTGGCCCCCTGAAAATCTTGAAACCGTGACCAGCGGTTCACCTGCCCTGCCCGGCAACACTGCGCCAAGGAGAGCGCTCGGACATGGCCGGAGAAATGCGAACAGGTTTTTAGGAGCGCGGTAAATGCCTGAACTATTCCACTACATGCAGCAGTTGGTGAATGGCCTGACCATCGGCAGCACCTATGCATTGATCGCCATCGGCTACACGATGGTGTACGGCATCATCGGCATGATCAACTTCGCCCATGGCGAGGTGTACATGATCGGTTCGTATGTCACCTTCATTGTCCTGGCGGGCCTGGCCATGCTGGGCATCCACAGTCTTCCGATCCTGATGATCGCCGGCTTCGCCGCCGCCATCCTGGTCACCAGCGCCTATGGCTACAGCATCGAACGAGTCGCCTATCGGCCGCTGCGCAACAGCAACCGGTTGATCCCGCTGATCTCGGCGATCGGCATGTCGATCTTCCTGCAGAACTCGGTGCAGCTGTCCCAGGGCTCGGGCAACTTCGCCATTCCCAACCTGCTTCCCGGCAGCCTGACCTTCGGCCCCGGTGGCGCCGAGGAAGTGCAGATTTCCTACATGCAGATCCTGGTGTTCATGGTGACGCTGGCCGCGATGTACGGCCTGACCCTGTTCATTTCCCGCTCGCGCATGGGCCGCGCCTGTCGCGCCTGCGCCGAGGACATGAAGATGGCCAACCTGCTGGGCATCAATACCAACGCGATCATCGCCCTGACCTTCGTCATCGGCGCGGCCCTGGCGGCCGTCGCAGCGGTGCTGCTGAGCATGCAGTACGGCGTGATCAACCCCAGCGCCGGCTTCCTGGTCGGGCTCAAGGCCTTCACCGCTGCTGTTCTGGGCGGCATCGGCAGCATTCCAGGTGCCATGCTCGGCGGCCTGGTTCTGGGCGTGGCCGAAGCCTTCGGCGCGGATATCTTCGGTGACCAGTACAAGGACGTCGTTTCGTTCGGCCTGCTGGTCCTGGTTCTATTGTTCCGGCCGACCGGCATCCTGGGCCGTCCGGAGGTTGAGAAAGTATGAGCAAGTCTCTTCGATCCGCGCTCTTCAGCGCGGCACTGGTGTGGGCCGTGGCCTACCCGGTACTGGGCCTGAAACTGGCCTTCTCCGGTGTCACCCTGGTTGTGCAGAACGCCAGCACCGGTACCCTGCTGACCATTGCCGGCTGCTCGGTGCTGATGTTCCTGCGGGTGCTGTTCGCCGAACGCATCGGCGGCCTGCGCCGCGATTCGAGCCGCCCGTTGATACCGGCCAAGGCCTCGAACTTCCTGACCCTGCCCAGCACCCAGCGCTGGGTCATCCTGGCCCTGGTGGTGCTGGCCTTCATCTGGCCGTTCTTCGGTTCACGCGGCGCGGTCGACATCGCGACCCTGATCCTGATCTACGTCATGCTCGGCCTGGGGCTGAACATCGTGGTCGGTCTGGCGGGCCTGCTCGACCTGGGCTACGTCGGCTTCTACGCGGTCGGCGCCTACGGCTATGCCCTGCTGTCGCACTATTTCGGCCTGAGCTTCTGGGAATGCCTGCCGCTGGCAGGCCTGCTGGCGGCCACCTTCGGCTTCCTGCTGGGCTTCCCGGTGCTGCGTCTGCGCGGTGACTACCTGGCTATCGTGACGCTGGGCTTCGGCGAAATCATCCGGATTTTCCTGCGCAACCTTACCGATATCACCGGTGGCCCGAACGGCATCAGCAACATCGAGAAACCGACGTTGTTCGGCCTGACGTTCGAACGCCGCGCCGCTGAAGGCAGCCAGACCTTCCACCAGTTCTTCGGTCTGGAATACAGCCCGATCAGCAAGGTCATCTTCCTCTACCTGATCGCCCTGCTGATGGCCCTGGCCGCGCTGTTCGTCATCAATCGCCTGCTGCGCATGCCCATTGGCCGTGCGTGGGAAGCCTTGCGCGAAGACGAGATCGCCTGCCGCGCGCTGGGCCTGAACCCGACCGTGATCAAGCTTTCCGCGTTCACCCTGGGCGCAGCCTTCGCAGGCTTTGCCGGCAGCTTCTTCGCCGCGCGCCAAGGCCTGGTTACCCCTGAGTCGTTCACCTTCATCGAGTCGGCGATCATTCTCGCCATCGTCGTGTTGGGTGGCATGGGTTCGCAGCTGGGGGTGATCCTCGCCGCCATCGTGATGATCCTGCTGCCCGAGTTGATGCGTGAGTTCAGCGACTACCGCATGTTGATGTTCGGCGCCCTGATGGTGCTGATGATGATCTGGCGTCCGCAAGGCTTGCTTCCGATGCAGCGTCCCCACCTGGAGCTGCGCAAATGAGCCAGAACATTCTGCAAGTCACTGACCTGAGCATGCGCTTCGGCGGCCTGCTGGCGGTCAACGGTGTGGCCCTGAGCGTGAAGGAAAAGCAGGTGGTGGCCCTGATCGGCCCCAACGGGGCTGGCAAGACCACGGTGTTCAACTGCCTGACCGGTTTCTACAAGCCCAGCGGCGGAACCATCTTGCTCGATGGCCAGCCGATCCAGGGTCTGCCAGGCCATCAGATCGCCCGCAAGGGCGTGGTGCGCACTTTCCAGAACGTACGCCTGTTCAAGGAAATGACCGCGCTGGAAAACCTGCTGATCGCCCAGCATCGGCACTTGAACACCAACTTCTTCGCCGGTCTGTTCAAGACGCCGAACTTTCGCAAGAGCGAAAGGGACGCCATGGAGTACGCCGAATACTGGCTGGAAAAGGTCAACCTCAAGGAGTTCGCCAACCGCACTGCGGGCACGCTCGCCTATGGCCAGCAACGCCGCCTGGAAATCGCCCGCTGCATGATGACGCGACCGCGCATGCTGATGCTCGACGAACCCGCTGCCGGCCTCAACCCGCGTGAAACCGATGACCTGAAGGCGCTGATCGGCGTTCTGCGTGAAGAACACAATGCCACCGTGCTGCTGATCGAGCATGACATGAAGCTGGTGATGAGCATTTCCGACCACATCGTCGTGATCAACCAGGGCACGCCCCTGGCCGATGGCACACCCGAACAGATCCGTGACAATCCTGACGTCATCAAAGCCTACCTGGGGGAAGCGTAAATGCTGCAGTTCGAAAACGTTTCCACCTTCTACGGCAAGATCCAGGCGCTGCACGGAGTCAACGTGGAGGTCCGCCAGGGCGAGATCGTCACGCTGATCGGTGCCAACGGCGCGGGCAAATCCACCCTACTGATGACCCTCTGCGGCGCGCCACGGG
Source organism: Pseudomonas coleopterorum (assembly GCF_900105555.1). Taxonomy (NCBI): domain Bacteria; kingdom Pseudomonadati; phylum Pseudomonadota; class Gammaproteobacteria; order Pseudomonadales; family Pseudomonadaceae; genus Pseudomonas; species Pseudomonas coleopterorum. Next base: position 3,385,195 of record NZ_FNTZ01000001.1, read on the forward strand.
CGCACTCGGGGAGCATTCGCTACATGGGCGAAGAGCTGGTGGGCAAGGAATCGGCGGAAATCATGCGCAAGAGCATTGCCGTGGTGCCCGAGGGCCGTCGGGTGTTCGCGCGCCTGACCGTCGAGGAAAACCTGGCCATGGGCGGGTTCTTCACCGACAAGGGTGATTACCAGGAACAGATGGACAAGGTCCTGGCGTTGTTCCCGCGGCTCAAGGAACGCTTCAGCCAGCGCGGCGGCACGATGTCCGGCGGCGAACAGCAGATGCTGGCCATCGGTCGCGCGCTGATGAGCAAACCCAAGCTGCTGCTGCTCGACGAACCCTCGCTGGGCCTGGCTCCGATCATCATCCAGCAGATCTTCGACATCATCGAACAGTTGCGCCGCGACGGCGTGACCGTGTTTCTGGTGGAGCAGAACGCCAACCAGGCCCTGAAGATCGCCGACCGCGCCTATGTGCTGGAAAATGGTCGGGTGGTCATGCAGGGCACTGGCGAAGCCCTGCTGACCGACCCCAAGGTGCGCGAGGCCTATCTGGGCGGTTGAGTGGACCGCCAGGCGCACTGCAGCGCCCTTTCGCGGGCAGAGGGCTCAGCCCGCGAAGAGGCCGACACTGCCAACACAAAATCCCCATGAACACGCTTTTCACGCCCCCCGTGCTACCGTGCCCTTCATTGTTCAGGAGACCCACGATGCACCTCCCCCGCTCCCTTGCCATGCTTGCCCTGCTGCCGCTGCTCGCCAGTTGTCAATCCTTCTTCAACCGCGCACCTGACGCGCCCTCCACCGCCGGTCTAACGCGCATGCAAGGCGCGCTGCAAGGTGACAACGGCCGACTGTTCTTCCAGCCCTGCGGCGATCCGCGCCGCTACGCGGTCATCGACAGCAACGATACCGGCGTGCTGCAGGAAGCTTCGCAGCTGGCCGGCAATCGCCCTGTGGTCTACGCCGACCTGCGCGGGCGTTTCGATGCCAGCACCAACGGCGGCACCGATGGCCAGTTGCGCCTGCATCAACTGTATCGACTCGATCGCTCGCTGGCCGCGTGCAAGGACCCGGACTTCAAACTGTCCAGCCTGAGCGCCGGTGGCGAGTCCCCGCGCTGGCAGGTCAGGGTCACGGGCCAGGGCATGGTCGTGGACCGTGAAGGTCAGGCCCCCCTCGCGTTGCCCTACGTCGAAGAGCAGGTCGGCGGCGGTCGCTTCAACCTGTCCACAGAAGCCAACAACCAGCGCATCGAGCTGTGGGTGGCTCCCCAGCGCTGTGTGGATTCGCGCAACACCGGTGTGCAGTTCCTCTCCGCCGAACTGCGGGTGAACGGCGTGGTACAGCGTGGTTGCGCCACCTTCGGCGGAGCGCGCAACCAGTAACCCGCACCGTCCGGCGTTTTTTACCTGACGTCGGGCGGCGCATCGCGTTTATAATGCCGGGTTCTGTTATGCCCCCGGGGCGCGCCCGGATTTTTGGACCTGTCATGCTACGAATCACCGAACTCAAGTTGCCCCTGGACCACTCCGACGACGCCCTGCGCCCTGCCATCGTGCAGCGCCTGGGCATCGCCGACGCCGACCTGCTGGACTTCACCCTGTTCAAGCGCAGCTACGATGCGCGCAAGAAGAACAGCGAACTGCAGTTCATCTACACCATCGATCTGCAGGTGAATGGCGAAGCCGACGTGCTTGAGCGCTTCGTCGATGACCACAACGTCAACGTGGCTCCGGATGTCAGCTACAAGATCGTCGGGCATGCACCGCAGGACTATGCCCAGCGTCCCTTGGTGGTAGGTTTCGGACCTTGCGGGATCTTTGCCGCCCTGCTGCTCGCGCAGATGGGCTTCAAGCCCATCGTGCTCGAGCGTGGCAAGGAGGTGCGTCAGCGCACCAAGGACACCTGGGGCCTGTGGCGCAAGAACGTGCTGAACGCCGAATCCAACGTGCAGTTCGGCGAGGGTGGCGCCGGTACCTTCTCCGACGGCAAGCTCTACAGCCAGATCAAGGACCCGTACCACCACGGGCGCAAGGTCCTGCATGAATTCGTCAAGGCCGGCGCGCCCGAGGAAATCCTCTACGTCAGCAAGCCGCACATCGGGACGTTCCGCCTGACCGGCATGGTCGAGAACATGCGCCAGCAGATCATCGCTTTGGGCGGCGAGATCCGTTTCGAGCAAAAGGTCACCGATCTTTTGATCGATGGCGAGCGTCTGCAGGGTGTAGTCCTGGAAAGCGGCGAGCAGCTGCATTCCAATCACGTGATCATGGCCCTGGGGCACAGCGCCCGCGACACCTTCCGCATGCTGCACGCGCGCAACGTGTTCATGGAAGCCAAGCCTTTTTCCATCGGTTTCCGTATCGAGCATCCGCAAGGCATCATCGACCGGGCTCGACTGGGCAAATACGCCGGGCATCCGAAGCTGGGCGCGGCTGACTACAAGCTGGTGCACCACGCCAAGAATGGCCGGTCGGTCTATAGCTTCTGCATGTGCCCTGGCGGTACCGTGGTGGCGGCGACGTCCGAACCGGGTCGCGTGGTCACCAACGGCATGAGCCAGTACTCGCGCAACGAGCGTAATGCCAACTCCGGCATCGTCGTCGGCATCACACCCGAGCAGGATTATCCAGGCGGCCCGCTGGCCGGGATCGAGCTGCAGGAGCAGCTCGAATCCACTGCTTATCTGCTGGGCGGCAGCAACTACCAGGCGCCCGCACAGCTGCTGGGCGACTTCGTGGCCGGCAAGCCGTCCACCGCACTGGGCAGCGTCGAGCCTTCCTACAAGCCCGGCGTCACCTTGGGCGACCTGGCGCTGTCGTTGCCGGAATTCGCCATCGAAGCGATCCGCGAAGCGCTGCCGGCCTTCGAGCGCCAGATCAGAGGCTTCTCGATGCACGACGCCGTACTGACCGGTATCGAGACCCGTACGTCCTCGCCGCTGCGCATCACCCGCGGCGTCGACTACCAGAGCCTCAATCTCAAAGGCCTGTTCCCAGCCGGTGAAGGCGCAGGCTATGCCGGCGGGATTCTCTCCGCCGGTGTCGACGGTGTACGCATTGCCGAAGCCGTGGCCCGCGACATCCTTGGCCTGCAGCCGGCCTAGGTGGCCGATCCGCAAGCATGAAAAAACCGGCCGAGGCCGGTTTTTTCATGACAGGGTTCGCTTAGTGAGCGACGCGGCTGGTGCCGTCTACCGTCATGATGCGGACACGTTCGCCCACGCGGAAAATCTCGTTCTCCTGCACGGCCTGAACGTAGGCACGCATGCTGCCGTCATCCTCGCGCACGGTGATTTCCACGCCTTGGGTGCGGGTGAAACCTTCCTCGGTCGCCGAACCCAACAAGCCACCGGCCACGGCGCCGATCACGGCCGCGACGATGCTGCCACGGCCACCGCCTACCGCGCTGCCGGCAACACCACCGACCACCGCGCCAGCACCGCCACCGATTGGCGTCTTGGTGCCTTCGATCTTGACCGGACGCAGCGACTCGATGGTGCCCATGCGCACGGTTTGCACGCGGCGCGCTTCATCGCGCGAATAGGAGTCGCCCGACAGATTGGAGGCGCATCCGCCCAGCAACAGGGACATCGTGGTGAAGCAGGCAACTAACAGAACTGACTTGCGCATTTTGGCAGGACTCCATGGGACATGTGTTCATTAGACGCCGCAGGGCAACGGCTGTCACGACACGGTCTATAAAAATTTAAGTCATGTTGGCGTCAGACGGGGCTGATGCAGGCCAGGATGCTCGACCGGCCACTGACCGTCTGGACAACGTTCAGTGGCAAAAGGTCAGAGCAGGGTCAGGGCGCCAGGCGTTCGCGGATCCACGAACCGGCTTCGACGCGGTAGTTCAGGCGGTCGTGCAGGCGACTGGGTCGCCCCTGCCAGAACTCGATGCGATCAGGAACCAGGCGGTAGCCGCCCCAGTGCGCCGGGCACTGCGGTTCGGTACCGCTGAAACGCTGCTCTGTCGCTTCAAGCAACGCTTCCAGTTCGCCACGATCGGCAATGACTTGGCTCTGCGGCGACGCCCAGGCACCCAGGCGACTGCCCAGTGGGCGGACCTGGTAATAGGCGTCGGACTCGGCCGCACTCACCTTGCTCACCCGCCCCTCGATGCGGACCTGCCGCTCGAGGGTAGGCCAGAAGAAAGTCATGGCCGCGAACGGCCGTTGCGCCAGCTGCTGGCCCTTGGCGCTGTCGTAGTTGCTGAAGAAGGTAAAACCCTGTTCATCCAGGCCCTTGAGCAGCAACACGCGGCAGTGCGGACGACCGTCGGCATCGACCGTCGCCAGCGTCATCGCGTTGGCTTCCACCGGCGCCTGTTCGGTGTTGACCGCATCGCCAAACCACTGGCGAAACAGGCTGAACGGCTCGGACGGCGCCTGGGCCTCGTCCAGGCCATCACGGGTGTAGCTACGGCGCATATCGGCCAGGGCTTGCGTCATGGCATCGATCCTTGCATCAGTGCGCCTTGGCCTGGTCGTTGTTCACGGCTTTCTTGGCGACAGCTTTCTTGGCCTCGGTTTTCTTGGCAGCCGGTGCAGCTTTCTTGGCCACGGCGGGCTTGGCTGCGGTCTTCTTGGCGGTAGCAGCCTTGGCTGGCGCCTTGGCGGCTGGCTTGGCAGCCGGCGCTGGCACAGCCTTGACGTCCTGGGTCGCCAGCATTTCAGCGGCGGTGAAGGTCGGCTGGTTGTACTTGGCCAGCAGCGCCAGCATGGTGTTCTGCGGGGTCAGGAGAATTTCCACGCGGCGGTTCAGCGACCGGCCTTCGACGCTGTCGTTGGCGGCGCGCGGCATGACCGAGCCCATGCCACGCAACGTCAGGCGGTCACGCTGCAAGCCGCTGAGGCGGAAGATCGAGGCGATCGACTGCGCGCGTTCCTGACTCAGTTTCTGGTTCAACGGCGCCGCACCGCTGGTGTCGGCGTGGCCCAGAATCAGGACGGCGGTCTTGTGGTCGGCATCGATGGCCTTGGCCACACGGGTGATCGGGCCGAGGCTGATCGGCAGCAACATCGAAGGGCGGTCCGGGTTGAACGAAGAGTCGACCGGCGCGGTGATCACCAACAGGTCTTCGCGACGCTCGAGCTCGAACTTGCTGTCCTTGATGGCTTCGCGCAGCTTCGGCTCATAGGCGTCGAGCCAGGCCTGGGTGACCTTGGGATCAACCTTGGGCACTTCGGCGACCTTGGCCTGAGCAGGCGTGCTGCTGGCACCGAATGGCCACCACCAGCGGCTTTCGCTGTCGGACTTGGAGTCGGCCTTGGCCACCTTTTCGTTGATGGCCTGCTCGACGTCCTTGTCAGCCGTCTTGTTGGCGACTGCGTCACGGCCAAATGGCCACCAGCTATGCCCGCCCTGGGCCGAGGAATCCTGGGGAGTTTGAGCACAACCGGTAGCGGCCAGGCACAAGGCAAACGCGATGGATTTATTCGGTGACATGGTGGTTCCACAAGGTGTTGGTAAATACAAACCGGTTTAACAAACCGGCCTAAATTATTGATTGATAGAGTAGTGCAGGCATAGCCCAACGGACGACCGCTGGTCGATTTCTGATCAATTGCTTCAGAGGCAAGCGCGCAGAACGCGGACCAGGTGCTGCGCTCGCGGGTCCATCAGTACATAGGGGCCCAGTGTATTCACGGCGAAGCCCACGGCAACATCGTGCTCCGGATCGGCGAAGCCGACCGACCCCCCGGCTCCGGGATGACCGAAGGCACCGGCGCCGAGGCCGAAGGTGGCGTTGGCCACTTTCGGCTGATCGAGCATGCAGCCCAGACCGAATCGGGTTGGCGTCATCAGGGTCTTGTCCACGCCCAGGCTGTGTTCACGGGTCAGCTCTGCCAGCAACTCGGGCTCGAGCAGGCTACCATCGAGCAGGCCGGCGTAGAAACCGGCCAGACTGCGGGCATTGCCATGACCGTTCGCCGCAGGTTGCTCCATGCGGCGCCATTCCGGCTTGTTGGTACTGGTCAGCACCGACGGTGGATTGGTGAAGGCGCGGGTGGCCATGGCTTCAGGTTCGCGCATGGTGACCTGCAACAGACGCTGGGCCGCTTCGTCGCCGACGTTGCCCTTGCCACGGGCAATGTGTGCAACGCGGTGAAACTCCTCGTCGGGCAGCCCGACATGGAAGTCCAGCCCGAGAGGCCGGGCAACCCGCGCCATGATCGATTCGCCGGGGCCGCGATGATCGGCTCGGCGCAGCAGCTCGCCGACCAGCCAGCCGTAGGTGATGGCGGCATAGCCATGGCCCGTGCCCGGCGACCACCACGGCGTTTCCGCGGCCAGTGCGGCGGTCATGCGTGGCCAGTCGTAGAGCGCTTCGGGCGGCAACAGGTCACGCAGGGCCGGCAGACCGGCCTGGTGGCTGAGCAGATGACGCAGGGTGATCGATTGTTTGCCGGCTGCGGCGAATTCCGGCCAGTACTGTGCTACCGGCGCGTCCAGCGCTAGCTTACCTTCCGCGACCAGCTGCAGGGCGGTCACGGCGGTGAAGGTCTTGGTGCAGGAAAACAGGTTGAGGATGGTATCGCTATGCCAGGCCTGGGCACCGTCCTTGTCGGCGGTTCCCGCCCACAGGTCGACAACCGTTTCCCCACCGATCTGGATGCACAGTGCGGCACCACGCTCCTGGGGGTTGTCGAACAATGCCGCGAACGCCTCGCGCACGGCTTCGAACTGCAGCTCGAAGTGACCTTGTATCTGCACCCTGACTCCCATCGACCGCGTGGCAAAAAATGAAGGGCATTGTTTCAGCGATTCAGCGCTTTGGGAACCGCCCTGCCAGGGAGAATTGTTTCATCTGGCCTGCACAGGCCATCACGAAATTTCGCGGCGGAACGGTGGCAAGGCATTGAGGATCGCCTTGCCGTAGCGCTGGGTCACCAGGCGCCGATCGAGCAGCGTGATGGTGCCGCGGTCCTGCTCGGTACGCAGCAGCCGCCCGCAAGCCTGGATCAGGCGCAGGGAGGCATCGGGCACCGCGATCTCCATGAACGGGTTGCCGCCACGCGCCTCGATCCATTCCGCCAGCGCCGCCTCCACCGGGTCATCGGGCACCGCAAAGGGGATCTTGGCGATGATCACGTGCTCGCAGTAGGCGCCTGGCAGGTCGACCCCTTCGGCGAAGCTGGCAAGGCCGAACAGTACGCTGGAGTCGCCGCCATCGACTCGCGCCTTGTGCTTGTTCAGGGTTTCCTGCTTGGACAGGTTGCCCTGGATGAACACCTGCTTGCGCCAGTCGCGGTCCAGCCCGTCGAACACGTCCTGCATCTGCTTGCGTGAGGAAAACAGCACCAGCGAGCCGCGATAGCCTTCCACCAGGTCCGGCAGGTCACGGATGATGGCCGCCGTATGCGCGGCCGCATCGCGGGGGTCGGCGCGCAGATCGGGAACCCGCAGCACGCCTGCCTGCTCATGGTGAAAGGGGCTGGGCACGATGGCAGTCACCGACGCTTTCGGTATACCGGCGCGCATGCGGAACCGATCGAACTTGCCCAAGGCCGTCAGGGTGGCCGAGGTCACCAGGGCGCCGTAGGCAACGTTCCACAGGTTGCGACGCAGCATTTCCGCCGCCAGGATCGGGCTGGCATTAACCTCGATGTCATAGAGCGCACTGCTGTCGGCCAGGGTCAGCCAGCGGGCCATGGGCGGGCTGTCTTCGGGGTCTTCCGCGGTGAACGCGGTCCACAGCTCCCAGCTGCCCTGTGCGCGTGCCAGCAGGCTGCCGAACAGGGGGTACCATTCTTCGGCCTGGTGACTGGCGATGCCGACGTTCTTCTCGCCGTCCATGCCTTCCTTGAGCAGCTCGCTCAGGCGGGTGAACAGATCCGTCAGTTTGGAGAAGCCCTTCTTCAGCTCGATGCCCATTTCCCGCATGTGCTCGGGAATCACACCGCCCACGAAGCGATGGCGTGGCCGTTCGCGGCCTTCCATATCCTCGCCCGGTTTGAAGTCCGCCAGTTGCTCGCAGGCGCTGAACATGAACTGCTGCTGGGTCTTGATCTCGCGGGCCAGCTCCGGAACCTGCTCGATCAGGCGCCCGAGGTCGCCGGGCAACGGGTGCTGGGCCAATAGCTTGGTCAGGTTCTTGGCCGTGGTTTCCAGCCAGTCCGCCGTGGAGCGCAGGCGGCTGTAGTGGGCGAAATGACCAATGGCCTTGTCGGGCAGGTGATGACCTTCGTCGAACACATAGACGGTGTCACGCGGATCGGGAAGTACCGCGCCGCCGCCCAACGCCAGGTCGGCGAGCACCATGTCATGGTTGGTGACGATCACATCGACCTTGCCCATCCCTTCACGCGCCTTGTAGAAGGCGCATTGCTGGAAGTTCGGGCAATGGCGGCTGGTGCACTGGCTGTGATCGGTGGTCAGGCGTGACCATTGCTGGTCTTCCAGGGCCACCGGCCAACTGTCGCGGTCGCCGTCCCATTTATTGCCGGCCAGTTTCTCGATCATGCTGGTGAACAGTTTCTGGCTCGCCTCGTCGACCTCGATCTTGAAGCCTTCCTCTTCGAACAACTGCGCGGTCGCGCTCTGCGCATGACCTTCCTGCAGCAGCACGTCGAGCTTGGACAGGCACAGATAGCGCCCACGGCCCTTGGCCAGGGAAAAGGTGAAGTTCAGACCGCTGTTGCGCATCAGGTCGGGCAGGTCCTTAAAGACGATCTGCTCCTGCAGCGCCACCGTGGCCGTGGCGATCACCAGGCGCTTGCCGGCTGCCTTGGCGACCGGAATGGCGGCCAGGCTGTAGGCTACCGTCTTGCCCGTACCGGTACCCGCCTCGACCGCCACCACGGCCGGATCGCCGCTGCGACGACCTTCTTCGTCGCAGGCGATGTCGCCCAATACCTTGGCGATTTCGGCAATCATCAGACGCTGGCCGTAGCGCGGCTTGAGGCTCTTGGCTTCGAGAAAACGCGTGTAGGCGCCCTGGATCGTGGTTTTGAGTTCGTTACTGATCATCGACTGGTCATGGCGAAAGGCTGGATATATTTTCAGTGTTTCTCATCGGGTCGCTATCATACCCTGCTCGACTTCGATGTGCTGGCTGGAGATAACCATGAGCGCCGACGGCGTCTTCCAAACCCTGCACGGGCTCGCTGTACTGATGTGGCTGGGCGGCATGCTCGCGACCTGGATGATCCTGCGCCCCGCCGGGCTTGCGGCGGCTTCGCGAGCTCGGCGCTTGACGCGCCTGGCGGATATTTTCCCACAGGTGTTCGGCTGGATCTGGGCAGCCGTGCTGATTCTTCCGATCAGCGGCGTCGCTCTGCTGCGCCTGCACTTCACCGGCTTCGAGACGGCACCACGCGATGTGCAGATCATGATGGGCCTGTACGTGATCATGGCGGCGCTGTTGCTGCGCATGCAGGGGCTGCAACTGCCCGCGCTGCGCAAAGCCGTCGCGGCCCAGGACTGGGCGGACGGCATGGCTGCCACGAAAAAACTGCGACGCCTGGCCATCGCGGGTCTGCTGCTGGGCCTGGCCGTCGTGGTGCTGGCCGTGGCCAGGCAGCTCAACGACGTTTAGAAGCGCTGGACGCTCAAGGTGCCCGCGGCGCCCGCCTCGCCGACACGTCCCGGCAAGCCTTCGCGGCCCGACTTGCCGCCTTCGGCACGGTACACCACGCAGCCCTTGGATTTGCCGCCGGCGCCTGCACGTCCCGGCACACCGGCTGCACCGCCCTGGCCGCCATCGGTGCGAACCTTGATCGATTCGCTGGCAAACGTGGCCGGTACGCGCAGACGGACGTTGGCGCCAGACGCCCCCGGCAGGCCATCGCCACCATTGTCGCCATTGCCACCGCGTCCCGCCGAACCCCAGGTGCAGCCGGGCGCCTCGCCATTGCCGCCATCGAGACCGGCATAGCCATCGGCGCCCGCGCCGCCGCGCGCATCGATGTTCAATTCCTGAGCGTTGAGCGATTGCAGCTGTACGTCGAGATTACGCCCCGCACGCGCCGCCTTCTGGTGAGTGCCCGGTGCCCCGCGGGCCAGGATCTGGCTGCCACTGCCCAGTTCGGCGTGCTGCGCTCGCAGGCGCAGTTCCTGCTCGCCCGGAACAACAGCGATGCGTGCCTCATGTCCCAGGCGCAATTGCTCGACACTGAGGTCGGTCAGGTTGGCCGGAATCAACAGGGTGCCGTAATCCGCCACGTCCAGCCGTTGCAGCTGCAGCACGCTGGAGCTGGCCGGCAGGCGCAGCAGGGAATGGGGTTCGACACTGACCGACTCGGCCAATGCCAGCGGCGCAAACAGTACTGCCAACAGACCCAGCTTACGCATGGCTAGCCTCGGTATCGAGCGGTGCAGGAATGGATTGGATATGAAAGATCCCGGCCAGCAGGATCTGCACGCGATCGAGCCAGGGATGGCTGCGCCCGCGCAGGCGCTTGTTGAAAGCGACGACTTCGATCACATGCAGCAGCAACAGCGTGCCGCCGGCCAGGTTGATCAATGCATGAAACGGTTTGACCATCGGCAGGAACAGGTTGAGCAGCACCACCCACCAGAACAGCAGCGTCAGACATTTACCCAGAATCAGAAATCCTTTCATGTGCCCCCCACGGCATCGGCTAGGCGCACATTAACGGCTGGGGGGTGGCGGTGACCAGAGGCCGGCAGGAAAAAGCTCTGTCGGCCTCTGTTCATCAATGCGTCAGATGGATTTCCACGCGACGGTTCTTGGCCCGTCCGGCGTCGGTGTCATTGCTGTCGACCGGCTCGCTTTCGCCGCGACCTTCGCTGCTCAGCTTGTCTGCCGCAACGCCTTGCGACAGCAGAAAGGAGACCACGCTGGCAGCACGCTGCTCGGACAGCTTCTGGTTGAAGGCATCGCTGCCGACGCTGTCGGTATGGCCGATGATCCTGACCGTAGCCACCTGGGAGGCCTTGATGCGCGAGGCCAAGGAAGTCAGTTCGGTACGAGCGCTGCCAGTGAGCTCGGCGCTGCCGAATTCGAAAGGCACGTCGCCAGCATCGCTCAAGGTCACGACCTCGGGGATGTCCGCCACGGGTGGCTCAGGCGCCTTGGTGACCGCCGGATACACGGGCAACGGGCAGCCGTTGTGTTTGACCGGGGTGTTGGGAGGGGTGTCGGGGCAACGGTCGCGGCGGTCGAACACGCCGTCTTCGTCCTTGTCGCCATCCTGGGCGTAGCAGACCAGGCCAGCGGCTACGGCGCCCGCCAGACCGCCACCGGCAGCCCAGGCTCCGCTTTCGATGGCACCCAGGCCACCACCGACCAGGCCGCCCAGCACGCTGCAAACCGGCCAGGTACGTGAATTCAGTGGAGATGCGCCATCACGGGTGGTACTGCAACCGCCCAGCACACCAGCGACCAGCAGAGCGGGAAGTACGGCCCGCGATAGATCTTTCAGCATCATTCAAGGCTCCTGAGTCGCCGGCGGGTGCCGGCAACTAAGAAGTAAAGCGTGCCGCCGGTCGTTGTACAAGGCGACTGGCGGTCACTGATAAAGGTTCAACGCTGGATGAGAATCTCGGTACGGCGGTTCATGGCGCGACCGTCTGCGGTGTTGTTGTCGGCGACCGGTTGGGCTTCGCCCATGCCTTTGACCGATACCACGCTGGCACGCGGCACGCCGCTGCTCACCAGGTAGTCAGTCACCGCCTTGGCGCGCTGCTCGGACAAGCGTTGGTTGTAGGCGTCTCTGCCAACACTGTCGGTATGACCGCTGACGCTCAGGCGCGCCGTGGTGGCCTCGGTTTTCAAGCGGGTAGCGACGGTATCGAGCTGCGCCCGGTCGGCGGCGGTGAGGGTGGCCTTGTCGAATTCGAAATGCACGTTGCGGATGACGATCGTTTCCTCCTTGGGCAGCGGTGCCGGTTCGGCGGCCACGGGCATCGGCGCCGGAGCGGGCGGCGGGCAACCGTTGGCGTCGACCGGTGTGCCTTTGGGCGTGCCGGGACACTTGTCGCGGCTGTCCGGTACGCCATCACCATCCTCGTCGCCATCGCCATGCACCCAGCAATAGGCCGCACCGACACCGGCCGCCGCTGCGCCGACACCGGCGGCCAGCGATCCGCTTTCGATGGCACCCAGCGCCGCGCCGGTCACGCCGCCCACGGCTGCACACATCGGCCAGTCGGTTTTCTGCAAGCCTGCGCAACCGGTCAGCACACTGCTGACCAGGATCAAGGGTAACGCCGTCCGAACTATGCTCATCTAGGTTTCTCCTCAGGGAAATCGGCGACAGGGGCCGATGTTCAGGGAGTAAAGACTGCCCAGGCCATATGCGCCAGCAATAAGCCATGTCGGGGCGGCTCAATCAGTGCTGGGCCATCAGGCCGAGGCCCTATAATGTGACGGCCAAGACCGAGGAGTAGCAATGACCGACGCATTTTCTGCCCGCACCCCGCAACAGGCCCTGGCGGCCCTGCTCGAACGCCATGCGCCCCAGCGCCTGCTGCTGATCGGCGCCAGCGACTTCCCCGCCCTGGCGGCGTTCGAGGCGGCGCACCCTGAAACCCAGATCTCCAGAGCGGCGCCCGGCCCCCTGCCCGCGCATCTGGCCGGACAGCGCTTCGACCTGGCGCTGGCGCTGGATTGCCTGGAGCATTTGAGCAAGCCCGAAGGCACGCGCCTGCTGGCCGGCATCCGCAACCTCAATGCGAGCTGCATCGCCGTGCTGGCCGACCCGGTCGCCAGCGGGTGGAACGATACCGACTTCTACGCCCTGGCCCTGCAGGCCAGCGAGCGCTTTGCCCGCGACCAGCAGGTGCTCACGCTGTACACCTATGATGTGCGCGAATACAAACAAGTCCCGGATTGGCTCAACGCCAAGTTCTGGGCCAACCCGGAAAACTTTGGCAAGTATTGGTGGTGATATGAGCGTTTCGATCTGTCCGTGCGCAAGTGGCAATCTGCTGCCGGCCTGTTGCGGCCGCTATCACGAAGGCCAGCCGGCCCCCGACGCCCAGAGCCTGATGCGCTCGCGCTACAGCGCCTACGTGCTGGGCCTGGTCGATTATCTGGTGGCCACCACCCTGCACGCCCAGCAGGCCGGTCTCGACCGCCAGGCCATTTCCCAGTGGAGTTCGCAGAGTACTTGGCTGGGCCTGGAAGTCGTCGCGGCGGAAGTTTTCGGCGGCCAACCCGAACATGCCTTCGTGACCTTCAGCGCCCGCTGGCACGACAGCGCCGGCGAACACTGCCACCGCGAGCGCTCCGCCTTCGTGCAGCACGACGGCCGCTGGTACTTCATCGACCCGACGGTACCACTCAAGGCCAGCCGCAACGACAGCTGCCCCTGCGCGAGCGGGCAGAAGTTCAAGAAGTGCTGCCACAATTACCTACAAGCTAATTTGTAGGTAGAGAGCACGATGTCCAAGGTCTTTAGTTACGGGCGGTTCAGCAACGCAACACAGTCAGCAGGGGACAGTTACGCACGTCAGACAAAGGCTGCAAAGGCGTTCGCCGAGGGGCGTGGGTTAGACTTAGCGGACCCAGCTGAGTATCTGTTCTTCGATAAGGGGCGTTCGGCTTACAAGGGCAAGCATCTTGACGATACTGGAGAATTAGCGCGGTTTCTGAGGTATGTAGAGGATGGGTCAATCCCAGCGGGTAGCTATCTGGTGATTGAAAGCCTCGACTGTCTCAGCAGAGAGAGAGTGCGCGATGCCCTTCCGCGCTTTCTCGATTTACTAGCGAAAGGGATCAACATATTCACAAGCGCTGACAATCACCTGTACACCCAGGACTACGACGTCACCGACTTCCTGATCAGCGTCATCTGCATGGTACGCGCCCACGAGGAAAGCGCTGTTAAAGGTGTACGTGTGTCGGCGGCATCGCAGGCTAAACAGAAGCTAGCGTGGGAGACTGGCAAGCCGCTCGGTAAACTCCGGTCCCTATGGCTAGACCTGACACTAGACGGCTATGTCCTGAACCCTGAACGTGCTGCGGATGCATGACGGCCCAGCCGCTCACCCAGTCGGAGAAGTCATTCCCGCATTTGGCAGGGTGTAAGCATGATGATGAGGCTACCCAGCACCCTTGGCAGACGTTGCACGAGATCATTGATAACGAACGAGGGTAATGGCAAGAGGATAGCCACCTTGTACACTGGTGCATGCCATCGAGAACCAAGGAAGCAAAGATGTCCGACCCAAAAGCCCCTGAGCTTGATTTCTCCCAGCGCATGGGAATCATTCCTGCCACACCAAGGATGCAGCTCGATGAAATTACTTCCGAACTGAGGAATTCGCTTTGGAACGTGTTGACGATTGAGTTATTCGACCACTATCAGAGACCTTACGATAGCAGCTTTCAATATGTTAAAGGCTGCAACTTCCATGAATACGTTAATAAGCTGTATGCCGACTTCTTCAAAACTCGAGTAGATAATATCCCGCCCTACTGGTATGAATTAGTTCCAGAGATTAGCCAGAGGTTTTATGAACTTAGATGGGATAGAGTTTACGCCTTCATGGAATTCACTGTAGGCAACACCGACCCTATCTATTCTGAAGACATTGCTAGAGAGTGTAATAGGGTTTTACAGCGGGAGAATTCAGGCTATCGCTTTGTGGCTGGCAAAGTCACACCGATTACATCTAGCGAAGAAATCCACGAGATCGAAGATGCGATCAAGCGGGGTAACGGTTACGCAGGGGTCAACACTCACCTACAGACAGCATTGGTACTAATGTCAGACAGGGAGAATCCCGACTATCGCAATTCCATTAAGGAATCTATCAGCGCTGTCGAGAGCCTAGCAAAGCAGCTCACAGGCAATGCTACGACACTAGCCCCGGCCTTGAACGAACTGGAGAAGCATCACAACTTACATCCTGCACTGAAGAAAGCCTTCTCCTCATTGTATGGCTGGACATCTGACGCCGATGGTATCAGACATTGCCTTATGGATGTACAGAATCTTACTCAAGCTGATGCGCGGTTCATGCTGATTACCTGTTCTGCGTTTATCAACTTTGTCATAGATAGCACCAAGAATTGATCTAAATGGTATTACTAAGCTGGTTCCAGTACGCTACGAGGACGCTTCTGTTTACGGCAATACAAAATGTTTAAGCAAACGGCACTGGGCCTATTCTTACTTGGTTGTGCTTCACTCGCTGGCGCGAGCTTGCTAACTGAGGAGCAAACCAACATCACGAAGTATGCCGGTTATCTTTGGGCTGTCAAAGAAATTAGTCCTGAGGTGATGACCAGCTCGGTGAATATAGTTGAAACCAGAATGAAAGCTATTGCACAGAAAGACGACTTACCAATGATGACATTTGCGGCGCTTCGCAACACCGCTAACACAAACTCGCAAATTATCGTAAGTTACGTCAAGTCCCAATACAAAGCAGGAAAAGACCCTGATATCAAAGGGATGACTAGTAAAGCATTAGCGTTTTGCAAGAAGAGTGGAATCAGTGTTGGATGGAAGGATGACAAAATGTCTTTCTCCCTCGACGATATAGGGGATGTGTTGTAATCCCCCACTATTACTGGCAGGGGCTTGATCGTCATTCCTATGGAAGAGGTTCATAGCTGACTTCTGGTTGCACGCTGAACAAGACAGGAAGGATGTCGGCTGGTTGGCCGTCCAGCGTGTCCGCAAATGGCACTGCGAACGCTGGCGTTTTGATTCTGGCGAGTAGCACAGGGAAACGAATCGGCTTGTACGCTGGAATGCGTTCCTTACGAGCTGGCCTTTCATACACAGTGCCGAAACTTTCCTCAAGACTGGCGTAGTCGATCACCTTGGTGTTGCGTTGCACGAAGTCATCAATGACATGTTGCACATCGCCTACCGTCTTCCCATGAAGTAGGTCGAAGATGGCCTGTTCAAAATCCCTGTCTGCCACTTCATCCGTCGACCGAAGGCGTAGGTACTGGATGTAAGGCAGGTCTTCGAGCACTTGTGACAGCCCTGAACGATATTGAGCGTGACGCTCTAGCTCCATAACCAGTACGGCTACAAGTGAATACCTCACCGTCTTTGGTGACCATCCTTTCGCTTCCTTGCCCTTGAGTTCCGATTGCAGTGTGCTCAACGCAACAGTGGTCATGGCTACCAGGTCTTTCAAGTGACGAGCATGCACCGGGTCAGATGGGTTCAGGAACTCACGTAGCCAGCGTAGAAGCTCGTTACGGCGTGTCGGTTTGATCTTGCCCAGCTTTACAACTTCGTCAATCAAAGGCTTGCCGAGGTAGTCAATCAGGCGTTCCAGCACATCGCTATCGCGTTCGTTATCATGAACGGCATGGCGAGGGTGACAGTCTGAACGTGCAATGCGGCGTCCGCCGCTGTAGTAGCTAGTGCCATAGGCTTTGTTGGGCTTCTGGGGGCTGAGCACCAAGTTATCAGCGTAGTACATTCCGATTTGGGTTTGACCTTCGACCGGGGCGATGTGGGAAAGCTCGAACAGGCGAGCTGTTCCGTACTGGTTGCACTTGAAGGCCAGAGCTTGAAGCTGGATAACTTCGAGTAGTGATTGGGCTGTGTGCCCCTTGAGTACTTCCAGAGTTCCTGCACGTTTGCACTCCTGCACAAGACGATAGAACGGTGCTGAGTGGCGAGCCTTTTCGATGTGGTCAACTTTGGGGCGCTTGCTGTTGGCAGTCTTACGAGTGCATTGCACGGAGCAATACTTCTTACTGGCGGTGGGAGTGGTAAACACTTTGGAGCATTTGCTGCATCTACGACTGTGGCGCTTCTTTGCCTTGGTGGTTGTTGCTTTGGATGGTCCGATCACGGCTACCTTCTTCCTTGTTCCGAATTACTGGTGATAGTTGGTAATGATGGGTATGGCGGCATGATGGACTGCACAAAGATCAGAATCTCATAGAAGTGAATACATGCCCACACACTTTGCATGTGCAAACTTTCATGCTGCGAACTTCTCAAATGGAACAGCGACGTTTCCGTCGGGTTGTGCGACTACCCAGCGGCGAAGGCCGTTAATGTTGAACACTTCTCTGACGATGAACCTCTTGCGGCTGGTGCCGATGAGAGTCATGGCGGCTGACATCGCCGCCCCTTGTGATGTGAATTCGTATGGCGTAGCCATGTTGCTTTCTACTATGTGAGTAAGGTGATGTCGTATGCGAGCGCGTACATTTGTAACGCCTATATGGCTTGAAGCCCTTTTAAGGCAAGGGTTACAACGTCATAGCACCATTAAAGATAATAGCAGTGGTGTTGCCACTTCTTTCAAAGTTGCCCCGACCTGTCTGCCTTGTGCGGCGAATCACAACTGATTGACTAACATCCTGCTTTTGGCTAGCCTGCCAGCTTACTCAACAACGAGACAGGGATGTACATGTTAAACAAAATTCGTTTCCATGCTGGCTCCGCCCCTGACAGCGAGCCTTTAGAAATTCAGTTATCCCCTGTCACGATTTTCGTGGGTCCGAACAATAGTGGCAAATCTAAGTCACTAATCGAAATCGAGACCTTCATAAGGTCACATGATTATCAAGGAGGTGTTGTCGTTAAAGATATTGAATTTCAAAGCTGGGAGCCAGAGGATTTTGAGCACGAAATATCGAAGATCAAAGTTCAGGCAACAACAGGCGAAATTATTAATCCCGGATATATACTAATCGCAAAACTAAACCCACAGCATAACAACCCTTTCAGAACGCAAATCAATTTAGATACGATCAAACAGGAAGCGGGCAACCCAATATTCCATAACAGATATCATTACTTGCAGTTCCTGGGGGTGTTCACACTGCGGCTAGATGGAACAAATCGTCTATCGCTGATTAACGATCAAAGTGCGGGCGATCTCCAAAGCACACCAGCCAATCACCTTGCAAAGCTATTTATAGATGATGAGGCGAGAGAGGAAGTTCGTAGAATCGTCTACGAAGCTTTCTCACAATACTTGGTGGTGGACCCAACTAATATTGGACAACTTCGTCTTAGGCTATCACCTCGTCCTCCTCGTGATGCTCACGAAGAACGTGGCTGGGATGCAACTTCAATTGCATTCCACTCCAAGGCTCCTTTGCTTAGAGACAGCAGCGATGGCGTCAAAGCGTTTGTGGGGATGTTGACGACGCTGATAGCAGGTGAGCCAAAAATAACGTTGATAGATGAGCCCGAAGCCTTCCTGCACCCTTCGTTGTGCTCAAGGCTCGGGAAGGAGATTACCTCCGCTTTGGCGGGAACCAATCGTCGGCTGTTTGTTTCAACCCATAGCGCAAGCTTCCTCATGGGCTGCGTACAAGGCGGAGCCCCGATTAATATAGTGCGCACCACCTATGATTACTCTAGAGCGACGGCAAGGCTACTACCTAAGGAGAAACTTACGCATTTGATGCGGAACCCATTACTTCGCTCTGTAGGGGTATTGAACGCGTTGTTTTACAGTGCCGTTATCGTCACGGAAGCTGACGCAGACCGCGCCTTCTATCAGGAGATAAATGAGCGCCTACTACAAAGCAAAGATGCGCGTGGAATAGAGGGATGTCTTTTCCTCAACGCACAAAACAAGCAAACCGTATGGGATATCGTCTTACCATTGAGGGAGCTGGGTATACCTGCGGCTGGAATTGTTGATATCGACATAATTAAAGAGGGTGGCGCAGTATGGCAGAAGCCTATGAATGGAGCTTTTATTCCAGCAATCAGCCACGTCGGATTAAATCAAGAAAGGAAAGCGCTGCTTGATGCATTCAATGCTACCGGCAAAAATATGAAAACAGCCGGAGGAGTATCAATACTTCCACCAGATGAGAAAGAAGCATGTACAAATTTTTTCCAGCGACTCGCGGCCTACGGAGTCTTCGTAGTTCCTTGCGGGGAAATCGAAAGCTGGTTGAGCGACCTAGCCGTCTCGCGTAACAAAGGGACGTGGCTTACATCTATCTTCGAGAGAATGGGTGAAGACCCGCAGGCACCAGAGTATATTAAACCTGCTGAGGGAGATGTCTGGGAATTTATCGGAGATGTAAAACGCTGGGTAAGCGATCAGTCGAGAAAAGGCATACCTGACTAAGTCCCCATTGGCGGCAATGGCCTGGCGACGAAGTCAGGCCAACCCTCGTGGCGTATGTGGTCGAGATAATAAGCCCAACAAGCTTCGCGATTGCTTCTTGATTAATGCCTGACATTAATTCGTGCCCCCAAAGCTATGCTTGATTGCAGGAGGATCATACCCAGCAAGCAAATTATCTATTTCACTCAAGATTAGAAGGGTTTAACGGATTCTTAATCTTACAACTTATTATAACATTTTTTCTCGCCCTCGTTTACCCCCGCGGCGTAAAAACGACTTACTTTGTCGCTTATGCCGCTTGTTTTGTCTAGCTATAACAGGGCCGATATGCGGCGAGACAGAAATAAACCGACGGTGGCGGTAGTGTTTTGTTGCACCAATCCAAGAAGTGCTGCGCCAGCTACATCAGCCAATGACCCTGAGATGGGAAATGTCCGGCACCTGAATGTTTTCCTCGTGCCGCAACTGCCCCATGTCGCTGCCTGCGGGCGCCAGGCTGAACTGCTGCAGGTTGAGGTTCGGCGCACGTACTGCGGGCTTGTCCTCCTGCAGATCGGCGCCCACCTCGGCGATGGCGAAATCGGGGGCGTCGACGGCTACGAACGCCGCCATGTAGGCATCGCGCGGCACGACCTCGGCGCGGCGTGCCGCGGCCATGGGTTTCTGGCCGAAGTCACCTGCCGCGGCGGGCGCGGTCATGATGATTTCCTCGATCTCCTGGGCCATCTCGTCGATGCTCGCCATCGCGCCTGCGCGCGCCAGGGCTGCGCGGTACTTTTCCGCCGCCTGGGCATCGAGGTTGTTCTTGAGCACCAGTCGGCGCCCGGAAAACAGCAGCTCGATACG
The DNA here is from genome assembly GCF_900105555.1 of Pseudomonas coleopterorum. Classification (NCBI taxonomy): domain Bacteria; kingdom Pseudomonadati; phylum Pseudomonadota; class Gammaproteobacteria; order Pseudomonadales; family Pseudomonadaceae; genus Pseudomonas; species Pseudomonas coleopterorum. The sequence goes on from NZ_FNTZ01000001.1 coordinate 3,405,023, forward strand.
CTGGGCATCGGCCTTGAACAGGGTCGCCAGGTTGCTCTTGACCTGATCCAGCGACGCGCCAGGCACGCATTCACCGCTGAAAACGATCTCGTACAAGCTCATGGCAACTCTCCTGGCGTGACACCGTTGCCGGCAGTGGGGGTGGCAGCTAGATGCCGAAGGGCCAGCACCGTGACGGTGATTATGGACCACGATGTTTCGGCGCAACAAGCTCGCCCTTGTCATGCGCATGGGCCTTGTTAGACTCAGGGCAAATCCAGAGGTCCGCGCCATGTCCGCTTGCACTCTCGTTCTGCGCAGCATCGGCTTGCTCTCAGTGCTGGCGCTCACGGGATGCGCAACCTGGTTCACCGGCAACTACGAGGACCCCAAGGTGCACCTGGTCAAGGTCGAAGTGGTCAAGGCCAACCTGCTGCAGCAGCGCTTCATCCTCCGGTTTCGCATCGACAACCCCAACCGCCGCAGCCTGCCCGTACGTGGCATGAGCTACAGCGTGCGCCTGGAAGACATGCTGCTCAGCGAAGGCGAGACGAGCGACTGGTTCAGCGTGGCCGGCAGAAGCGGCGAATACTATGAAGTGCCGGTGCGCACCAACCTCTGGCAACACGTGCGCGAGTTGTCCAAGCTGCTCAAGCATCCGGATCGACCGATCCGCTACGAGCTGCGCGGCGAACTGCGTACCGGCGTGCTGTTCGGTCACGATGTGGTACTCAATCACACTGGTGAAATCAACGCCCGCGGCCTGCCCGGCCACTGACCATCGCAAAGATTCTTGGCGCAGCCCTTCTATTCCAGACCCAGGGTGAGATAATTCCGGCCAATTTCAATCACGGAGTTCCCCCGATGTCCCAGCAACCTCACGTGCACGGTCCTGACTGCAACCACGATCACGACCATCACCATGAGCACGACCACGGTCACGTGCATGGCCCGCACTGCAATCATGCTCCGCAGGAACCGGTGCGCAATGCCCTCAAGGACGTCGGCCGCAACGATCCGTGCCCGTGCGGCAGCGACAAGAAATTCAAGAAGTGCCACGGCGCCTGAGCCGAGCCTCTGCGTGAAGGGGCTGCGTTCCGGCAGTCCCTCTGTAACCCGAGACCTGGCCCAAGGCTGACCGCGGCGCATACTGTCCGCAAGCGGCTCGACCCAGGCAAAAATAACCCCCGCCAGACGCTTGCGCCCCGCCTTCTCCCTCTCTAACGTAGCGCCTTTTACGCCAGCCCCCGCAGGAGCTTCGCCATGGCCTCGCCCGCCCGTTCTTTCTTCATGCCCAAGTTCGGCTGCGCCGCCGTGGTGACCGGCATGCTCAGCCTGACTGGCTGTCAACAATGGCTGGGCGGCTCAGCCGACCAAAGCCTGCCGCCCAGCGTGGGTGTACAGCCGCTCAAGGGTCTGGCGCAGAACGTCTCGGTGCGGCGCAACACCCTGGGGATGCCGCTGATCGAGAGCAACACCTTCCACGATGCCCTGTTTGCTCAAGGATATGTCGCCGCCAGCGACCGTATCACCCAGATGGTACGCATGCGGCTGCTGGCTCAGGGGCGTCTGGCCGAGCTGGACGGTGCCGATGCACTGGACAGCGACCGCCTGCTGCGCAGGATCAACCTGAAGAAGAACGCCGACCAGCTGTACGCCGCTGCATCACCGCGGCTCAAGCGCTTCTTCGATGTCTACGCGCGGGGCGTGAACGCCTACCTGTTCCGCTATCGCGGCAAGCTGCCGGCACCGCTCGGCGGCTACACCCCCGAATACTGGAAGGCCGAAGACTCGGCGCTGATGTTCGCCCTGTGGTCGTTCAGCCAGTCGCTCAATCTGCAGGAAGAGCTGGGCTCGCTTGCGCTGGCGCAGAAAGTGGGCACCAACAAACTGGCCTGGCTGCTGCCGGTCTATCCGGACGAGAGCCTGCCGTTCACCGAGGCCGAGAAACTCAAGGGTGTGTCCTTGGGCAACTCGCTGACCCATGTGGCGGGACTGGGCACTTTGAACCATGAACTCGAGCGGCTGGGCACGGCCAGCTCCAGCAACTGGGCCATCGCCCCCCAACGCGCGCGGTCCGGCAAAAGCCTGTTCGCCAACGATCTACATGCCGCCACTGCGGTACCCTCCGCCTGGAGCTTCGTGCAACTGCGCGCACCGCGTTACCAGGCCGCGGGCGTCGCCCTGGCCGGTCTGCCGGGCGTGCTCACAGGCTTCAACGGTCAAGTGGCCTGGGGCATGTCGGCCGTGATGGGTGACAACCAGGATCTGTTTGTGGAAAAGGTCAAAAGCGAAGGCGGCCGCGTGCTGTATCAGTCCAACGGCAAATGGCTACCGGCGCGGGTACGTCAGGAAACCTTCCTGGCCAAGGGGCAGCGGCCACTGCGCGAAGCCGTGTACGAGACCGGACATGGTGCCCTGCTCAACGACCTCGCCGGCCTGTCGGCCAGCGTTGGCTATGGCCTGGCCTTGCAGCTGCCGGACCTGACCGAAGACAAGAGCCTGGACGCCCTGTTCGATCTGTCGCGCGCCAGCAATGTCGAGAAGGCCTCGGATGCCAGCCGGCAGATCCGCGCGGTGGCTACCAACCTGCTGTTCGCCGACGCCAACAGCATCGGCTGGCAGGTCACTGGCCGTTTCCCCAATCGCCTCGAGGGCAAGGGCATGCTGCCCTCCCCCGGCTGGGATGGCCGGTATGACTGGGACGGCCTGGCCGACCCGATGCTGCATCCCTACGACCAGGACCCGCCGCAGGGCTGGCTGGGGACCGCCAACCAGCGCATCGTCCCGCCGGGTTACGGTATTCAGCTGTCCAACGGCTGGTACTACCCTGAGCGCAGCGAACGCCTCGCGGAACTGGCCGGCGCCGGCAAGCACGACACCCGCAGCATGATCGCCATGCAGTCCGACCAGACCACCCCGTTCGCCGCCAAACTGAAGAAGATGTTTCTCGCACCTGGCATGGCACAACCGCTGAAGAGCGCCATCGACGCCCTGCCCGACGCCGATCGCACCAAGGCCCGGGAGGCCTACACCCGGCTGATGACCTTCGATGGCCGGCTGAGCGCGCAATCCGCCGACGCCGCGTTGTACGAGCTGTTTCTGCAACAAAGCATGCAGCGCACCTTCCTCGACGAACTGGGGCCGATCGACAGTGCCGCCTGGAAGGCCTTCGTCGCTCAGGGCATGGCTTCCTACTCGGCCCAGGCCGATCATCTGCTGGGGCGCGACGACAGCCCGTTCTGGGACGACGTGACCACGCCTCAGAAGGAAGACAAGCCTGCCATCCTGGCCCGCAGCCTGGCTGCGGCGGTCACGGCTGGCGAGACACAACTGGGCGCCGACCGCAGCAAATGGCAGTGGGGCCGCCTGCACCGCACCAGCTGGACGGACGTCGCTGGCCAGACGGTACGCGGCCCGGTGGCCACTGGCGGTGATCACACCACGCTCAATGCTGCGGCCTACCGGTGGGGCGACAGCTTCGACACCGCGTCGATACCGGCCCTGCGCATCGTCGTCGACTTCGCCCAGACCGAACCCATGATCGGCCTCAACAGCAGCGGGCAATCCGGTAATCCGGCCAGTGCCAACTACGCCGATGGCATCGATGCCTGGCTCAAGAATCAATACGTCAGCTTTCCGATGCAGCCGCAGAACTTCGAGAAGGCCTATGGCATCAAGCGACTGACGCTGACGCCGCAGAAGTAACCGCCTCAACGGCCCATGACGGTCCCCCGCCACTCGGACGGGGGCTGGTCATCGCCCGGGATCCCGGCCTATGGGGAAGAACACCCCACCGCTCCAGACCCCCAGCCAACCGTCACGCACCACCGCCAACTCGACGAGACGATAGAACACGTTGCGGTGAATGCGCGCTTCCAGGTTGGTACGCACCCGTACGTAGGGCGAAGGCTCCTGGCTGCAGGGGGAGATGTCCACCCGCAGCGGATGCTCCTCACCCGCATCGAAACTGTCTTCGACATTGCTGGTGAAGCGCAGCGTCTGCTGCTCGCCTTCACCCGATACCTGCATGTCGACGGCCACGAACGGCGCGTCATCGACGACGATGCCCACCTTCTCCACCGGGGTGACCAGGACGTACTCGTCGCCATCGCGGCGCAGGATGCCCGCGAACAACTTGACCATCGCCGGCCGACCGATCGGCGTGCCCTGGTAGAACCAGGTGCCGTCGCGGGCAATGCGCATGTCGATGTGCCCGCAGAAATCGGGATTCCACAGGTGCACGGGCGGCAAACCCTTTTCGTGAGTGGGGATGTGCGCCAGCAAATCGTCGGCCTTGCCCGTCATGCCTGTCTCCTCAGCGGCTTACGCCCAACAGGCTACGAGCGTAGTCCTCCAGGGGCGGGCCAAGCAAATCTTCCGGTTTGTTGTCATGCATCGTCAGCAGTCCGCCACGGCTGCGGATGGTGGCGGTGTCGATGAGGTAGTGAGTGCTGGTTTCGATGAGCATGATCTGGATCACGCTGCTGTCGACGCCGAGTCGATCCAGGGCCTCCTGGTCGGCCCACTCGTCCGTGTTGCCGATGCGGTCGTCGGCACGGGCAAAACGGGCATAGAGCAGGTAATGCGCACCGGCATTGCGTGCTTCGCCCATGGCCTGCTCCAGGCCCAGCGGTGCCGGGGCACGGCGTACCAGGGGAAAATACTCGACGAAGGCTTCGAACGCTTCTTCGGCGACCACGTTGGGCCTGGGGTAGGCGCCCCCAGGAGGCACGAACGAGCCTTGGGCGATGTAGATGAACGAGTCGGGCTGCACGCGCAGGTTATTGAAGCGGCGGGTTTCGCTGTGATTCAGCACGCCTGCATCGCTCAAGTGGTAGCGAGCGCCCTCGCCCAGATCACTGACCTTCATGCAGCCGCTCAACGCCAAGAGCGCCAGCAGCACGACCAGGTTACGCATGCATCCTCCAGAGCCGGCGACAAGATCCCGGCGATTGCCTGGCTGATGCAGCTTCTGCGCCAGTTCGCGAAGCTGGGGAGTGCCCAGGCTCAGGATTCCTTGGGACCCGGCAGTTCCGGATCGCGCTTGCGCTTGTTGCCCATGCGCACGCCGATGTCCATCAGGAACTGGAAAAAGCCTTCCTGATCTTCCAGCACATTGCTCCAGAACGGCGAGTGATACAGCGCCACCGCGCCGTGCACCAGAGCCCAGGCTGCGCAATAGTGGAAGTACGGCGGCACATCTTCCAGCTTGCCTTCGCTGATCCGTCCCTCGATGAGGAAGGTCAGTCGCTCGAAATTTGACGCGCGAATCGTGTGCAGCTGCTCGACAAGTTCGGGCACCTGATTGCCTTTGACGACCTTCTCTTCGAGCCTGTCGAACAGTCGGTAGCGCTGCGGATCGCGCATGCGGAATTCGAAATAGGCGCGGGACAAGGCTTCCTTGTCGCGATCGATGTCGGCCGAATGCAGCAGTGCATTCAAATCGCGCTCGTAGTCGAGCATCAGGCGCAGGTAGATCTCGGCCTTGGATTTGAAGTGCTTGTAGATGGTGCCTTTGCCGATACCGACGGTGTCGGCGATCAACTCGACCGTGACGCTGTCTTCACCCTGCTCGAGAAAGAGCGCAAGCGCGGTGTCGAGGATTTCCTGCTCGCGGCGGCGAAACTCACGGACCTTACGAGGTTCTTTTTGCATAGGAAGGACTGGATCGAAAGCGAAGGCCGTCATTATGCCTGTATGAGGTCAAAATGCACGGATCATCCGAAATCTCTGGCGTTATGGCGGATATGCCACACAACCCCGAAATCGGTGCTGAGCAACCTTGCGCGTATTCCAAATACGTTTAAGAAAACCCGAATGGGCACTGGCGCCCGACGGGCACTCGACGATACTCAAGAAGTCGTCGCGTCATCTCCCCCAATGACGCGTCGGCAAGGCGTCGATGGACCACGCGCCTGTAGTAACTCCTAATGGTCTTGACCCGGGATTCTCCCCCCAGAGCCCGGGTTTTTTTTGCCTGCGCAACGTTCAGGCCTGACGACGAACCCGTGCCAGTGGGAACAGCCGGCAAAAGTTGTCGGTGGTGCGCTCGGCCAGGCTTTCGAGCGTCTCGCCCCGGACCGTGGCAATGCACTGCGCCACTTCCCGAACGTACTGCGGCAGGTTGGACTTGCCACGGTAGGGAATGGGCGCCAGGTAAGGCGAATCGGTCTCGACCAGCAGGCGATCGGCAGGCACCTGGCGGGCGACTTCGCGCAGGGCGTCGGCATTGCGGAACGTCACGATGCCGGACAGTGAAATGTAGAAGCCCAGGTCGAGGGCAGCCTTGGCCATGTCCCAATCTTCGGTGAAGCAGTGCAGTACGCCGGCCTGGGGCAACTGCGCCTCGCGCAACAGGGCCAGGGTGTCGGCACGCGCGCCGCGGGTATGCACGATGACCGGTTTGCCGGTCAGGTTGGCCGCCTGCAGGTGCAATCGGAACGATGCCTGCTGCAACTCTGCGGCCTCGGGTTCGTAGTGGTAATCCAGGCCGGTTTCGCCGATCGCCACGACGCGGGGATCATCGAGCTCGCCCAGGAGCCAGTCCAGGGCCGGTGGCTGCCCCGGTGCCAGGTCCAGGGGGTGAATGCCGACCGAGCAATCGACATCGTCGTAGCGGCCGGCCAGGGCCTTGACCGCTGCAGCATTGTCGGCGCTCACGCCGATGCACAGGAAGTGGCCGACACCGCAGGCGCGCGCGGCATCGAGCGCGGTGTCCAGGCAGCCGTTGTGTTCGGCGAGGTCGAGGCGATCCAGGTGACAGTGGGAATCTACAAGCATGAGGATAGGACAACTACATCGTGTGAGTGGGACGGTCGGACTTCAAGGCACCGGCCAGGTAGGTTTCGATCTTGTTGCGCGCGGTGTTGTCGCCATCGTTGAACTGCACGCCGACTCCGGCAGCGCGGTTGCCCTGGGCGCCCTTGGGGGTGATCCAGGCCACGCGGCCAGCCACCGGAATCTTTTCCGGCTCGTCCATCAGGTTGAGCAGCATGAACAACTCATCGCCCAGCTTGTAGCTCTTGCTGGTGGGAATGAACAGGCCGCCGTTCTTGATGAACGGCATGTAGGCGGCATACAGAACGGCCTTGTCCTTGATGGTCAGGGACAGAATGCCGTTGCGCGGTCCGGGACTGACGGGTTGATTCATTCGTGCTCCCTTACTGGTGGTCGATTTTTATGGCCACGGTTGGCAGTGCCGCGTTGTATCGGAAAAACCCCTTGCGCCGCTGCTACACATTCACATGCAGGCTGCATTTGGCCGCCCCTGTAGCAGCGGTGCAAGCCGCCTCCGGCGTCGGCAGCGTCCGATCACAATGCACCCATCACCGCTGCCCCGGCAAGGCCATCCAGGACACCAGCAGCGCTTCGATCAGCAACGCCCTGTTCAAGTTGGCCTTGGCCAGAACCTTCTGGCGCTGCATCAGCACCCAGTCCTGAATGGCCAGCACCTTGTCCTGAGTGCTCTTGTCGGCCAGATATTGCAGCACCTTGCGCATGTCGCTCAAGCCCAGGCCCTGCTCGTCCGCCGTCAGGCGATAGCGCAGCAGCAGGTTCGACCACTCGCAGAACCAGTCGAACAGCAGCAGCAACGGTACACCGCTCCAGGCGTCGGCCAACTGGCTGGGCGTCTGCTGCCCTTTCAACAGCTTCTTCACCCCATCGACGACCAGTGCCCGCTGCTCGACGATCCCCGCAGCCTGCAACCTGACGGCGGCCAGAGGCGAGCCGGCAGCCAGGGCCAGCAGATCGGCGCGCGCGCCTTCGTCCACGTCCGGCAGCGCCGTGGCCAGCCATTGCAGGCTGACGGCCTGGCTAGGCAGCGGGCAGGCCTGCTGCACGCACCGGCTCTTGACCGTGGGCAGCAGGCGGCTGGGCTGATGGCTGACCAACAGCAACACGGTATTGCCCGAGGGCTCTTCGAGACTCTTCAGCAAGGCATTGGCCGCGTTGATGTTCATGGCTTCGGTGGGCTCGATCAGCACCACCTTGCGCCCACCCAGCTGCGCCGTCTGCACCACGAACGCCACCAGTTCGCGGACCTGGTCGACCTTGATCGCCTTGTCCGCTTCCTCGGGTTCGAGGATGAAGTTGTCCGGATGACTGCCGGCCTGCAGCAGCAGACAGGACTTGCAGGCGCCACAGGCCTGCTGCGCGGAGGGGCGCTGGCACAACAGCAACGCCATCAGCCGCTCGGCCAGGGCACGCTTGCCGATACCCTGCGGCCCGTGCAGCAGATAGGCGTGGGCATGCTGGGTGCGTCCGGCGAGCTTGTGCCACAGATCGTCTTGCCAGGGGTAGGCTTCAGCCACGCATGTGCCCTCGCAGTTCGGTCGACAATCCTTTGCCCGAAAGCAATGCAAACCAGACGTCAACGCCGGGCAAAATCACTGGAAACGTCATCGAGCCTACAATTTTCCATGAGGAGAATAATCCCATCGCTGGCGAAATGGGTATTTTCAAAGCGGGAACGGGCAGACCCGCCAGCCTGAAGCCTGGTGATTGTATAGGGTCTTGTGGTCCATGTCTGGACAGGGTGAATGGCGCGCGCAGGCCAGGCATGTCCCCAATGGTGACGCCAGAACAGGCAGATAGGTAACGCCGCTCGCCTTACTGTCGTTTGAGTAACGTACTGGGCGAAACCCCGAACGCTTTCTTGAAGGCATGGCTGAAATGCGAGAAATCGGAAAAGCCATAGTCCAGTGCCACCTGCGACACGGAACGGGCCTGGCCGCATTCGATCGCTTCGCGGCTGCGTTGCAGCCTCACCTGCCAGAGCGCCGCCATGGGGGTTTTCTGGTGGCGGGCGAAAGCACGGGTGACCGTTCGTGGTGACACATGGTGGGCTTGTGCGATGCGCTCCACGCTCAATTCTGTCTCGGCCAAATGACGCAACATGTAGTTCATGGCACGGGCATACAAGTCGCGCTCAATACTGGCGGTGTTGCTGTCCTGCAACTCCAGACTCAGCACCAGCAGATCCAGCAGCGTTTGCGAGAACCGCCCGGCCACCTCCGGCGCCTCCAGGGCCGCAGGCTGGGTAGCGGCCTGGCGCAGCATTTCGCGCAGCGGCACTACGCCAGGACGCCCTTCGTCGAGGACGGTAGAGGTCAAACGCTCTACCTGCGGTAAGCGGCTGCTGAGCAGGTGCCGGGGAATGCGCATGAGATGGTTGTCGCGACCTCCCAGGCTGAAGCGAAAGGTCTGCGCGGCGTCGTAGAGCACCAGGCTGCCGGGCTGCAACAACGCGTTACGCCCGCCTTGCTCCAACTTGCCATGGCCATGCTCGATAAAACCCAGCCACAGGTCGTCATCCGGACCGGTGCGCAGGTCGCCGGGCTTGCGCTCCCACTCATGCAGCGCGGCGCTCAGCGAGCAGATATCCAGCGGGCCGAGGCCTTGCACGCGTAATTGGCCCTCGAACGGCATGTCCTCCAGGGCTTTACTGGAAGCCGGAATGCAGTGTCGGCAGATCACTTCCTTCCAGTAATCGAAACGCTGCGGGGCAGCGACGGCCAGGGTGGTGTAAGCGGCTTGGCTCATGACATCGATCTCGCGGTAACGGACTCACGCCCCCTTCACGAAGATCAGGAGGGCCTGTTCGGCATTTCGCCCAGCAACTATCGGGCCAGTGATGTGATGCCGCGTGATACGTACCGTGGGTTGGAAGAACGGGTATGGAAGTGCGCTGAAATGGCGCCAGCGACCATGACCCTGCCAATCGATGAGGCACATCGGACCCTCGATCGCGCACTGTCCTTTTCAACCAAGCCGACGTCCGCCCGAAGCAAGCGGCACTCGCGAAGCTTGCCTTAACGTGAGCCCCATCGAGGTCGCCACTCACGGTGACCGTTGGAGGCCCCATGCCCAGCCTGCGTCCGTCCCCCTTTGCCGAATGCCTGCTGGCCCTCAAAGGCCGTGATCTGGCGCCGGAAGAGTTCGTATCGGTGCTGATCGAACTGGGTTGCCTGGCCTACCAGCTTCGCCGACGTGGACGTGCCTCGTCCAACTGCCTCGATACCTCAGCCTGATCGTCTCAAGGAGTGCCCATGGAATCTGCAATCGACAAGCATCTGAAATGCCCACGCACGCTGTCCCGCCGTGTGGACGACGACTATCAGCCGCCGTTTCCCATGTTCGTCGGCCGTGCCGACCCCAAGCTCGAACAGGTGGTCATGGCTTATCTGGGCGTGCAGTTCCTGCCCGTCCACCATGCCATCGCGGTCCAGGCCATGCAAAAGATCGTCGCGCAGTTCGCCGGCGATGATGCCCCGGGCAATCACGACATCACCTATCACGAGGACAACCAAGGCTACGGTAATTTCATCGTGGTCGGTTACTGGGCCGACCCTGCCGCCTACTGTCGCTGGCTGCGCAGCCCTGCGGTCGAGTCATGGTGGGCCAGCGACGAGCGCCTGAGCGAGCACCTGGGCTACTTCCGAGAAGTAGTGGCACCGCGCGCCGAGCAATTCGAAACCTTGTACGCCTTTACCGATGACTTGCCCGGCGTGGGCGCCGTCATGGACGGCATCAGCGGTGAAATTCAGGAGCATGGCTACTGGGGGTCGGCGCGAGACCGATTTCCCGTGTCGCAAACCGACCGGATGCGACCCGACGCGTCCCTGCAGGTCATCTCGGGCGATCCGGCAAAAGGCGGACGAGTGCTGGTCCGCGGCCACGACAACCTGACCCTGATCCGCTCCGGGCAGGACTGGGTCGAGGCCGGTGAGGAAGAGCGCGCGCTGTACTTTCAGGAAATGCTCCCACCGCTCCAGGACGGCATGGATTTCCTGCGCGACCAAGGCCAGGCCCTTGGCTGCTACAGCAACCGTTTCGTGCGCAACGTCGACCTTGACGGCAATCTGCTGGACATCGCCTACGACATTGGCCATTGGCGCTCGCTCGACCGGCTGGAGCGGTGGGCCGAATCGCACCCGACCCATCTGCGCATTTTCACCACGTTCTTCAGGGTGATTGGCGGGCTCTCGAAACTGCGCCTGTACCACGAAGTATCGGTCAGCGACGGTCGCAACCAGTTGTTCGAGTACATCAACTGCCATGCCCAGACCGGCATGCTACGCGACGCCCAACCCCTGCCTGCCTGACCGGCGGCAATCCTCTGCGCTCAAGCCCACATCCCGCCTGGCGGGGTGCTGGCCCCCGTTTGTCCATGAAAAGGTGCTCGGCCATGGCCACGATTCGTTACCCCATCACGCTCGCCTCACTGTGCTGCTCGCTTACCGCTCAGGCCGCTGAAGTGGCTCCGGGCGATTACGACCAGTTCCCCACCAACGCCACCATTGGCTTGCTCTATTACCAACACGCCCGCACCGACAATCTGTATGCCAATGGCCACAAAGCCAGCTCGGATTTCGATGTGCGCTCGGACATCGGCATCCTGCGACTGCTGCATGTCTATGCGCTGACCGACCGACTCACGGTCGACCCGCAGTTCCTCTTGCCTTTCGGTCGCGTCGCCGGCCATGGCGATGCCTCGCCCCTCGGGGACAGCAATGGCATCGGCGACCTGATCCTGGCCCCCGCTTTCAAGTACCGGCTCAATGACGCCGGCGACGTGCTTGCCTTCACGCCCTACCTGTACGTACCCACTGGCGAATACGACAACGAAGAAGGCCTGAACCTGGGCGAGCATCGCTGGAAACTCGATCTGCAATCAGCCTATGTCAAACGGTTCGGAGAGAAATGGGCCGTCGACATGGTCGGCGACGTCATCTGGTACGGCGACAACAACGACTACGGCGCCGACTCGGTCCGACGCGAGCAGCAGGTGTTCTACAGCGCCCAACTCATGGGCCGCTACATGCCCACACCACAGACCGCCTTCGCCGTAGGCGTAGGCCATAACTGGGGCGGTGAGAACAGCGTCGACGGCGTGCATCAGGACGATGAAACCCGCACCACGTATTTGCGCCTCAGCGCCACCACCTTTGTCAGCCCGCGCGATCAGTTGCAGTTGCAACTGGGCCAGGACCTGTCCGTGGAAAACGGCCCGCGTGAAGACGTGCGAGTGAACCTGCGCTACGCCCATGTGTTTTGACGGCCTGACCGTCTCAGCCAAGCCGCTGTCCGCCACAGCCAAGCCATCGGCCGGCGGACGCGCCACTCTTGACTCCACCCGACCGTGACCCAGCGCACCCCGTGCGCCGTACCGAAACAGGACACTCCATGGCCATCGAACGCCCCACTCCTGAACAACTCGACGCGCTCGCGCAGCGCCTGCACATGCATCTGACGACAGAGCAGGCGAGCGAGTATCTGGCCCTGATGCAACCGAGCTTCGACGCCTACGATCTCATCGATGCCCAGCCCGACGAAATCCCGCCGGTGCGCTACCCGCGTGACGCAGGCCTGCGCCCCAGCAAGGCCGACAACCCGCTCAACGCCTGGTACTACCGCACCGAGGTCTGCGGCGCCGCCCGAGGCAAACTGGCCGGGCGTACCGTTGCCCTGAAGGACAACATTGCCTTGGCAGGTGTACCGATGATGAACGGTGCCAGCACCCTTGAGGGCTTCGTGCCGTCCTTCGATGCCACCATTGTCAGCCGGCTGCTCGATGCGGGCGCGACCATTACCGGCAAAGCCACCTGCGAGCATTTCTGCCTGTCGGGCGGGAGTCACACCTCTGACCCGGGGCCGGTGCACAACCCACGCCGACACGGCTACATCGCCGGAGGGTCCTCCTCCGGCAGCGCCGCACTGGTAGCGTCAGGGGCGGTGGACATGGCCATTGGTGGCGATCAGGGCGGCTCGATCCGAATCCCGTCAGCGTTTTGCGGCACCTACGGCATGAAGCCCACCCATGGCCTGGTGCCGTACTCCGGGATCATGCCCATTGAGGCGACAGTCGACCACGCAGGGCCCATCACCGCCAACGTGTACGACAACGCGCTGATGCTCGAAGTGATTGCCGGTGCCGACGGTCTCGATCCGCGCCAGTATGCCCCGGTGGTAGAGCTCTACACCCAGGTGCTGGATCGCGGCGTGCGCGGGCTCAGGATCGGCGTCCTGCTGCAGGGTTTCCAACTGCCGAACCTCGATCCGCGGGTGGCCGACAAGGTCCGCTTCGCGATCGATCATCTGCAGCAACTCGGCGCTCAGGTCAGCGAAGTGTCGATAGCCGAACACGGCCTGGCCGGCGCGCTCTGGCAACCGATCGGCTGCGAAGGGCTGACGGCGCAGATGATGCACGGCAATGGCATGGGCTTTAACTGGAAAGGTCTGTACGACGTCGCACTGCTGGACAAGCACGCCCAGTGGCGTGAAAACGCCGACGCGCTTTCGGCGACCCTCAAGCTGTGCATGTTCGTCGGCCAGTACGGTCTGGAGCGGTACCACGGTCGCTACTACGCCAAGGCACAAAACCTGGCCCGCCGCGTCCGCGCGGCCTATGACCAGGCGCTGAGTGACTACGACGTCCTGCTCATGCCCACCGTGCCGATTCTGGCCCAACCATTGCCCTCGGCGACCGCCTCGTTGACCGACTACGTGGCGCGCGCATTCGAGATGATCGGCAACACCGCGGCATTCGATGTCACCGGCCATCCGGCGATGTCGATCCCCTGTGGCCAGGTCGAGGGACTGCCAGTCGGCATGATGCTGGTGGCGCGTCATTACGGCGAAAGCACGCTGTATCAAGCCGCCGCCGCCTTCGAGGCCAGTATCGACTGGCAACACCTGTGAGGATCCAGCAATGAGCCATGACCACGATCATCATCACGACCATACCGAACCGCCCGCCACCGCGGAGCTGCGCATCAAGGCCCTTGAGTCGCTGCTGCTGGACAAAGGCCTGGTCGACCCTGCCGCCCTGGAGGCGCTGATCGACACCTACGAGCATCAGATCGGTCCGCGCAACGGCGCGCGCGTAGTGGCAAAGGCCTGGGTCGACCCGCAGTACAAACGTCGCCTGCTGGAAAACGCCACCGCGGCCATCGCCGAGCTGGGCTTTTCCGGCGTGCAGGGCGAGGAGATGGTGGTAGTGGAAAATACCCCTCAAGTGCACAACGTCACCGTGTGCACGCTCTGTTCGTGCTACCCCTGGCCCACGCTCGGCCTGCCGCCTGCCTGGTACAAATCCGCCCCTTACCGCTCGCGCGTGGTGATCGACCCGCGTGGCGTGTTGGCTGAATTCGGACTACAGATCCCTGCCCATCAGGAGGTACGCGTCTGGGACAGCAGCGCCGACCTGCGTTACCTGGTACTGCCCGAACAGCCCTCAGGCACAGAGGGGTGGAGCGAAGAGCGCCTGAGCGAGCTGGTCACCCGCGACGCAATGATCGGCACCGGCCTGCCCATCGCACCCGTCGCCTCAGAGGAGGTCGTCCAATGAACGGAATACATGATCTGGGTGGGTTGCATGGCTTCGGCCCGGTACTGGCTGAAGAAGATGAACCGGTCTTTCACCATGACTGGGAGCGCCGAATCTTTCCGCTGTTTGCCGCGCTGTTTGCCGGAGGGCATTTCAATGTCGACGAGTTCCGCCATTCCATCGAGCGCATGGACCCGATCCACTACCTGGAGAGCAGCTACTACGAGCACTGGCTACACGCCTTCGAGACACTGCTGCTGGAAAAGGGTGTGATCAGCGCAGCCGAATTGCAAGGACGGTCTGCACCGACTCCAGCGCCACAACCGGTTCAGGTGCTCACCGCAGATCTGGTGGAGACAGTGATTCTCGGCGGCGCCTCGGCACGCGCCAAGCACGAGGTGTCCGGACGCTTCAAGGTCGGCGACAGGGTGCGGGCGAAGAACCTCAACCCCACCACTCATATCCGTCTGCCTCGCTATGCGCGGGGCAAGGTCGGCGTCATCGAACTGGCCCATGGTGCGTTCGCAACGCCCGACAGCATGGCCCACGGCTTGGGTGAGCAACCGCAACACGTCTACACCGTACGGTTCAGCGCCGAAGAACTGTGGGGCACAGCCACCCCGGACTCGGTGTGCATCGACCTGTGGGACAACTATCTGGAGGCGGCATGAACACGACCCCACACAGTGATTACGCAACCCTCGGCCTCCCGCTGGACACCGAAGGACCGATTTTCGAGCATCCCTGGCAGGCTCAGGCCTTTTCCCTGGTGGTGCACCTGCACCAGGCAGGCCATTTCAGCTGGGCCCAGTGGGTGCAAGTCTTCAGCGATCAGATCAAGGCAACTCCCGCTCGGCCGGGCGAAAGCGTCAACGATGCCTACTTCCGACAGTGGTCCGATGCCATGGAAACCCTGGTGGAGACGCTTGGCCTGTGCGGGCGGGATACCATTTCCCAGTGTGCCGAGGAGTGGTGTCGAGCCTACCTCAATACGCCCCATGGAGAACCCGTGAACCTGCTGAACGCGAGTTGTCCGCCAGCCCATGCCCACCCTCATTCACGGCGCACCGGGCCGGTCACGGTCAGCCCGGCGGGCTGAGATGAAATGAGCGGTGCAGAAACGTCTGCATCAGCCGATTGGATCGCTTTGCTGTCGAGAGGTGTCGCGTGTCGTTTCTCTTTGGTTCTATCCGTAGTGCGCTGACGGCCTTGGCGAACCGCTTGGAAGGCAGTGACGCGCCCCTGCCAACGGCACCCACCCCCTGTTACAGCGACTGTTCAGGGCCAGCGAGCAACTGCTTGCCGATCAAACCCACGCCAGGGGGCGGATCGCCGAGTGCGGTCCCACGGTGCACCAGCAATCTACTGGCATTGAACGCGGCGATCGAAGCGGCTCGTGCCGGGGAGGCCGGCAAGGCCGGGCGTGGATTCGCCGTGGTCGCCGACGAGGTGCGGAAACTGGTCATGCGGACCAGCAAAGCGACCCAGGAGGCATCTGGAATGATCGCCGGCTAACGTCTGGGGCGTACCTTGCCAGCGCAATAGGCGGAAGGCGATACACTTTTTTGGGGAGGTATCGCCTAACCGATCCCTTTTTCAGTCAGCAGATTTGCAACGACGGCCAGAACGTTACCGCTCACCACGTCGAACGGCTCTGATGCATCGATGACCACGAATGTGTCAGGCGTCTCCTCTGCCTGCCGCAGGAATCCGTCACGGGCCCTGGAGAGGAACTCGAGCTTCTGCCTCTCCATCCGGTCCAGCCCCTGGCCGCGGGAAGCGACGCGCTTCATGCCGATCTCGGGATCCACATCCAGGATGATGTTGAGGTCCGGTGCAAAGCCCCCCAGCGCAAAGCCGTTGATGCTTCGCACCAGGTCCAACGCAATGCCCCGTCCGTAGTGCTGGAACGCCACGGTTGCAGGGGTGAAGCGATCGCACACCACGACCTTGCCTGCCGCTATCGCAGGAATGATCTTTTCCTGCAGATGCTGTGCTCTGGCGGCGGCGAACAGCAAAAGCTCAGTGGTATCGCAGAGTTCTGGCGTCTCCGGATCAAGGACCACCTCGCGAATCTTCTCGCCGATCCGTGTACCGCCAGGCTCGCGGGTAATGACCACCGGGTGGTTCCTGGCGGTCAGGAATTCTTCGATGGCGCGAATCACGGAAGACTTGCCCGCCCCGTTATTTCCGTCGCATACGATGAGGCAACCTTTTGCCATGTGCTTGTCCTGGTACCTGAAAGTGTTGTTTGGTGGGTGGCGGTTGGTTTTGCAGCAAGGTAGACGAATGCGTTCCGCGAACGGCCTACCTCTGCACCGTCATTGAGCAGGCGCCTCGGCGGCGTCCGGCTTCTCTTGTGGCTCGCGCGTGCCGGTCTCGCTCGGCGCCGCCGCGGGCGCGGGGCTTGAGCGATAGTCGGCGCGGCGTTTGAGCTGGTACTCGCGCACCGCCGCGTTGTGGGCGTCCAGATCGTCGGAAAAGACATGGCTGCCGTCGCCGCGCGCAACGAAATACAGGCTGCTGCCGGAAACTGGGTTGAGCGCGGCGTGAATCGCTTCTCGGCCCACCATGGCGATGGGTGTAGGCGGCATCCCGGCGATCACGTAAGTGTTGTAGGCCGTCGGCTCGCGCAGGTCGGCGCGGGTCAGCTTGCCGTTGTAGCGTTCGCCCATGCCGTAGATCACGGTCGGGTCGGTCTGCAGCAACATGCCCGCCTTGAGGCGGCGCACGAAGACGCCGGCGATCTCGCCACGCTCCTGGGGCACACCGGTTTCCTTCTCCACCAGAGAAGCCATGATCAGCGCCTGATAGGGCTCGCTGTACGGCACGCTGGCGGCGCGTTCGGCCCATTCACTGGCCAGCACCTCTTCCAGTCGCCCGTAGGCCTGCTGCAGCAGTTCGACATCGCTCATGCCGCGCACATACTTGTAGGTGTCCGGGAAAAACCGGCCTTCGGGAAACACCTTGGGGTGGCCGATGCGCGCCATGACTTCACTGTCACTCAGGCCACCCAAGGTCTGCTCGAGCTTTTCCTGGCGCGCCAACGCGGCGCGTACCTGACGGAAATTCCAGCCCTCGACCAGGGTCAGGCTGTACTGCACCACTTCGCCGCGCTGCCAGACATTGAACAGTTCGTTCACCGTCATGCCCGGGGTCAGGCGGTATTCGCCGGTGTGCAGCGGCTGCCCGGTGCGATTGAAGCGCCAGTAAAGACGCAGCCAGAAGGCATCCCGCAGGGTGCCCGCCGCCTCCATGCGCAGGATCGTGCCGCCGGGGGTCGCGCGGTTGGGTACATCGAGCAATTGTTCTTGAGTGACGGCCAGCGGCTGGTTCAGGGCGCTGTCGACTTTCCAGGCCGCCACGCCCGCTGCCAGTAAGGCAACCACGATGAGCGTCTCCAGCAACAGCAGAAATTTACGCTTCACAAATCAGGCATCCAATAGCGCGTGGGCAATGCCTTGCAGTTTACGGGTGAGCGGACCCGCCGGCCACCTCAGTGACGTGAATGCGCATACAGGCCACACGCCGTAGACGCTATTGCACACGAAGACTTCCTCGGCCCTTGCCAGGTCCGCTGGCCACAGGTCGTCCACGACAACCTCCAGACCCAGGCTTGCGGCCTGCTCCAGCAGTTCGGCACGCATCACCCCGGCCACGCCACAGCGCTGCAGGGAAGGCGTGTGCAGCACCCCATCGATGACCAGAAACAGATTGCTGTAGACCCCTTCGACCAAGCGTCCGGACATGTCCAGCATCAAACCTTCAGCGAAGCTCGGGTCGCTCCATTCGGCGCGCGCCAGGACCTGCTCCAGGCGATTGAGGTGTTTGAGTCCCGCCAGCAATGGCTGCTCGGCCAGGCGCGTACTGCAGGGGTAGAGTTCCACGCCCTGCGCGCCGTTGATCTGAGGATAGGCGGGGCTTGGACCGCCTTGCAGAATACGTCGCGCACCAGCCTGCGGATCGGGCGCGTAACCTCGGGCACTGTCGCCACGGGTGACGATCAGCTTGAGCACGCCCTTGTCCAGCGCTGCGGCATAGCGGACAACTTCGTCGCGCAGCACATCCGAGTCGATCAGGATGGCCAGACGCTGGCAGCCCAGCGCAACGCGCGTCAGATGACGCTCGAGAAGTACCGCCTGGCCACCACGCACGGCGACGGTTTCGAAGACACCGTCACCGTAGGCCAGACCCCGACTCTTCAGGCCCAGCGCATCGCATGGCTGCCCGTCGAGCCAGGCCTGCATCAACCGGCGAAGCGCCGGAAGACCAGCGAACCGTTGGTGCCACCGAACCCGAACGAGTTGCTCAGCACCACATCGATCGGCATGCTGCGTGCGGCATGGGGCACGAAGTCCAGATCGCAGCCTTCGTCAGGCTCATCCAGGTTGATGGTGGGCGGCGCCATCTGGCTGTTGATCGCCAGCACACTGAAAATCGCCTCGACCGCACCTGCGGCGCCGAGCAGGTGCCCGGTCATCGACTTGGTGGAGCTGACTGCGAGCTTGTAGGCATGCTCACCGAACACGGTCTTGATGGCACTGACTTCGGCCAGGTCGCCCGCCGAGGTCGAGGTGCCATGGGCGTTGATGTACTGCACTTGATCAGGCGTGACGCCAGCATCGCGCAGGGCATTGGCCATGCAGCGCGCCGCGCCGGCGCCGTCTTCGGGCGGCGAGGTCATGTGGAACGCATCGCCGCTGGTGCCGAAACCGATCAGTTCGGCATAAATGGTGGCACCACGCGCCTGAGCATGTTCGAGCTCTTCGAGTACCAGGGCGCCAGCGCCGTCGGACAGCACGAAACCGTCACGGCCCTTGTCCCACGGACGACTGGCACGGGTTGGCTCGTCGTTACGCGTGGACAACGCACGGGCCGCGCCGAAACCGCCCATGCCCAAGCCGCACGCGGCCATTTCAGCACCGCCGGCGATCATCACGTCGGCTTCGCCATACGCGATGTTGCGCGCGGCCATGCCGATGCAATGGGTACCGGTGGTGCAGGCCGTAGCGATCGCGTAATTGGGTCCCTGAGCGCCGAGGTGGATCGACAGGAAACCGGAAATCATGTTGATGATCGAGCCAGGCACGAAGAAGGGCGATATCCGCCGCGGTCCGCTGTCATGCATGATCTTGCAGGTTTCTTCGATATTGGTCAGGCCACCAATACCCGAACCCATGGCCACGCCGATACGCTCGCGATTGGCGTCGGTGACTTCGAGACCGGCGTTGCGTACCGCCTGGAAACCCGCCGCCAGGCCGTATTGAATGAACAAGTCGAGCTTGCGTGCCTCCTTGACCGAGAGGTATTGCTCGACCTCGAACCCCTTCACCGAGCCGCCGAAACGGGTCGAATAGGCCGATAGATCCGTATGCTCGATAGGACCTATGCCACTGCGGCCGGCCAGGATGCCCTGCCAACTGCTCGGCACGTCGGTGCCCAGCGGTGACAGCATGCCCATACCTGTGACCACGACGCGTCTACGCGACACAGCACTCTCCTTATTCTGGAAACATCAACGCGCGGCCGTCTAAAGAAAAAACCGCACGCCAACGAAGGCAGTGCGGTTTTTCCATGACAAGCAACGGCGATTACAAAACGTTACGCCTGGTGGGCAGTGACGTAATCGATGGCAGCTTGAACGGTGGTGATTTTCTCGGCTTCTTCGTCAGGAATCTCGGTTTCGAATTCCTCTTCCAGAGCCATCACCAGCTCAACGGTGTCCAGGGAATCGGCACCCAGATCTTCAACGAAGGAAGAAGAGTTGGTGACCTCCTCCGCTTTGACGCCCAGTTGCTCGGCGACGATCTTCTTGACGCGTTCTTCGATGGTGCTCATACCTTGTTTTCACTCCTAATGGACATATGTCAGGCGGCTGGCCGGTACGTAAGTTTATAGAAGAAGCTCGGCTTTTCAAACTGAAAGCGTCACTGCGACCCTACGCGAGCCCGCCACCTAGAATTCGGATGCAGCTTTATAACGGATTTTGGATGCCGGGTAAGACATTTTTTTGAAGCCATCCGTCACAATTTTCGTTACATGTACATGCCGCCGTTCACCGGAATTGTAGCGCCGGTCACGTAGGCTGCACCGTCGGAAGCCAGAAAACCGACCACTTTGGCGATTTCGTCGGCCTGCCCCAAACGACCCAGCGGAATCTGCACCTGCAGGGATTCACGCTGCGCTTCAGGCAGCTCGCGGGTCATGTCGGTGTCGATGAAGCCAGGCGCCACCGAGTTCACGGTGATCGCGCGCGAACCCACTTCACGGGCCAGGGCACGGCTGAAGCCTTCGAGACCGGCCTTGGCTGCGGCGTAGTTTACTTGGCCGACGTTGCCCATTGCACCCACAACCGAGCCGATGCTGATGATCCGGCCCCAACGTGCCTTGGTCATGCCACGCAGTACGGCCTTGGACAGGCGGAACAAGCTGTTGAGGTTGGTATCGACCACATCATGCCATTCGTCGTCTTTCATGCGCAGCATCAGGTTGTCGCGGGTGATACCGGCGTTGTTGACCAGAATCGCCGGCGCGCCGAACTGCTCCTGAATCTTGGCCAGGGTGGCGGCCACCGATTCGTCGCTGCACACGTTGAGTTCCAGGCCGGTACCTTCGATACCATGCTCCTTGAGCGTGGCGGCAATGCGCGCGGCGCCGCTCTCGGAGGTGGCGGTACCGATGACGGTGGCGCCCATGCGACCCAGTTCCAGGGCGATCGCCTGGCCAATGCCACGGCTTGCGCCAGTGACCAGTGCAACTTTACCTTGCAGGCTCATGCAAGTTCTCCTTGATCAGGCTTGCGCCGCGCGAGCGGCGGCGAAAGCTTCGGGGGTGTTCAGGTTTTCGGTGCTCACGCCATCGGCGCAGCGCTTGTTCAGGCCGGCCAGGACCTTGCCCGGGCCGCACTCGACCAGACGTGGTGCGCCCTGGGCCGCCAGGTACTGCACGGTTTCGACCCAGCGCACCGGTTTGTACAGCTGCTCGAGCAGGTCGCGCTTGAGGGTTTCCAGATCGGCCGGTACGCCGGCACTGACGTTCTGTACGACCGGAATCTGCGGCGCCTGCCAGTCGATGGCGTTGACCGATTCGGCGAAACGCTCGGCAGCCGGCTTCATCAACGCACAGTGCGACGGCACGCTGACCGGCAATGGCATGGCGCGCTTGGCGCCCTTGGCCTTGCACAGTTCGATGGCACGGGCAACGGCCTGTGCGGCACCGGCAATCACTACCTGGCCCGGGGAATTGAAGTTGACTGCACTGACGACTTCACCCTGTGCGGCTTCGGCGCAGGCAGCCAGCACATCGGCGTCTTCCAGGCCGAGAATGGCCGCCATGGCGCCCTGCCCGGCCGGCACGGCTTCCTGCATCAGTTGGCCACGACGCTCCACCAGCTTGACCGCATCGGCCAGCGACAGGCAGCCAGCGGCAACCAGCGCGCTGTATTCGCCCAGGCTATGGCCGGCGACATAGGCCGGACGCTCGCCACCCTCGGCCAGCCACAGGCGCCACAGCGCGATGGAGGCAGCGAGAATCGCAGGTTGCGTCTTGTCGGTCTGGTTGAGGCTTTCGACCGGGCCTTGCTGGACCAGCGCCCAGAGGTCATAACCCAGGGCGTCGGACGCCTCCTTGAAGGTGTCCATCACCAGAGGGTACTGTGCGCCCAGTTCGGCCAGCATGCCGAGCGACTGGGAACCTTGCCCCGGGAAAACGAATGCGAGGGATGCAGACATTGAACAAGCCCTTGTGTGATCTTGTTGCCGAAAATTTCGACGCCGGAAGCGTACCCGGCGCGCTGAACTCAGAGTTGGATAACCTATGCCCGCCCGTGGTCACATTCAAGCACTGGGGGCCAGGCATGCCTAAAGCAGCATCTGCGCCAACCGCCCGTGCAGGCGCTGGGGCAGGTTTTCACGAATCTCGTCGCGTGCACGGTCTATCGCGCACTGCAAGCCTTCCACGCCTGCGGCGCCGTGGCTCTTCACCACGATACCCTGCAGGCCGAGGAAACTGGCGCCGTTGTAGCGCGCCGGCGCCAGATCGGCCTGCAAGCGCTTGAGCAGCGGCATGGCGAGGGCGCCCACGGCCCGCGCCATCAGGCTGCTCTGGAACAGCGCCTGAACGCGTTCGGCAAACATCCCGGCCAGACCCTCGTTGGACTTGAGCAGAATATTGCCAACGAAACCGTCGCACACCACCACATCGGCCTCGCCTCGGAACACCCCGTCGCCTTCGATGAAGCCGGTGTAGTTCAAGCCCTGCGCCTTGCGCAGCAGACTTGCCGCCAGCTTGACCTGCTGGTTGCCCTTGATGTCCTCGGTACCGACGTTGAGCAGCGCCACCCGTGGCCGTTCGACACCCAGCGCTTGAGCGGCCACCGACCCCATCACGGCGAACTGATACAGATGCTCGGCGCTGCAATCGACATTGGCGCCCAGGTCGAGCAGCTGGCAGTAGCCTCCCCGCGTGGGAATGGCGGCCATCATCGCGGGGCGGTCGATACCGGGCAGCGTCTTGAGCAGGTGCCTGGACAGCGCCATCAAGGCCCCGGTGTTGCCCGCGCTGACCACGGCCTGGACCTGCTCGTCGCGCAGCAACTGGAGCGCCACCCGCATCGAGGAATCGGGCTTGCCGCGCAACGCCTGTGACGGGCGCTCGTCCATGCCGACCACTTCGCTGGCGGCAGCGACGTGCAGGCGTGAGCGATCCACCGCCGGCTGGCTGGCAATCAGTTCTTCAAGGAGTTGAGGGTGACCGACGAGGGTCAGGTGCAGCGAGGGCGTAGCGGACAGGCAGGCAAGGCTGGCCTGAACAATGCTGCGGGGACCGAAGTCCCCGCCCATTGCATCAATCGCGACGGACTGAGCGGACAAGATTTACTCGTCAGCGCCCTTGTCGATCACTTTACGGCCACGGTATACGCCTTCAGGCGATACGTGGTGACGCAGGTGCACTTCACCGGTGGTCTTTTCGACCGACAGGGTGCTTGCCTCGAGTGCGTCGTGCGAACGGCGCATGTCACGGGCAGAGCGGGATTTTTTGTTCTGCTGAACAGCCATAATTGATTAACTCCTAAACGTTTGGGTCACGCTTTAACTGCGCCAATACACTGAACGGGTTGGACCGCGTTACCTCGTCCTCGCTCGGATCGGGATCATCTGCTCCCGCCGGCTGCTGGCATTCTTCCGGATGATGAGCAGGCACGATAGGCAAGGCGAGCAACAGCTCCTCCTCGACCAGCGCCTGCAGATCCAATGGATCTTCGCCCAGTTCCAGCACGTCATAACCTTTCGGTAACGACTGGGTGTTCGCACCCTCCTTCACCACGGCGTAACTGCATTCGCTGTGGATCGGCAGGGTTACCAGCTCAAGACAACGCTGGCAAACCATCTTGACTTCGACGTCCAGGCAGCTGTGGATGACCACGGCCTTGCGTTCGTCTCGTTCGAAGATGAATTTGGCCTGCACCGTACCGACGTTGTCGGAAAGCGGGTCGCAGAGTCTCTCCAAATCGGCCAACTGCAGCGAACCTTCGAGGGTTACGCCACGATCTGCCAATTTGCGCGGGTCAACGTGAGGTGGAATCGGGTCATTCAACATAGGCGCAGCATTCTAGGGACGCCCCCCTCACCTGTCAAAGGAAATTCGGGCCTCGGTGCGTGATAGAGTGGCCGTTCATCCACAGGAGCCTGCCATGCCCGCCCTGCTACTTGCTTCCAGCTCGCCCTACCGTCGCGAACTGCTGTCGCGGCTGCGTCTGCCGTTCACCTGCGCCTCGCCCGATATCGATGAAAGCCACCTGCCAGACGAGCCGGCGTGCGCCCTGGTCAAACGCCTGGCCGAACAGAAGGCGCGGGCACTGTCGGCCGCCCACCCCGGGCATCTGATCATTGGTTCGGATCAGGTCGCGGTGCTGGAAGAGAGAATTCTGGGCAAGCCGCTGGATTTCGAACGTGCGCGCGAACAGTTGGTCGCCGCCAGCGGTGCATCCGTCACGTTTCTCACCGGTCTTGCGCTATTGAATGTGGACAGCGGCGAGTGCCAGGTCGATGTGGTGCCGTTCACGGTGAACATGCGCCGGCTCTCGACCGCAGCCATCGAGCGCTATCTGCTGGCGGAAAAGCCCTATGACTGCGCCGGCAGCTTCAAGGCCGAAGGGCTGGGCGTGAGCCTGTTCCAGAGCACCGAAGGCCCGGACGCCACCAGCTTGGTCGGCCTGCCGCTGATTCGCCTGGTGGACATGCTGCTCAAAGAAGGTCTGCAAATCCCTTGAGTCCTGCAGGGCGATCACGATTGCCTTCGGGGCAGAGGGCCCGCGAAAGGGCCCTTGACCGCCCCGCATGACCTCAGCGCAGACTCGGCCCCTGGAACCCCATCCACATGGCGATCTGATCGGCAACGCTGGCACCCAGCTTTTTCGAGAAACGGTCCAGTGGCGACTCCTTCACGGTGAAGTCGACCATATCCTTGGCGCCGATCACGTCACGGGCAACCATGCTACTACTGCCCAAGGCATCGACCAGGCCCAGTTGCAGCGCCTGCTCGCCCGACCAGATCAGCCCGGAAAACAGCTCCGGATGCTCCTTGTCCTTGAGTCGATCGCCACGCCCGGCCTTCACGCTGTCGATGAACTGTCGATGGGTCGTGGCCAGAACGCCCTTCCAGAACTCGGTCTCATCGGCGCGCTGCGGTTGGAACGGATCCAGGAAGGCCTTGTGCTCACCCGAGGTATAGGCGCGTCGCTCCACGCCCAGCTTTTCCATGGTGCCGACGAAGCCGTAGCCGGCCGCGGTCACACCGATGGAACCGACCAGGCTGGATTTGTCCGCATAGATCTCATCAGCCGCGCTGGCAATGTAATAGGCACCGGAGGCGCCCAGGTCGGCGATCACTGCATAGACCTTGATGTCCGGGTGCTCACCGCGCAGGCGACGGATCTCGTCGTACACATAGCCGGACTGCACCGGGCTGCCGCCAGGACTGTTGATGCGCAGGATCACGCCTTTTACTTTGGTGTCCTCAAAGGCGCTGCGCAGGCTGCCGACGATGTTGTCTGCGCTCGCCGCCTCCTTGTCGGCAATCACGCCGCGTACGTCGATCACGGCGGTGTACCCGGATGCACCACTGGTGGCAGCCTTTTCCATATCCAGCAACGGCGAAAACAGCAAGATCGCGCCGAACAGGTAAATAAAGGTCAAGAACTTGAAGAATATGCCCCACCGGCGTGCGCGGCGCTGCTCCTGAACACTGGCCAGCAGAGTCTTTTCCAGCAATCGCCAGCTTTTCTCGTCGCCGATCGGGGCGCTGTCTTCTTCGCTGCGCGGCGCTTTCCATTGGTCAGACATTCTCTACTCCTTATGCAAGGCCACGCGCACCGGCGCGGCGACTGTCCAACCACTGCGGCAGTTGATCGAACGACTCGATACACAGCTGCGGTTCGTATTGCCGCAGCACGTCCAGCGGCAAGGCGCCATAACCCACTGCCACGCTGTGCATGCCGGCATTGCGGGCCATCAATAGATCGAACGAGGCATCGCCGACCATCAGCGAACGCTCAGGCCCCACCTCACAATGGCTCATGATCTGCTCAAGCATCAGAGGATGGGGTTTGCCGCGGGTTTCATCGGCCGCCCGGGTGATGTCGAAAAATTCCTCCCAGCCGTGGGCCTTGAGCACACGGTCCAGCCCTCGGCGCGCCTTGCCGGTGGCCACCGCAAGGCGGTAACCCTGCTCGCGAAACCCAAGCAAGGCCTCGCGGACCCCGGGATACAACAAGGAAGGGGTAGCGTCCAGGGCCATGTAGGCGTCGGCATAGCGATCGCGCATAGCCATCACCTGTACGTCGTCGAGCTGGGGGTACAACACGCTGATGGCTTCGGGCAAGGCCAGGCCGATGATGCCCTTGACCGCCTCGTCACTGCAGGGCGAATACCCCGATGCCGCCGCTGCGGCGTGCATGGCCTCGACGATCCGGCCGATGGAGTCGCACAGGGTGCCATCCCAGTCGAAAATCAGCAGTTTGTAATCAGCTTGCACTCAGTCGCTCCACGGTCTTGGCCCAGACCTCGTCGACTGGTGCCTCGACCTTCAGCTCGCCGCCATCGGGTAGCGGCACGGTCAGCGCGTAGGCATGCAGGAACAGCCGCTTGCCACCCAGGTCGCGAACCTCCTTGGAGAAGTTCTCGTCGCCGTACTTGGTATCGCCAGCGATCTCATGCCCGGCGTGCAGGGCATGCACACGGATCTGATGGGTGCGCCCGGTGATGGGGCGTGCTTCGACGATGGTCGCGAAGTCGCCGAAGCGACGCAGCACCTTGAACAGGGTCAGCGCTTCCTTGCCTTCTTCGTTGATCTCGACCATGCGCTCGCCGGAGCGCAGGTTACTCTTGAGCAAAGGCGCATTGACCTGTTTCTTGGCAGTTGCCCAATGGCCACGCACCAGGGCCATGTAGCGTTTGTCGACACCGTCGCCACGCAGCGCCGCGTGCAGGTGGCGCAGCATGCTGCGCTTCTTGGCGATCATCAACAGGCCGGAGGTGTCCCGGTCCAGGCGATGCACGAGCTCGAGCTCCTTGGCATCGGGACGCAACTGGCGAAAGGCTTCGATCACACCGAAGCTCAGGCCACTGCCGCCGTGCACGGCAATGCCTGCCGGCTTGTTCAGCACGATCAGCGCCTTGTCTTCGTAGACGATGGCGTCCTCGAGGCGCTGCAGCAGCCCTTGCGCCACCGGCACCGGCGCGTCGCGCTCGGGCAGGCGCACCGGCGGCACGCGCACGATGTCGCCAGCCTGCAGTTTGTATTCGGGCTTGATGCGCCCTTTGTTCACTCGCACTTCGCCCTTGCGCAGGATGCGATAGATCAAGGTTTTGGGCACGCCCTTGAGCGCCGTGATGAGGAAGTTGTCTATGCGTTGGCCGGCAAGTTCCGGCGCAACCTCGATCAGCTGAACGCCGGAGGTTGGGGGAGTAGTAGTCGTCATGGCCGCGATCATAACAATTTTTTATGGATTTGAAGCACTTAATGATTGCTGCTATAGTCGCGAACGCCGCCATAAGCGGCTGGGCAGCGGACAAGCGGTTATGAACCAGCCCTGACCAACGCAATTCTCGAGGACGCGAGGCCGTCCTACGGGGCTTTTGCCAGTTACGGAGTATTTGAGGGCAACGCCCGCGCAGGTGCGAGAAGGCCGATGAAAGCCCAGGAACCCCGGCATACCGGACACCTTCCTGCCTTTGTTCGACGCCACTCCCGCTTCGCAGTCGCTCTCACCCAGTTCAGGCACAAGCTTCGGAAACCCAACGCCTTAGTCATACAGGGCGAACTTTACGAATTGAAGTTCGCGATATTGCCAACCCGTTGCGGATTCAGCGCGCGGCAGCACCCGAATTATCAGGGATACGTGTAGGGTGGAGATGCACAACCGTCGGACCGTGTAGTACCGCGTCACGGCAGGAAGCAGCCTCAGGCACTTCTGCCATGCCGGTCTTGAACAAGACGCTCAAGGGCGTCCACGCCAGACGATTGATTCCTCCTCCTGACTGAGTGCTTTTGACACCACAGCAAGCAGGACGCGTCGTCGCGGTTCCGCCCCTGTTGGGCAGATATCGCTGGACACTGCAGTGGCCTAGGCCCTGTTGACGCACCTGACACCGACCGTGAGAAGTCGTGTGTGCCGAACGCCGTTTCCGGCAGCCCGGAAACCGACGGTACTACATGAAAAGAATGCTGATTAACGCAACTCAACCCGAAGAGTTGCGTGTTGCCCTGGTAGACGGCCAGCGCCTCTACGACCTGGACATCGAGTCCGGCGCCCGCGAGCAGAAGAAGGCCAACATCTATAAAGGCCGCATCACTCGCATCGAACCCAGCCTTGAGGCCGCCTTCGTCGACTTCGGCTCGGAACGCCACGGCTTCCTGCCCCTCAAGGAAATCTCCCGCGAATACTTCAAGAAAAACCCTGAAGGCCGCGTCAACATCAAGGAAGTCCTGAGCGAAGGCCAGGAAGTCATCGTCCAGGTCGAGAAGGAAGAGCGCGGCAACAAGGGCGCAGCCCTGACCACGTTCATCAGCCTGGCCGGTCGCTATCTGGTGCTGATGCCCAACAACCCACGAGCCGGCGGCATCTCCCGTCGCATCGAAGGCGAAGAGCGCAACGAGCTGCGCGAAGCACTCAATGGCCTGGTGGCTCCGGCCGACATGGGCCTGATCGTCCGCACTGCCGGCCTGGGCCGCAGCAGCGAAGAGATGCAGTGGGACCTGGACTACCTGCTGCAACTGTGGACCGCGATCAAGGAAGCCTCCCTGGACCGCTCCGCGCCATTCCTGATCTATCAGGAAAGCAACGTCATCATCCGCGCCATCCGCGACTACCTGCGCCAGGACATCGGCGAAGTGCTGATCGACAGCGTCGAAGCCCAGGACGAAGCCCTGACCTTCATCCGCCAGGTGATGCCGCAGTACGCCAGCAAGATCAAGCTGTACGAAGACAGCGTCCCCCTGTTCAACCGCTTCCAGATCGAAAGCCAGATCGAAACCGCTTTCCAGCGCGTGGTCGAACTGCCTTCCGGTGGCTCGATCGTCATCGACCCGACCGAAGCACTGGTGTCCATCGACATCA
This sequence comes from Pseudomonas coleopterorum, assembly GCF_900105555.1. Classification (NCBI taxonomy): domain Bacteria; kingdom Pseudomonadati; phylum Pseudomonadota; class Gammaproteobacteria; order Pseudomonadales; family Pseudomonadaceae; genus Pseudomonas; species Pseudomonas coleopterorum. Next base: position 3,433,951 of record NZ_FNTZ01000001.1, read on the forward strand.
ACTCGGCGCGCGCCACCAAGGGCAGCGACATCGAAGAAACCGCCCTGCAGACCAACCTCGAAGCCGCCGAAGAGATCGCTCGTCAGCTGCGCTTGCGCGACATCGGCGGCCTGATCGTCATCGACTTCATCGACATGACTCCGGCCAAGAACCAGCGCGCCGTGGAAGACAAGGTCCGTGAATCGCTGGAAGCCGACCGCGCTCGTGTCCAGGTGGGTCGTATCTCCCGTTTCGGCCTGCTGGAAATGTCCCGTCAGCGCCTGCGCCCTTCGCTGGGCGAAAGCAGCGGCATCGTCTGCCCTCGTTGCAGCGGCACCGGGATCATCCGTGACGTCGAATCGCTGTCGCTGGCCATCCTGCGCCTGATCGAAGAAGAAGCCCTGAAGGACCGCACTGCCGAAGTCCGCGCCCAGGTGCCGATTCCAGTCGCTGCCTTCCTGCTCAACGAAAAACGCAACTCGATCACCAAGATTGAACTGCGTACCCGCGCCCGTATCGTGATCCTGCCGAACGATCACCTGGAAACGCCGCACTTCGAAGTGCAGCGCCTGCGCGACGACAGCCCGGAAGCGCAGAACAGCCAATCCAGCTACGAAATCGCCGCCGCCGAAGTGGAAGAAGTACAACCAGTGGCCGCCACCCGCACCCTGGTTCGCCAGGAAGCGGCGGTGAAAACCGCGCCGACCCGCACTGCCGCTCCGGTTGCCGCCGAAGAAGCAGCGCCCGTGGCCGCAGCTGCGCCCGCACCGGCTCCACAGATCGCCGAGCCAAGCCTGTTCAAGGGTCTGGTCAAGTCCCTGGTCAGCCTGTTCGCCACCAAGGAAACGCCTGCCGCTCCGGTGGTCGTCGAGAAGCCTGCCACCACCACCCCCGAGCGCCCAGCACGCGAAGAGCGTCGCAACGGTCGTCAGCAGAGCCGCAACCGCAGCAGCAATCGCCGCGACGAAGAACGCAAGCCGCGCGAAGACCGCGCACCGCGTGAAGACCGCGCCGCCCGCGAAGATGCACCCGCCGCACGCGAAGAACGCCCTGCCCGCGCGCCGCGCGAGGAACGCCAGCCGCGCGCTCCGCGTGAAGACCGCCGCCCACGCAACGGTGGCGACGACGCACCACGGGTACGTGAACTGCGTGAGCCTCTGGACGCACCGACCGCTCGCGAAGAACGCCCCGCCCGCGAGGAGCGTGCTCCACGTGAAGAGCGCGTGACCCGCGAAGAGCGCGCTCCTCGTGAGGAACGTGCACCGCGTGAAGAGCGCCCAGCCCGTGAAGAACGCGCACCACGCGAGGAACGTCCGGCCCGTGAAGAACGTCAGCCTCGCGTTGCCCGCGAAGAACGCGCAGCGCATCCGGAACAGGCATCCGAAACCGACGCCGACACTGCCGAAGACGTGCTGAACAACGGAGAGCTGCTGCAGGACGACAACCAGGAAGGCAACGACGGCGATCGTCCGCGTCGCCGCTCCCGTGGTCAGCGTCGCCGCAGCAACCGTCGCGAACGTCAACGCGATGCCAACGGTGACGTGATCGAAGGCTCGGAAGAGCCCAACGAGTCGACTACCCAAGGCGAGTCCAACGGTGCAGCCTTGGCCGCCAGCGTTGCCGTCACAGCCGCAGTCGCGGAAAACGCCATCAGCGCTTCTGCCGAAGCCCAGGCCCACGAACAGGCCGAACAGGCCAATCGCAGCGTGCAACCTGCCGCTGCCCAGGAAGTCGACGCTGAAGGCGAAAGCCTGGCTGCGCCGGAAATCGTCGCCACTGCGCCGACTGCCGAAGCCGCCGTCGAGACGCCGGTTGCTACCCCTGTCCAGGCGGACAGCCCTGCCGAAGTCGAACGCCCTGCAACGGTCTCGGCACCGGACACCTGGGCGGCGCCTGCCAACGAAAGCGCTGCACCTGTGGTCGAGCAACAGCCCGTCGTCGAAGCAGCCAAGCCTGCCAAGACTCACGAGCCAGTGCAGCAGGACGTCGCCGAGCCGGTGGAAGTAACGCCTCCGTTCGACACCACCCCTGCGCCGATCAGCCAGCCCGGCGCCGACGTCGAAGTGGACGCACCGGTGGTCGTCGATCCAGCACAGGTCAACGAGCCTGCGTTCCAGCCGCGCGCCGTGCCAGCCGTCGAAGAAGTGCCTTCGTTGCCTGCCGAGCCTGCCGAGCCTGCCCTGCACCAGATCAGCGAACCTGCTGCTGTGGAGCCGTCGCCTGTCGAGCCAGTCGCGGTCGAACCTGCCGCCGTCGAGCCTGTGACGGTAGAACCGGTCATCGCGCCGGTTGCCGAACCTGCTCCTGCGAGCGAGCCTGTGGTGGTTGCACAACCCGAGCCGCCCAAGGAAGCCGAACCGGCACCGGGGCGGCCGAGCAACGGCCGTGCGCCCAACGATCCTCGCGAAGTGCGTCGTCGCAAGCGCGAAGCCGAGGAAGCAGCGAAGCTCGCCGCGCTCAAGCCTGAAACCGAAGTATCGAGCGCTGCTGACAGCGCGCAAGGTACTCAGGACGAGCCCAAGCCGCTGGTGTAATCACTGCGTGTGAATCAGCCCCCGCCGCCCACGCGCCGGGGGCTTTTTCTTGCCTGCCGCTCAGATATTCGGGCTGATTTGAAGCTTAATGCATCTAATGCGTTGACAGCCTCACAGGTATCTGTAGAATGCGCCTCCACAGACGCGGGATGGAGCAGTCTGGTAGCTCGTCGGGCTCATAACCCGAAGGTCGTCGGTTCAAATCCGGCTCCCGCAACCAAACATCGGAAGGGCCACTCTATAAACGGGTGGCCTTTTTCGTATGCGCTCGAAAAAGCCAATAGCCACCTAACGAAGGCTGCACGCGAGCAATGTGAAAATTGCTTTACAGTTGGCCAGGCGCCGGTCACCCATGGCGCACAGGCGTTAGAATGGCGCGAATTATTTTTTCCACAGGGATTGGTACTTTGACGGGATCCCGGCATCCTGTTGCGCACAATCCAAGAGGTGATTGATGCGCTCTGACTTGCCCGACTCAACCGCTATGGAACTCCCACCTGCCGCTGCCGCCGGCCCGATCAAGCCCGAGCGCGCGCGCTGGCTGGATCTGCTGAGCCGCTACCGGCAGCCGGTGGGGCTGGCCGTTACCCTGTTGCTGTTTGCCATCGCCCTGCTCGCCTGTCGGCACCTGCTCAGCGAACTGGACATCTACGCGCTGCACGACTCGGTACTGGCCACGCCGCCTGCCGCACTGGGCGGAGCCTTGCTGGCCATGGTCTGCGGCTTCATCATTCTGCTGGGCTATGAATGGTCCGCCAGCCGCTATGCGAATGTGACCCTCCCGGCACGTACCTTGGCCCTGGGGGGCTTTACCTCGTTCGCCATCGGCAACGCCATCGGCTTGTCGATGCTGTCCGGCGGTTCGGTTCGTTACCGGTTGTACTCGCGACTGGGCGTAGGCGCGGGCGAAGTCGCGCGCATGACCTTGTTCGCCAGCCTTTCGCTGGGCTGTGCATTGCCGCCGCTTGCCGCCGTGGCCACCCTGAGCAGCCTGCCTGCCGCCTCGCTGGCCCTGGGGCTTTCGCAAGGGCTGCTGGGAACCATCGCCGCGATCGTGCTGCTACTGACTGCCCTGCTGGTGCTGGGCGTCTATCGACGTCGTCTTGCCGAGCAGCCGCTGGCCGATAACCTGCTGGTCCGCGCCGGACATCGCACCCTGCGCTTACCGAGTGCGCGCCTGACCCTGCTGCAACTGGTCATCACCGCACTGGACGTGGTGGCAGCCGCCACCGTGCTCTATCTGTTGCTGCCCGAGGCTCCGCCGTTCGGTGCCTTCGTGCTGATCTACCTGCTGGCCCTCGCTGCCGGGGTGCTCAGCCACGTACCTGGGGGCGTCGGGGTCTTCGAGGCGATTCTGCTCGCAGCGTTCGCCGACACCCTGGGCGCCGCGCCCCTGGCAGCGGCGCTGCTGCTGTATCGCCTGATCTATGTCGTGCTGCCGATGCTGGTGGCGTGCGTGCTGCTGCTGGCCAACGAAGCGCGCCGTTTGTTCTTCGCCCAGCAGGCCATTCGCGTGGCCTCCGGGCTCGCCGCTCCGATCCTGGCGGTGCTGGTGTTCCTGTCCGGGGTCGTGCTGCTGTTCTCCGGTGCGACCCCAGAGATCGATACGCGCCTGCAGGACCTGGGCTTTCTGATCCCCCACCGCCTGATCGATGCTTCGCACCTGGGTGCCAGTCTGGTGGGCGTGCTGTGCCTGCTGCTGGCACAGGGGTTGCGCCGTCGCCTGTCGGCCGCGTGGGTATTGACCATGGTGCTGCTGCTGGTGGGTGCCGTGCTGTCGCTGCTCAAGGGCTTCGACTGGGAAGAGGCCTCGCTGCTGTGCATGACTGCACTGCTGCTCGCCGTCTTCAAGCGCTCCTTCTACCGGCCCAGCCGCCTGCTGGAGCTGCCGCTCTCCCCGCTGTACCTGATCGCCAGCGTGTGCGTGGTGGGTGCGTCGATCTGGTTGCTGTTCTTCGCCTACCAGGACGTGCCCTACAGCACCAAGCTGTGGTGGCAGTTTGCGTTGGATGCCGATGCACCTCGCGGCCTGCGTTCGGCCCTGGGCAGCGCAGTGTTGTTGATCGTGGTTGCGCTGACCTGGCTGCTGCGCACCGCGCGCCCGGTGATCCATCTGCCCACACCCGAGGAAATGCAGCGCGCCGCGACCATTCTCAAGGCGTCGCACCAGCCCGATGGTGGCCTGGCCCTGACCGGCGACAAGGCACTGCTGTTCCACCCCAAGGATGAAGCCTTTCTGATGTATGCCCGCCGCGGGCGCAGCCTGGTGGCGCTGTACGACCCCATAGGCCCGACCCAGCCGCGCGCCGAAATGATCTGGCAGTTCCGCGACCTGTGCGACTTTCACCACGCGCGCCCGGTGTTCTATCAGGTCCGGGCCGAGAACCTGCCGTTCTACATGGACATCGGCCTGACCGCGATCAAGCTGGGCGAAGAGGCCCGGGTCGACTTGTACGCTTTCGATCTGGAAGCCAAGGGCAAGGAGATGAAGGACCTGCGCTACACCTGGAACCGCGGCACCCGCGACGGTCTGTCACTGGAGATCTACGAACCCGGACAGGCGCCGCTGGAAGAGCTCAAGGTCATTTCCGATGCGTGGCTCACGGGCAAGAACGTACGGGAAAAGGGTTTTTCCCTGGGCCGCTTCAGTCCTGAATACCTGAACCATTTCCGCATCGCGATCGTCCATTTCGAAGGTAAGCCCGTGGCGTTCGCCAACCTGCTGGAAACCGACAGCAGGGAACTGGCCAGCCTGGACCTGATGCGTGCGCATCCCCAGGCGCCCAAGCTGACCATGGAGTTCATGATGGTAGGCTTGATCCAGCACTACAAGAAACACGGCTACGGGCGCTTCAGTCTGGGCATGGTGCCGCTGTCCGGTCTGCAACCGCGACGCGGTGCCCCCCTGACCCAGCGCCTGGGCTCGATGGTGTTCAATCGTGGCGAGCAGTTGTACAACTTCCAAGGCCTGCGCCGGTTCAAGGACAAGTTCCAGCCTACCTGGGAGCCTCGCTACATGGCCGTGCCGGCGGGCCTTGATCCGCTGGTGGCACTGGCCGATACCGCCGCCCTCATTGCAGGTGGCCTGACAGGATTGGTGAAACGCTGATGATTCGACGTTACTGGCGCAAGTTGTTCGCCTTGATCGTGGTACTGCTGCTGGCAGCTGCCGGCTACTACTGGTGGGCCACTCGCCCTGTCCCAGCTGCCCAGCTCAGCGTACAACGCCTGAGCAACGGCAGCGAAGCTCGCGATGTCGTCCCCGGCACGCGGACCAAGTCCCGGGTGGCCATCGCACTGCCCGCCGCCGAAGCCCTGACTGACAAGCAGTTGCTGGACTTGAGCCGGGACGCCTCCGCGCACATCGTCCAGGTGATCCTGCCGGAAACCGACTGCAGCGCGCAGCAAGCCGCCTTGAATGCCGCCATCGAGCGACTCGACGCCAAACCGGATCTGGTGGCGGGGATCGGTCCGGGCGCCTCGCTGGCCTGGCGCTGGCTGGCCACGCAGGACAACGATAAGGCCCAGGCCGTGTCGGTGGATCTGAGCGTGGAGAAACCCGACGGCTGTCTGCCGGAGTTGCCGAAGAAGGCCGAGCATGGTCAATGGATGGTCGCCTGGAACGACAACCCCGACGACGCCAGCGCCGCGTTCGTGCGCGACCAACCCAATGCCCAGACCGTCATCAGCGATTACGACGTGAAGCTGCCGCAGGTGTTGAAGAATCAGGTCACCGATATTCTGGTCGGCGATGAAGGCACCCACCTGGCCATTCCGGTGGTCGAGGTGCCCGCAACGCAGAGCAACGACACCGTCAGCCTGTTCCTTTCCGGCGATGGCGGCTGGCGCGACCTCGACAAGGCGGTGGCCGGAGACATGGCGACCATGGGTTACCCGACGGTGGGCATCGACACCCTGCGCTATTACTGGGAGCACAAGACACCCGAGCAAAGCGCCGACGACCTGGTCGAACTGATGCATTACTACCGACAGAAATGGGGTGCGAAGCGCTTCGTGCTGACCGGCTATTCGTTCGGTGCCGACGTGCTGCCAGCGATTTACAATCGCTTGCCCGCCGAAGAGCAGAACAGCGTCAGCGCGATCATCCTGCTGGCCTTCGCGCGCAGTGGCAGCTTCGAGATCGAAGTCGAGGGATGGCTGGGCAATGCGGGCAAGGAGGCACCTACCGGCCCGGAAATGGCCAAGCTGCCGGCCGCCAAGGTGGTCTGCGTTTACGGCGAGGAAGAGGCCGATGAAAGCGGCTGCACCGAAGCCACCGCAGTGGGTGAGAAAATGAAGCTGCCAGGCGGGCATCACTTCGACGAGAACTACCCTGCGCTGGCCAAGCGCCTAGTGCAGCAGATCGACAAGCGTACCGGCTCGAACTGATCCGGCTCTAAAAACAAAGCCCCGGACCTGAACAGGTACCGGGGCTTTTTTGTGGGTGTCAGGTGGGGCTTCTTCGCGGGCACTGCCCGCTCCTGCAGGGGAGTCGAGTCAGCAATGGGCATGCCCTGCTGCTGCCTCCCCTACATCTCCACCTGCGTACCCAGCTCGATCACCCGATTCACTGGCAGCTTGAAGAAGCGCAGGTTGCCGTTGGCGTTCTTCAACATGAAGGCGAACAACTGCTCGCGCCAACGCGCCATGCCGGCCAGCTTGGAGGGGATCACTGTTTCGCGACTGAGGAAATAGGTGGTACGCATCGGGCTGAAGTCCAGGTCCGGCAGATCACACAGGGCCAGGGCGCCCGGTACGTCCGGTTCATCCATGAAGCCGTAGTGCAGAATCACCCTGAAGAACCCCTCACCATAGCTTTGCACTTCGAATCGACGGCCCACTGGCACCCGCGGCGTGTCCTCGTTGACTACCGTCAACAGCACCACTTGTTCATGCAGCACCTGGTTGTGCAGCAGGTTATGCAACAGCGCATGGGGTACGGCATCGGAGCGCGCGGTCAGGAACACCGCCGTGCCCTGGACGCGATGCGGTGGCTGCACGCTGATGCTGCCGATGAAGATAGGCAGCGGCAGTCCGCCCTCGTCGATCCGCTCGACCAGCAGTTGCTTGCCGCGCTTCCAGGTGGTCATGAGGATGAACAGCACGGTCCCCGCCAGCACCGGAAAGGCACCGCCCTGGATGATCTTCGGCACGTTGGCGGCGAAGAACAGGCCATCCACCAGCAGGCAGCCGATCAACACTGGCACGGCCAGCACTGGCGGCCATTTCCACAGCAGCAGCATCACCGCCGAGACCAGAATGGTCGTCATCAGCATGGTGCCCGTGACCGCCACACCGTAGGCCGAAGCCAGGGCGCCGGAGGATTCGAAGCCGATCACCAACAGCACCACGCCGACCATCAACGCCCAGTTCACGGCGCCGATGTAGATCTGCCCCTGCTCGCTGCTCGACGTGTGCTGAATGTGCATGCGCGGAATATAGCCCAGCTGAATGGCCTGCTGGGTCAGGGAAAAGGCGCCGGAAATCACTGCCTGCGAAGCGATCACGGTGGCCAGGGTGGACAATGCCACCAAGGGCACCAGGGCCCAGCCCGGCGCCAGCAGGAAGAACGGGTTGCGCGCCGCTTCGGGATTCTCCAGTAGCAGGCCACCCTGACCGAAGTAGTTCAGCACCAGAGCGGGCAATACCAGGATGAACCAGGCGCGAGCGATCGGCTTGCGGCCGAAATGGCCCATGTCGGCGTACAGCGCTTCGGCACCGGTCAATGCCAGCACCACGGCGCCCAAAATCGCCACGCCCATGCCGGGATGAACGATGAAGAAGCGCACTGCCCACACCGGATTCAACGCCTTGAGCACCTCGGGGTGCTGGTACACGCCGTAGGCGCCGAGCAGCCCCAGCACCAGAAACCACATCACCATCACCGGACCGAACAGCTTGCCGATGCGCTGGGTGCCGTGTTTCTGGATCAGGAACAAGGCCACCAGCACCACCAGCGCCATGGGCACAACCCAGCGCTCCAGGCCATCGAAGGCCAACTCCATGCCCTCGATCGCCGAAAGCACCGAGACGGCCGGAGTGATCATGCTGTCGCCGTAGAACAGCGCCGCACCGGCCAATCCGCACACCACCATCAACGCGCGCAGCCTGGGCAGTGCTGAAGTGGCACGGGTCGCCAGTGCTGTCAGGGCCATGATGCCGCCCTCGCCCTGGTTGTCGGCGCGCAGCACGAACAGCATGTATTTGATCGAGACCACCCAGATCAGCGACCAGAAGATCAACGAGAGGATGCCCAGCACGCCATCGTGGGAAATGGGTACGCCGTAGCCCCCGGAAAAGACCTCCTTGAGGGTGTACAGCGGACTGGTGCCGATGTCGCCATATACGACGCCGACCGCTGCCACCAGCATGCCGATCGGGCGGGCTGTCGAATGCCCACCATTGCCGTCACTACTTGCCTGAACCATCGACTACTCCTGCGACCTTGATTTGTAACGCCATGTGGCGCGACGCGGCGAAGCATAGCGCAGCACTCGTCGTAATTCCTCGCATAATGCTGGTCAAGAGACCTCGCCATCGCTAGAATTGCGCACTTTTTGATCAGAGGCGTACCCAGCGCCCGCCTGTGCGGCCCACGAGGCCCTATCGATACCGAGGTTAGCCATGTCCACCACTCCTTCGTCGGCCGCTCCAAAGGTCGGCTTCGTCTCGCTGGGTTGCCCCAAGGCCCTGGTCGACTCCGAGCGCATCCTGACTCAGTTGCGCATGGAAGGTTACCAAGTGGTACCGACCTATGAAGACGCCGACGTCGTGGTGGTCAACACCTGTGGCTTCATCGACACCGCCAAGGCCGAGTCGCTGGAAGTGATCGGCGAGGCGCTCAAGGAAAACGGCAAGGTCATCGTCACCGGCTGCATGGGCGTCGAAGAGAATGCCATTCGCAAGGTGCATCCCAGCGTGCTATCGGTCACCGGCCCTCAGCAATACGAGCAGGTGGTCAACGCCGTGCACGAAGTGGTGCCACCGCGTCAGGACCACAACCCGCTGATCGACCTGGTACCCCCGCAGGGCATCAAGCTCACGCCGCGTCACTATGCCTACCTGAAGATTTCCGAAGGCTGCAACCACAGCTGCAGCTTCTGCATCATTCCCTCGATGCGCGGCAAGCTGGTCAGCCGCCCGGTGGGCGATGTCCTGAGCGAGGCCGAGCGCCTGGTCAAGGCCGGGGTCAAGGAAGTGCTGGTCATCTCCCAAGACACCAGCGCCTACGGCGTGGACGTCAAGTACAAGACCGATTTCTGGAACGGTCGCCCGGTCAAGACGCGCATGCTCGAACTGTGCGAAGCCCTGAGCAGCCTGGGCGTCTGGGTCCGCCTGCATTACGTGTACCCCTACCCCAACGTCGACGACATCATTCCGCTGATGGCCGCCGGCAAGATCCTGCCGTACCTGGACATCCCGTTCCAGCACGCCAGCCCGAAAGTGCTCAAGGCGATGAAGCGCCCGGCCTTCGAAGACAAGACCCTGGCGCGCATCAAGAAGTGGCGCGAGCAGTGCCCGGATCTGATCATCCGTTCGACCTTCATCGTCGGCTTCCCCGGCGAAACCGAAGAGGATTTCCAGTACCTGCTGGACTGGCTGAGCGAGGCCCAGCTGGACCGCGTCGGCTGCTTCCAGTACTCGCCGGTCGAAGGCGCGCCGGCCAACCTGCTGGACGCCGACATCGTTGCGGACGACGTGAAGCAGGACCGCTGGGATCGTTTCATGGCGCACCAGCAGGCGATCAGTGCGGCACGCCTGCAGATGCGCATCGGCAAGCGCGTGGAAGTGCTGATCGATGAGGTCGAGGAACAGGGCGCCGTGGGTCGCTGCTTCTTCGATGCGCCGGAAATCGACGGTAACGTGTTCATCGACGATGCCACTCACCTCAAGCCGGGCGACAAGGTCTGGTGCACCATCGTCGACGCCGACGAATACGATTTGTGGGCCGAACTGGCCTGATTCGCGTCCCCGTAAAGCAGCAGACGAGGCAGCGGCGAACCACCCGGTTCGCCATCGCGCCCACTCCCGTTGCCGGTCGCTGGGTAATCTGCGCGGGCTTAACCGCCGCCAGACAGTTACACTAGCGCCCTTTCCCAGCTACGGCCGCAGTCATGTCTGAACCCATTCGTCTCTCCAAACGCCTCATCGAACTGGTCGGGTGTTCCCGCCGCGAGGCTGAACTCTTCATCGAAGGCGGCTGGGTGTCCGTTGACGGCGTGGTGGTCGACGAACCGCAGTTCAAGGTGGACGCGCAGAAGGTCGAGCTCGACCCGCAGGCCAAGGCCGAAGCGCCGGAACCGGTCACCCTGTTGCTGCACCAGGCGCCGGGACAGAGCGCCGAAGAGGCGCTGGCCACCCTTGACGCCCAGACCTTGTCCAGCGAGCACGCCTTCGGCAAACGCCCGCTCAAGGGCCACTTCCTGCGCCTGAGCTGCGCGGCCGAGTTGCCGGCCAACGCCAGTGGCCTGCAGATTTTCACCCAGGACTGGAAGACCCTGCGCAAGCTGACCGCCGACGCGGCCAAGATCGAACAGGAATACGTCGTGGAAGTGACGGGCGAAATGAGCCCCCACGGCCTCAATCGCCTCAACCACGGCGCACTGTACAAAGGCAAGGCACTGCCGGCGGTCAAGGCCAGCTGGCAGAACGAGACACGCCTGCGCTTCGCCCTGAAGAACCCTGCACCGGGCGTATTGCAGCAACTGTGCGCCAGTGTCGGCCTGACCATCGTCTCGATCCGTCGCATCCGTGTCGGTGGGGTGTCGATGGGCAAGCTGCCGCTGGGCCAGTGGCGCTACTTGACGAGCAAGGAAAAGTTCTGAACCCTCTCTTTTTCCGGCGCTGCCTGGGCAGTGTCGTTCAACCAGGACCTACACCATGATTCACAACGATGTACTGCGCAGCGTGCGCTACATGCTCGACATCAGCGATGGCAAGGTGGCTGACATCACTGCCCTGGGCGGACTGGAGATCAGCAAGGCCGACGTCATCGCCTACACCAAAAAAGACGAGGAAGAAGGCTTCGTGCATTGCCCGGACGCGGTCCTGGCGCACTTTCTCGACGGCCTGGTGATCTATCGCCGTGGTCGTGACGAGAGCCGCCCGGCCCAGCCGGTCGAGCTGCCAGTGACCAACAACATCGTGTTGAAGAAACTGCGCGTGGCCTTCGAGCTCAAGGAAGACGACATGCACGCCGTGCTCAAGTCGGTGGACTTTCCGGTGTCCAAGCCCGAGCTGAGCGCCCTGTTTCGCAAGTTCGGCCATAACAACTACCGTCCCTGTGGCGACCAGTTGCTGCGCAACTTCCTCAAGGGCCTGACCCTGCGGGTCCGCGGTTAAGCCCTATGGCCTATAGCGTCGAACCCATCGGTTTTGTCCGCTCCTGTTTCAAGGAAAAATTCGCCATCCCGCGCCAGCCCCAACTGGCGCCGGCCGCGCGCGGCGTGCTTGAGCTATTGCCACCGTTCGATCAGGGCGAGGCTGTGCAGGGTCTGGAACAGGTCAGCCATGTGTGGCTGCTGTTCATGTTCCATGAGGCCTTGGAAGACAAGCCGCGCTTGAAGGTTCGTCCACCACGGCTGGGGGGCAACCAGTCGATCGGCGTCTTCGCCACCCGCGCTACCCATCGACCCAACGGCATTGGCCAGTCAGTGGTGCGCTTGGACAAGATCGAAGGCTCGCGCTTGCACCTGTCCGGTATCGATTTGCTGGACGGCACGCCCGTGCTGGACGTCAAACCCTACGTGCCTTATGCGGACAACGTGCCTGGCGCCGTCAACGCGATTGCCAGCGCCGCGCCCGAGCCTATTGCCGTGCAGTGGCAGGAGGCCGGTCTGGTGCAAGCCCGAACGCACGGCGCTCGCTTGCAGCAGCCCTTGGTCGAACTGATCGAGCAGTGCCTGGCCCAGGACCCGCGTCCGGCCTACCAGAAACCCGCGCCGGAGCGCGAATACGGTGCGCGATTCTGGGATGTGGACGTGCGCTGGCACTACCCGCAACCCGACCTGATTCGCGTGCTGGAAGTGGTGTTGCCCTAGACCTTTTCACAGGCCACAAAAAAACCGCCCGAGGGCGGTTTTTTTCAGGATGCTGCTCAGCCGCTTACTTCTCGACGAAGGCGCGCTCGATCAGGTAGTCACCCGGCTCACGCATGCGTGGCGAAACGGTCAGGCCGAAGCTGTTGAGCACTTCGCTGGTCTCGTCGAGCATGCTCGGGCTGCCGCACAGCATGGCACGGTCGTCCTGCGGGTTGATCGGCGGCAGGCCGATGTCACTGAACAGCTTGCCGCTGCGCATCAGGTCGGTCAGGCGGCCTTCGTTCTCGAACGGCTCACGCGTCACGGTGGGGTAGTAAATCAGCTTGTCGCGCAGGGCTTCACCGAAGAACTCGTTCTGCGGCAGGTGCTCGGTGATGAACTCGCGGTAGGCGACCTCGTTCACGTAACGCACGCCGTGGCAGAGAATGACCTTCTCGAAGCGCTCGTAGGTTTCCGGGTCCTGGATGACGCTCATGAATGGCGCCAGGCCAGTGCCCGTGCTCAGCAGATAGAGGTGCTTGCCTGGCTTCAGGTCGTCGAGGACCAGCGTGCCGGTGGGCTTCTTGCTGATGATGATCTCGTCGCCTTCCTTGAGGTGCTGCAGCTGCGAGGTCAGCGGGCCGTCAGGCACCTTGATGCTGAAGAACTCCAGATGCTCTTCCCAGTTCGGGCTGGCGATCGAGTAGGCGCGCATAAGCGGGCGGCCGTTGGGCTGCTGCAGGCCGATCATCACGAACTGCCCGTTCTCGAAGCGCAGGCCCGGATCGCGGGTGCACTTGAAGCTAAACAGGGTGTCATTCCAGTGATGAACACTGAGTACACGTTCGTGGTTCATGTTGCTCATGTACGGGGCTCCTAGAAAAAGCGTACGCCTGACAGGGGCGCGAGTGCGCAGTAGTTTACGGGGATCAACAATATCTGTTAAATGGATTATTGAGATATGGGTAATCGGTTATATAGATATGCGATTCACACTCCGCCAGTTGCAAGTCTTCGTCACCGTGGCCCAGCAAGAAAGCGTGTCGCGCGCTGCCAACCTGCTGTCGCTGTCGCAGTCGGCGACCAGCACCTCCATCACCGAGCTTGAGCGGCAATCGAGCTGTCAGCTGTTCGACCGCGCCGGCAAGCGCCTGAGTCTCAACGCCCTGGGCCATCAATTGCTGCCCCAGGCCGTGGCCCTGCTCGACCAGGCCAAGGAAATCGAAGACCTGCTCAACGGCAAGTCCGGATTCGGCTCGCTGGCGGTGGGCGCGACCTTGACCATCGGCAACTACCTGGCCACTTTGCTGATCGGCCGCTTCATGCAGGTGCACCCGGAAAGCCAGGTCAAGCTGCACGTACAGAACACCGCCAACATCGTCCAGCAGGTCGCCCATTACGAAATCGACCTGGGCTTGATCGAAGGCGACTGCAGTCATCCCGACATCGAGGTGCAGCCGTGGGTCGAAGACGAGCTGGTGGTGTTCTGCGCACCGCGTCACCCATTGGCTCGCGTATCCAGCGCCAGCCTGGCGCTGCTGACCCAGGAGGCGTGGATTCTGCGCGAACAAGGCTCGGGCACGCGCCTGACCTTTGACCAAGCCATGCGCCACCATCGCCTGGCACTCAACATCCGCCTCGAACTGGAACACACCGAAGCGATCAAGCGTGCCGTGGAGTCCGGGCTGGGCATCGGCTGCATCTCGCGACTGGCCTTGCGCGACGCCTTTCGGCGCGGCAGCCTGGTGCCGGTGCACACGCCCGAACTGGATCTGGCGCGACAGTTCTACTTCATCTGGCACAAACGCAAATACCAGACGTCGGCGATGCGCGAGTTTCTCGAACTGTGCCGCGCCTTCACCGCCGGCGCCCAGCGCAGCGACGAAATCGTGCTGCCCGACATCGCCTGACCTCAGGCGCCGGTCACAGCAGAATCACTGCCCACACCAGCACGATCATGGTCAGCGCGACGAACTGGGCGGCGCTACCCATGTCCTTGGCATTCTTCGACAACGGATGACGCTCCAGCGAGATGCGGTCGATGGCCGCCTCGATCGCCGAATTGAGCAGCTCCACGATCAACGCCAGCAAGCACACGGCAATGAGCACCGCCCGCTCCACACGGCTGACCTGCAGCAAAAAGCTTACCGGCACCAGCACGACGTTGAGCAGCACCAGTTGGCGGAACGCGGCTTCGCCGGTGAAGGCGGCGCGCAGGCCGTCAAAGGAGTAGCCGGTGGCGTTGAGAATACGTTTGAGGCCGGTCTGGCCCTTGAAAGGTGACATGCGCGACGATCCGGAAAGGGAAAACGGCCGACACTGAAACGTTCGGCATTGAAAGAGGTGACGGTACAGCTCAGTTCGCGGAGGTGGACTCCAGTTGTTGCAACAGCAAGGCGGCCTGGGTGCGAGTCCGCACGCCCAGCTTGCGGAAGATCGCCGTCACATGGGCCTTGATCGTGGCTTCCGACACGCCCAGCTCGTAGGCGATCTGCTTGTTCAGCAACCCTTCGCAGACCATGGTGAGCACCCGGAACTGTTGCGGCGTCAAGCTGGCCAGTCCTTCGCTGGCAGCCTTGGCTTCAGCCGAGACGCTGACCGCCTCGAACGCCTGCGGCGGCCACCACACCTCCCCATCCAGCACATCACGCACGGCGGTCTGGATGGTTTCCAGCGGACTCGACTTGGGGATGAAGCCACTGGCACCAAATTCACGCGAGCGCACCATGACCCAGGCATCTTCCTGGGCCGAGACCATCACCACCGGGATCTGCGGGTATTGGCCACGCAGCAAGACCAGTCCCGAGAAGCCATAGGCACCTGGCATGTTGAGATCCAACAGCACCAGGTCCCAGTCGGCCTTTTCATCGAGACGCCCCTCGAGCTCGGCAATGCTCGCCACCTCGACCAGACGCACGTCCGCGCCCAGTCCCATGGTCAAGGCCTGGTGCAGCGCACTGCGGAACAGAGGATGGTCGTCGGCGATCAGGATTTCGTAAGTGGCCATTGATCACAGGATTCCAGGAAATGAAGCCGCTCGGACAGTACCGCCCGATTCGGCGCCAAGAATGCCGACCCCGCTCATGGTGGTCAAGCGACTCCACGGCCAGAGTCGACTCGGATTCGACACAGTGTCCGGAATTATAGGTAGTCGGCCAGGAACCGATGCCCCGCATCCGTCTCGTCGACGGGCTCCTGAAATTTCGCCGCCAGGTAGTGTGCACTGAACACATCCAGATAGGCATCCAGCACTCGCGCTGCCGCCTCGTCCCCGGCCAGCTCCAGACACAGCGCGGCCACCTCGGCCGTGCAGAAGTGATCATCACGCTTGGAACGGCGCAAGGTGTAGCGCGACAGTTGCTCAGGCGCCAGACTCAGCACTGGCAGCGAGGCCAGATAGGGGCTCTTGCGGAACATCTTTCGCGCTTCGGTCCAGGTGGCGTCCAGCAGGATGAACAGCGGACGCCGGCCGGGCTGGGGAGTCACGCTGTTCGTCACCCGCTGCGGCTCAACGAATTCTCCGGGAAAGACCAGGTAGGGTTGCCACTGTGGATCGGCCAGCAGCGCCAGCAACTGTGGGTCGACACCCACCCGTGACCACATGAAGGCATGGGTGTCGGCGATCACGTCCGCGATCAGCCAACCGGTATTGCTGGGTTTCATGGGTTCGACGTCATGCATCAGCAGACACATGGCCGACTGCGCAGCGACGCCGGGGCGCCAGGCGCACAGACAGTACTGGGGAATGACCCGGCAACGCGGGCAGCGTGGCGCACGCGAACCCCTTGCGGTAAATGGCTGGGTACTGCGCGCCAGACGCTCGCTGCGCAGACGGAAAACGGCATGGCTCATTGCAGATCACGCTGGGAACTGGGGCGCGGATTCTAGCAGAGCTGACCCTGGCAGCGATGCCGATGGTGAGCAGACGTGTCGCACCGTATAATCCGCCTACCCTCAGAGGTGGGTGAACGCCTGTACCATCGACAGGTCTTACGCCCACTTGTCTTGCCCGGCTTTTTGCCCAGGAGTGTTTCATGCTGCGCTTTATCGCCCCATCCTTCGCCTTGCTGCTTGCCCTGCCGCTGGCCGCCCACGCTGCCTCGTTGAAGGAG
The DNA here is from genome assembly GCF_900105555.1 of Pseudomonas coleopterorum. Taxonomy (NCBI): domain Bacteria; kingdom Pseudomonadati; phylum Pseudomonadota; class Gammaproteobacteria; order Pseudomonadales; family Pseudomonadaceae; genus Pseudomonas; species Pseudomonas coleopterorum. Next base: position 3,450,595 of record NZ_FNTZ01000001.1, read on the forward strand.
ATGGAGCTGTCGAAAAACCTGCAGAAAGTCGCTCAGCAAAGCAGTGTGGGTACGCCGCGCGCAATCAACGAGGACATCCTCGATCAAGGTTTCACCGTCGAAGGCAACCAGTTGATCAACCATCTGAGCGTTCGCGAAAGCCAGGCCGAAGAGATGCGCCGCGATCCCAAAACCGTGTACCTGCAGCTGGGTGCCAGCGTGTGTCGCAACAAGGGATTCCGCAACCTGATGGCACAGGGCGCCGTTATGCGCTACGACTTCACCGAATACAAGACCAATCGCACCATCGGCACTCAGTCCTACACCGCCAAGGATTGCGGCAAGTAATAGTCTGAGAAAAATGACTGTGCTCCTCGACGAGCACCGCTGACTCAACGGCGAAATGGATCAGTCCAGATCCTTGCCGTTGAGTAGACGGGAAATCAGCTCCATCGGGTAGCCCCGATATGCCAGAAAGCGTGTCTGCTGGGCCCGCTCCTTGGCTTCAATGGGAAGCCTTGCGGCGAACTTGCGCTCCCAGACATCACGCAGCTGTACCCCCCAATCGAATCCGCTTTGACGAAGTGCCTGTTCGACATCAGCCCGCTGCAGACCGCGCTGGGTCAGGTCTTCGCGTATCCGCGCAGGCCCGTAGCCCGAGTTGGCTCGGTAGCGAATGAAGCTTTCCAGATAACGCGCTTCGGACAACAAGCCTTCGTCAGTGAGACGATCAAGCTCGGTGTCGATCATTTCGGGGGAGGCGCCGCGCTGACGCAATTTGCGCGTCAGCTCGACTCGACCGTGCTCGCGACGTGCGAGCAGGTCCATGGCAGACCGTCGCACGGCGACGGGTGTATCCAGTACGACAGGTGGCATGGGCTAATCAGAAATCAGCTTCTGCTTCAGCGGTGTCGGCAGCGGGTGCAGTCGCCGCCGATGCCTTGTCTGCTGCCGCCTTGTCGGTACCGCCGGTCAGCAGCTTGTCGCGGATCTGCTTCTCGAGAGTGGCCTTGATTTCCGGGTTGTCTTGCAGGAACTTGGCCGAGTTGGCCTTGCCCTGACCGATCTTGCTGCCCTGGTAGCTGTACCAGGCACCCGACTTCTCCAGCAGCCCGTTGGCCACACCCAGATCGACGATTTCGCCGTTCAGGTAGATGCCCTTGCCGTACAGGATCTGGAACTCGGCCTGACGGAATGGCGGTGCCACCTTGTTCTTGACGACCTTGACGCGGGTTTCGCTGCCCACCACTTCGTCGCCTTCCTTGACTGCGCCGGTACGGCGGATGTCCAGGCGAACCGAGGCGTAGAACTTCAGCGCGTTACCACCGGTGGTGGTTTCCGGGCTGCCGAACATTACGCCGATCTTCATGCGGATCTGGTTGATGAAGATGACCAGGCAGTTGGCGTTCTTGATGTTACCGGTGATCTTGCGCAGCGCCTGGGACATCAGGCGTGCCTGCAGACCGACGTGCATGTCGCCCATCTCGCCTTCGATCTCGGCCTTGGGCACCAGTGCGGCCACGGAGTCGACGATGATCACGTCGACCGCGTTGGAGCGCACCAGCATGTCGGTGATTTCCAGCGCCTGCTCGCCGGTGTCCGGCTGGGAGACCAGCAGGTCGTCGACGTTGACGCCCAGCTTGCCGGCGTATTCGGGATCCAGCGCGTGCTCGGCGTCGACGAAGGCGCAGGTTGCACCGGCTTTCTGAGCCTGGGCGATGACCGAAAGCGTCAGCGTGGTCTTACCCGACGATTCCGGGCCGTAGATCTCGACGATCCGGCCTTTTGGCAGACCGCCGATACCCAGCGCGATATCCAGACCGAGCGAACCGGTAGAGATGGCCGGAATCGCTTGGCGATCGTGGTCACCCATGCGCATGACGGCGCCCTTACCGAATTGACGTTCGATCTGACCCAGGGCCGCAGCCAAGGCACGCTTCTTGTTGTCGTCCATTGAAGTCCTCACGTAATCAATAAGGCCTGACGGCCAGAACACCTGTATAAGTAGCCAGTATTATTCCACATACCACGTCCCTCGCCTACCCCGGAAACGGTTTTTCTCCAGCGGCAAGGTGTAACAAACCCTGAAGCGCAGCGACCACGGTTTGCCGGCGCACAGCGTCGCGGTCGCCGGCAAACTGCTCGCGCCGGCTGAACAGCCGAGTGCCGTCGGCCCAGGCCAACCACACCGTGCCCACCGGCTTGTCAGCGGAGCCACCGCCAGGGCCGGCGACGCCACTGACTGCCACGGCGAAGCGTGCTCTGCTGTGCTGCTGGGCACCGCGCACCATGGCTTCGACTACCTCGCGGCTGACGGCACCGACCTGTTCGAACAGCTCGGTCGGAACCTGTAACTGGGCGGTTTTCTGCGCATTGGAATAGGTGATGTAACCCGCTTCGAACCATGCCGAGCTGCCGGCGATTCGCGTGATGGCTTCGGCAATGCCACCGCCTGTGCAGGACTCCGCCGTAGTGACTTGGGCGCCGAGGCCAAGCAGGCGCTCGCCGAGGTCGGCAGAGAGTGAGGTCGAGGCGTCCATAGCAGCTCCTTGATAAGGCGGCCAACGAGGCTACGCCCTCGCGCCATGCAGGTCAAAAGTCGCCGTGGCCTGCCTGGATACGACCGATCCGACGGACATTCGTGCGACCGCGTCTGCGCTGCCAACGTCCTACATCGCAAAAAAAATCCCTGTACTATTGGCGACCTGCCTTACGTCCCCCAAGACACCCGCGAGCTAAGTCCTTGAATGTCCGATTTTTCTAACCACACCCCGATGATGCAACAGTACTGGAAGCTGAAGAACCAGCATCCTGAACAGCTGATGTTCTACCGCATGGGCGATTTCTACGAAATCTTCTACGAAGACGCGAAGAAAGCGGCCAAATTGCTCGACATCACCCTGACTGCCCGTGGGCAGTCGGCGGGTCAGTCGATCCCCATGTGCGGCATTCCCTACCATGCGGCCGAGGGTTACCTGGCCAAGCTGGTCAAGCTGGGCGAATCGGTGGTGATCTGCGAGCAGATCGGCGACCCGGCGACGAGCAAGGGGCCGGTCGAGCGGCAAGTGGTACGCATCATCACCCCGGGTACGGTCAGCGACGAAGCGCTGCTCGACGAGCGTCGCGACAACCTCATCGCGGCCGTACTGGGCGACGAACGTCTGTTCGGTCTGGCGGTATTGGACATCACCAGCGGCAGCTTCATGGTCATGGAGCTGGCGGGCTGGGAAAACCTGCTGGCGGAGCTTGAGCGGATCAATCCGGTCGAGTTGCTGATTCCCGATGACTGGCCCCAGGGGCTGCCGGCCGAGAAGCGCAAAGGCTCGCGCCGTCGCGCGCCTTGGGACTTCGAGCGCGATACCGCGCACAAGAGCCTGTGTCAGCAGTTCGCCACCCAAGACCTCAAGGGCTTTGGTTGCGAGAAGTTGACCCTGGCCATCGGCGCCGCCGGTTGCCTGCTCGGCTATGCCAAGGAAACCCAGCGCACCGCCCTGCCCCATCTGCGCAGCCTGCGTCACGAACGCCTGGATGACACGGTGGTGCTGGACGGTGCCAGCCGTCGCAACCTGGAGTTGGACACCAACCTGGCCGGCGGGCGCGACAATACCCTGCAATCGGTCATCGACCGCTGCCAGACCGCGATGGGCAGCCGCCTCCTGACGCGCTGGCTCAATCGCCCACTGCGTGACCTCAAGGTGCTGCAGGCACGCCAGGGCTCGATCAGCTGCCTGCTGGAAGGCTACCGCTTCGAAAGTCTGCAGCCCCAGCTCAAGGAAATCGGCGACATCGAGCGAATCCTCGCGCGGATCGGGTTGCGCAATGCCCGGCCGCGGGACCTGGCGCGGTTGCGTGACGCCCTGGCCGCGCTGCCCGAGTTGCAGGTGGCGATGGCCGAACTCGAGGCACCGCATCTGGCGCAGCTGGCGGCCATCGCCGGGACCTATCCAGAGCTGGCCGATCTGTTGGCCAAGGCCATCGTCGACAATCCACCTGCGGTGATCCGCGACGGCGGTGTGCTGAAGACCGGTTACGACAGCGAGCTGGACGAACTGCTGTCGCTGAGCGAGAACGCCGGGCAGTTCCTGATCGATCTCGAAGCGCGCGAAAAGGCGCGTACCGGCCTGTCCCACTTGAAGGTGGGCTACAACCGTGTGCACGGGTACTTCATCGAACTGCCCAGCAAGCAAGCCGAGCAGGCACCGGCGGACTACATCCGACGGCAGACGCTCAAGGGCGCAGAGCGCTTCATCACTCCCGAGCTCAAGGCCTTCGAAGACAAGGCGCTGTCGGCCAAGAGTCGCGCCCTGGCGCGCGAGAAGTCGTTGTACGAAGCGTTGCTGGAAAACCTCATCGGCCATTTGCCGCCTCTGCAGGACACCGCAGCAGCGCTGGCCGAGCTGGATGTGCTGAGCAACCTGGCCGAGCGAGCCCTGAACCTGGACCTTAACCGTCCGCGCTTCGTGGAAGAGCCGTGCCTGCGCATCGGCCAGGGTCGCCATCCGGTTGTCGAGCAGGTGCTGACCACGCCGTTCGTGGCCAACGACCTGAGCCTGGACGACAGCACTCGCATGTTGGTGATCACCGGTCCGAACATGGGCGGTAAGTCCACCTACATGCGGCAGACCGCCTTGATCGTGTTGCTGGCGCACATCGGCAGCTTCGTGCCGGCGGCCAGTTGCGAGCTGTCGCTGGTCGACCGCATCTTCACCCGAATCGGTTCGAGTGACGATCTGGCCGGTGGTCGGTCGACCTTCATGGTCGAGATGAGCGAGACCGCGAACATCCTGCACAACGCCACCGAGCGCAGCCTGGTGCTGATGGACGAAGTCGGTCGCGGCACCAGCACCTTCGACGGCCTGTCGCTGGCCTGGGCTGCCGCCGAATGCCTAGCCGGACTGCGCGCCTACACGCTGTTCGCCACTCATTACTTCGAGCTGACGGTGCTGCCGGAGAGCCAGCCACTGGTGGCGAACGTGCACCTGAGCGCTACCGAACACAACGAACGCATCGTTTTTCTGCACCATGTGCTCGCCGGTCCCGCCAGCCAGAGTTATGGTCTGGCAGTGGCACAGTTGGCCGGCGTGCCAGGCGCGGTGATCCAGCGGGCCAAGGAGCACCTGAGTCGTCTGGAAACCACCAGCCTGCCCCATGAGGCGCCGACGGCCGCGCCTGGCAAGACCGCTGCGCCGCATCAGGCCGACCTGTTCGCCAGCTTGCCACACCCGGTACTGGAGCAGCTTGCCAAGACCGATATCGATGGACTGACCCCGCGCCAAGCGCTGGAATTGCTCTATGCACTGAAGAACCGGGTCTAACGCTTATTCCTACAAGCTGCTAGAATCCCGCGCGGTTTGGGAATGCCAACGGCTATTAGCCTGGTCTGCGGCTGCCTGTCCCAAACCAAGCGGCCCTGTGAAGGGCTTCGCTGCCGCCGCCTGAGGAGAGAAATAGAAATGACCTTCGTCGTCACCGACAACTGCATCAAGTGCAAGTACACCGACTGCGTGGAAGTCTGTCCGGTGGACTGCTTCTACGAAGGCCCGAATTTCCTGGTGATTCACCCGGATGAGTGCATCGACTGCGCACTGTGCGAGCCAGAATGCCCGGCCCAAGCCATCTTCTCGGAAGATGAGGTGCCCGAAGACATGCAGGAGTTCATCCAGCTGAACGTGGAGTTGGCCGAAGTCTGGCCCAACATTACCGAGAAGAAGGATGCACTGCCTGAAGCCGAAGAATTCGACGGCGTCAAAGGCAAGATCAAGGATCTGGAGCGCTAAGTCGCCCCTGCTGCCCCGCGCCAGCCCCGTTCGGCCGCGATCACTGAGGTGACGCCCGTTCGAGCGGCTGGTGGTTTGCTTCCCACCCAAAAAAAAAAGACAAAAAAAAGGGGCGGTAATGAGCCGCCCACCTTTCCCTGTCCCTTTTATCCCTGTCATCGTCCTGATGAATCGCGTCACTGCGATATCCGTTCTGGGCACTCGATCCTGAGCACCTGTGTCGTCCCTGAACACGCCTTGATATTAACGTATCCAAGAGTTAAGACAACTGCGGTTAATTCTCGCGGGAAGCTGACTTTGTTGTCAGATTATTGAATAAGTTGCGGTGGAACAGACAGTTGCAACCTGCGGGATTTCAAATTACGGAACTTTGACTCGCTTTATAGCCAAAGGCTTACATAACGTCGCCGGAAATACTGACAACCACCTGCAACATTACAGCGGCCAATAAAAAACGCCCCTGCGAAAGGGGCGTATTCATTGGCTATTTCGGCGAGCCTATTGAAACAGCGACTCGCTGGACAGCCCGTTCTTCTCGAGTATCTCGCGCAATCGTTTGAGGCCTTCCACCTGGATCTGGCGTACGCGTTCGCGAGTCAGGCCGATCTCCAGGCCGACATCCTCCAGCGTGCTGCTCTCGTGCCCGCGCAGGCCGAAACGGCGCACCACCACTTCACGCTGCTTGTCGGTCAGCTCGGACAGCCACTGGTCAATGCTCTGCGACAGATCGTCGTCCTGCAGCAGCTCGCATGGGTCGGTGGGACGGTCGTCGGTCAGGGTGTCGAGCAGGGTCTTGTCCGAATCCGGCCCTAATGATACGTCCACCGAAGACACACGTTCGTTGAGTCCAAGCATGCGCTTGACCTCGCCCACGGGCTTTTCCAGCAGATTGGCGATTTCCTCGGGGGACGGTTCGTGGTCGAGCTTCTGCGTGAGCTCCCGCGCGGCGCGCAGGTACACGTTGAGTTCCTTGACCACGTGAATCGGCAGGCGGATGGTGCGGGTCTGATTCATGATCGCCCGTTCGATGGTCTGCCGGATCCACCAGGTGGCATAGGTCGAGAAGCGGAAGCCGCGCTCGGGGTCGAATTTCTCGACGGCGCGAATCAGTCCCAGATTGCCCTCCTCGATGAGGTCGAGCAACGACAGGCCGCGATTGACGTAGCGACGGGCTATCTTCACGACAAGGCGCAAGTTGCTTTCGATCATGCGCTTGCGACCGGCTGGGCAGCCGCTCTGGGAAAGCCGTGCGAAGTGCACCTCTTCTTCGGGTGAAAGCAGAGGCGAAAAACCGATTTCATTCAAATACAACTGGGTCGCGTCGAGCGCCCGTGTGTAATCGATGTACTTGTGCTGTTTGAGCGATGTGGAACTGCGGGCCTTGGTGCGAACCGCGGGTGCAGCAGGTTCTTCGTCCGACATCACATCCAATACGATGCCGGGTTCCATAAGGAGCACCTCATCGTCGATGTCAAACCCCGGCGCTTCTTTGCTGAGAGCCATTGTTATAGTCCTTTGCTGAGTTCGACCTCAAGCTCCAGCGGCGCCAATCTCCATGGCAGCGCTTGAGCCCGTCCCCACTACGTGAAGGAACAGGCTGGCAGTGCAAATCAACGACGTGGCAGGAACTGCAGCGGATCTACGGGCTTGCCCTGGCGGCGAATCTCAAAATGCAGCTTCACCCGGTCCGTCCCCGTTGAACCCATTTCGGCAATTGTCTGACCGACCTTGACCTGCTGACCCTCCCGAACCAACAACCTGCGGTTATGACCGTAGGCACTGACGTAGGTATCGTTGTGTTTGATGATGACCAACTCGCCGTAGCCCCTCAATCCACTCCCGGCGTAAACCACAGCACCATCAGACGCAGCAAAAACAGGCTGTCCCAAATCACCGGCGATATCAATTCCTTTATTCAAACTACCGTTTGAAGCGAATTTGCCGATCAGAACACCATTGGCCGGCCATGCCCAACCACCCTGTGTGCGCTCGCCAGCGGGTACCGGCGTGGGCGAAGGCACAGGGATAGCAGCGCTGCTGGCGGTCGTGGTCGGCGCCGTGGTCAACGGTCGGCGGGTGACGGTGGTACGACTGGAAGACGACGCCGAGGCGCCACTCTGCGTGGTGACCACGGTGGTTGCTGGCGCACCCGAGCTACCGTCGAAGCGAATCACCTGACCGGGGTGAATGGTATAGGGCACGGGAATGTTGTTGCGTGCGGCCAGGGCCTTGTAATCCCAACCATAGCGGAAGGCGATGGAAAACAGTGTGTCGCCGCGCTTGACCGCGTATTGGCCGGTGGTCACGGGCTGGCGCTGTGCCGCCTTGGCTGCATTGTTGCGATCGACCACGCTGACTTGGCTAGAGGTGCTGGAACAGCCGGACAGAAAGGCTGCGACCGCAACCCCGAGCATCAGGAGCTTGAAGCTCGAACTACCTGCACGCTGCCCAATGATTGTGAGGCTCACCCGCCGCTCCTTTGTTGTGGTGACAAAAAAATATCCAACTTCACTGCTCGCCTTCGACGCGCCTGGATGCAGGCTCTGGCCGTACCTGCGCCACGACCCGCTGTCAGACAGGCGGCGGGCAGCAGAATTCACTCCGCACGGCCACACCGATCACGCGAGCGGACCGTTGAGCAACGGGACGAAACGTACCGCCTCCAGGACATGCCGGGAGAAGCCGTGCTCTTCGCGTACGATCAGCATCAATTGCTGGACGTCGCCCGAGCCGACCGGAATCACCAGCCGACCACCGGGCGCGAGTTGATCGAGCAAGGCTTGCGGAACATCGGTCGCCACGGCGGTCACGATGATGCCGTTGTACGGCGCCAGCGCCGGCCAGCCTTCCCAGCCATCGCCCCAGCGGAACACCACATTGCGTTGATCGAGGGCCTGCAGGCGCTCCTTGGCGCGATCCTGCAGGACCTTGATCCGCTCCACGGAGAATACCCGCTCTACCAGCTGGGCCAATACGGCTGTCTGATAGCCAGAACCCGTGCCGATCTCCATGACCTTGTCCAAAGGACCCGCAGCGAGCAACAGCTCACTCATGCGCGCGACCATATAGGGCTGGGAAATGGTCTGGTTGTGGCCGATGGGCAGCGCCGTGTCTTCATAGGCGCGGTGGGCAAGGGCTTCGTCGACGAACAGGTGGCGAGGCGTGCGGCGCAGCACTTCGAGCACCTGGGTATTGGCCAGGCCTTCGTCGCACAACCGCTGGATCAGGCGCTCGCGGGTGCGTTGCGAGGTCATGCCGATGCCGTGGTGCTGATTGTCTCTATTGCGCATCAACCGAGCCCCTCGAGCCAGCCTTGAACCTGTTCGAAGGCCTGGTTGAAGGTACGGTCCAGTTGCAGCGGGGTGACCGACACGTAGCCCTGCATGACTGCGTGGAAATCGGTACCGGGACCGCCGTCCTCGGCATCACCGGCCACCGCAATCCAGTAGCCAGGCTTGCCGCGCGGGTCGACCATGCGGATCGGTGCGGCGGCTCGGGCCCGATGGCCCAGACGGGTCAGGACCATGCCACGAATACGCTCGATCGGCAGGTTGGGAATGTTCACGTTGAGCACGGTGCGCGGCGGCAGGTTCAACTGGTCACGGGCCTCGATGAGCTTGCGCGCATAGTACGCTGCGGTCGGCAGGTGCTCGGGCTGACGCGACAGCAACGAGAAGGCAAACGAGGTGTGCCCCAGGAATCGCCCTTCAAGGGCGGCGGCCACGGTGCCCGAATACAGCACGTCGTCGCCCAGGTTGGCGCCCAGATTGATCCCTGAAACCACCAGATCCGGCTCGAAGGGCAACAGGCCGTTGAGGCCCAGGTGCACGCAGTCGGTGGGCGTGCCGTTGACGCTGATGAAGCCGTTCGGCAAGGTCTGCGGGTGCAGCGGCCGATCCAGCGTGAGCGAACTGCTGGCGCCGCTGCGGTCCTGGTCGGGGGCGATCACCGTGCACTGGGCGTAGCCCTGCAACACGTCGTGAAGCGCGGCGAGGCCGGGGGCGGTGACCCCATCATCGTTGGAAATCAGAATACGCATGGACTTTCCGTCTGCCCTGTCGGCACCAGATCGACGAGTTCGCGCACCACGACAGTGGCGAAGCAACCGGCCGGCAGGACGAAGTGCAACTGCAGGATGTCAGGCTCGGGATAATGCCACGTCAGCTCGCCAATGGGCAGCCGCAGAATGCGTCGCTCCTGTTCCAGACCGGCCCGGGCGAGCCAGGCGCAGAGAGATGGATGCTGACCGGCCACGGTGTTTTCCAGGTCGGCGCAATGGCCGCTGGCGGCCGAAGCGCCCTCGCCCCACAGCGCTGCGGTGGGGTGCAGGTCGAGGATGTCCAGTCGCGGATCGCTGCATTCGGCTTCACCGGCCACAAAGAAACTGCGGCTGTCGGTGAAGGCCAGCAGATCACCGACCTGGGCACGGTTCCAGGTACCGTCGGCGACGCGCGCGGCGAGTATCTGGTTGAACAGAAAACTGCGCGCCGTGGAGAGCAGGCGCGAACGCACGTTGCGTTGCTCGGGCAGCGCCTGGCGCTCGGCATACTGCCGAGCGTCGTGCAGGTTGCCGCCCTGGAACCCGAAGCGCTGGGTGCCGAAATAATTCGGTACGCCGGCCTGCCGGATTTCTTCAAGGCGCGCGTCAAGCGCGGTCCGATCCGCCTTAAGCGCAGTCAGGCGCACGGTGAAGCCGTTGGCCGAGTGGGCGCCGCGCTGCAATTTGCGCGAGTGCCGGGCGTGCTTGAGGATGACCAGGGTGTCGTTCTGCGCAGCACTCAGGTCCGGATCGGCCTTGCCAGGCAGATGCAGGCTGAACCACTGCCGGGTCAGCGCCTGGCGGTCCTTCAGGCCTGCGTAGCTGACGGTGCGCAGCGGTACGCCAGCGGCCTTGGCCAGGCGGCGGGCCGCTTCTTCGGTATTGAGGTTGCGTTTTTCGACCCACAGCCAGAGGTGCTCGCCCTGACCGGACAAGGGGATGTCCAGCACTTCATCGACCTGGAAGTCTTCAGCGCTGGCCTTGAGTACGGCGCTGCCCAGGCTGTCGCCTGAAGCTCGCGGGCCGAGCAGTTCGAGTTCGGTCATGCGCGCAGCAACAAGGCGACCGCATGCACGGCGATACCTTCCTCGCGCCCGGCGAAGCCCAGCTTCTCGGTAGTGGTCGCCTTGACGTTGACCTGGTCCAGCTCCACGCCCAGATCGGCGGCGATCCGTTCGCGCATGGTTTCGATGTGCGGCGCCATCTTGGGTGCCTGGGCCACGATGGTTGCGTCGACGTTCCCGACTTTCCAGCCTTTCTGGGCCACTACCGACACCACATGACGCAGCAGCACACGGCTGTCCGCGCCCTTGAACTGCGGATCGGTGTCCGGAAAGTGCTTGCCGATGTCGCCCAGCGCAGCGGCGCCGAGCAAAGCATCGCTCAAGGCGTGCAGCACGACATCGCCGTCGGAATGAGCCAGCAGGCCGAACTTGTGAGGGATTCGCACGCCGCCCAGGGTAATGAAGTCACCCTCGGCGAATCGGTGCACGTCGTAGCCGTGGCCAATACGCATAGAAAAAAACGCCCTGATTGAGTCAGGGCGTGATTCTACCTGCTTTGGCACAGGTTGGGCGGATCAAAACATCTGTCGATGAGGGTGATGGCCCTTTCGCGGGCAGAGGGCTCGCCGCCCGCCCCGCTCCCACAAGAGATGCCCTGGTCCTCAGGGCGGCGCGACCTTTGTGGGAGCGGGGCGGGCGGCGAGCCCTCTGCCCGCGAAAGGGCCCGTCCAGTCACCCCAAGGCCCTGGCGTGATGCCGCAAATGGTCATCGATGAAGCTGGCGATAAAGTAATAGCTGTGGTCATAGCCCGGCTGCATGCGCAGCGTCAGTGCATAGCCTGCAGCCTTGGCCGCCTGGCTCAAGGCCTGCGGCTTGAGCTGGTTCTCTAGGAAGTCGTCGCGATCGCCCTGATCCACCAGCAGCGGCAGATGTTCCGCCGCATCGGCGATCAGCACGCTGGCGTCCCATTCGCGCCAGCGCGAGCGCTCTTCCCCCAGATAATGGGAAAACGCTTTCTGCCCCCACGGACAATCCATCGGATTGCTGATCGGCGAGAACGCCGAGATCGACCGGTAGCGCCCAGGGTTGCGCAGCGCGCAGACCAGGGCACCGTGGCCGCCCATCGAGTGGCCACTGATGGAGCGTTTGTCCGAGGCCGGGAAGTGAGCTTCCACAAGGTCAGGCAACTCATGCACCACATAGTCGTGCATGCGGTAGTGCTGCGCCCACGGCTGCTCGGTGGCGTTCAGATAGAACCCGGCACCCAGACCGAAATCCCAGGCCTTCTCCGGATCATCCGGCACCTCGGCACCGCGAGGGCTGGTGTCGGGCGCCACGATGATCAGGCCCAGCTCCGCGGCCAGCTTGAGGCCACCGGCCTTCTGCATGAAGTTCTCGTCGGTGCAGGTCAGCCCCGACAGCCAGTACAGCACGGGCAACTTGCCGCCCTCCTCGGCCTGCGGCGGCAGGTACACGGCGAAGGTCATGTCGCAATTCAACGTTTTGGAACGATGCTTGTAACGCTTGTGCCAGCCGCCGAAGCTCTTCTGGCACGACAGGTTTTCCAGGCTCATGGCAGACCTCAGAAGTGGATGACCGAGCGGATGCTCTTGCCTTCGTGCATCAGGTCGAACGCCTTGTTGATGTCTTCCAGACCCATGGTGTGGGTGATGAAGGTGTCCAACGGGATTTCGCCGGTCTCGGCCATTTCGACATAGCTGGGCAACTCGGTCCGGCCGCGCACGCCGCCGAACGCCGAACCGCGCCAGACCCGACCGGTGACCAGCTGGAATGGCCGCGTGGCGATTTCCTGGCCGGCGCCTGCCACACCGATGATCACCGATTCGCCCCAGCCCTTGTGGCAGCATTCCAGGGCTGCACGCATCAGTTGCACGTTGCCGATGCACTCGAAGGAGAAATCCACGCCGCCGTCGGTGAGGTCGACGATGACTTCCTGGATCGGACGGTCATATTCCTTGGGATTGATGCAGTCGGTGGCACCCAACTGACGGGCGATCTCGAATTTGCTCGGGTTGATGTCGATGGCGATGATCCGACCGGCCTTGGCCTTGACCGCACCGATGATGGCCGACAGGCCGATGCCACCCAGACCAAACACGGCCACAGTGTCGCCTGGCTTGACCTTGGCCGTGTTCAGCACCGCGCCGATACCGGTGGTGACGCCGCAGCCCAGCAGGCAAACTTTTTCCAGGGGCGCCTGCTTGTCGATCTTGGCCACCGAGATCTCCGGCAGCACGGTGTACTCGGAGAACGTCGAGGTGCCCATGTAGTGGAACAGTTCCTTGCCGTTGTACGAGAAGCGCGTGGTGCCATCAGGCATCAGGCCCTTGCCCTGGGTGGCACGGATGGCCTGGCAGAGGTTGGTCTTGCCCGACTTGCAGAACTTGCACTGACGGCACTCGGGTGTGTACAGCGGAATGACGTGATCGCCTACCGCAACCGAGGTGACGCCCTCGCCCACGGCTTCGACGATGGCGCCACCTTCATGGCCCAGTACCGACGGGAAGATACCTTCCGGATCCGCGCCCGACAGGGTGTACGCGTCGGTGTGGCAGACGCCGGACGCGACCACGCGCAGCAGGACTTCACCGGCCTTGGGCATGGCCACGTCGATCTCGACGATTTCCAACGGCTTGTTGGCTTCGAATGCAACGGCGGCGCGGGACTTGATCATCAATGCTGCTCCTGAAATGAACGGGACTGACCACAGTGTAATTCATCGACCAATACGGAATAATCACCCCTTCGGCAAAACATTGATGCTGTACAGGGATAATCGGATGAGTGACAACCGTTGGGAGGGGATCGACGAATTCGTCGCAGTGGCCGAGTGCGCTCATTTCAGCGCCGCGGCCCAGCGCCTGGGCGTGTCCTCGTCCCATGTCAGCCGCCAGATCGCGCGGTTGGAAGAACGCCTGCAGACGCGCCTGCTCTACCGCAGCACGCGGCGCGTAGCGCTGACCGAGGCGGGCCAGACGTTCCTGCAACATTGCCAACGCCTGCAGGATGGCCGCGACGAAGCCTGGCGTGCCATGAGCGATCTGACCGGGGAACCCAAGGGGCTGCTGCGCCTGACCTGTGCCGTGGCCTACGGCGAGCGCTTCATCGTGCCGTTGGTCACGCGCTTCATGGGGCTGTACCCGCAACTGCGCGTGGACATCGAACTGAGCAACCGCACCCTGGACCTGCTGCACGAGGGCCTGGATCTGGCCATCCGGCTGGGACGCCTGCAAGACTCACGGCTGGTGGCGACACGACTGGCCCCACGGCGGATGTTCCTCTGCGCCTCACCCTTGTACCTGGCGCGATACGGCCGTCCGCACAGCGTGTCGGAACTGGCGCGGCACAATTGCCTGGTGGGCAGCTCGGACATCTGGCCGTTGCAGGTCGATGGCAAGGAGCAGGCGCAGCGGGTACAAGGCAATTGGCGCTGCAACAGCGGTCAGGCGGTACTCGAGGCAGCGTTGCAGGGTGTAGGGCTGTGCCAGTTGCCCGACTACTATGTGCTCGAACATCTGCGCAGCGGTGCGCTGGTGTCGCTGCTGGACGCCCACCAGCCGCCCAATACGGCGGTATGGGGGCTTTATCCGCAACAGCGTCACCTGTCGCCGAAGGTCAGAAAGCTGGTGGACTATCTGCGGACGGGGTTGAGTGAGAGGCCGGAATATCTGTAGGAGCGATCATCGGCCGCGAACCAGGCCAGCGCGCGCCTTCAGCCGCGCAGGGCCCAACGCTGACGCAACCATTCGAGATCTTCCGGTCGGGTGACCTTGAGGTTGTCCGCCCGCCCCTCGACCAGTTTCGGCGCAAACCCGGCCCATTCGATGGCCGAGGCTTCGTCGGTAACGGCCACGCCGGCCACCAGGCTGTCGGCCAAGGCTCGATGCAGCGCGCCCAGGCGGAACATCTGCGGCGTGAACGCCTGCCAGATCGTGCTGCGATCCACGGTGTGCTGAACGCGCCCGGTCGCATCGGCACGCTTGAGCGTGTCTCGCGCCGGTACGGCCAGCAACCCGCCCACGCTGTCGTCGGCGAGTTCGGCGAGCAGCTTGTCCAGATCGGCGCGGGACAGGTTGGGACGCGCCGCATCGTGCACCAGCACCCAATCGCCTTCGTCCGCGCCCTGGGCATGCAAATGCAGCAAGGCGTTGAGCACCGAATCGGCCCGCTCCCGGCCGCCGGCCACGCGCTGGATCAGTTCGTTGCGGGCGCTGGGCAGTTCGGGCCAGAACGGATCATCTGCAGCAAGGCTGACGATCACGCCCTTGAGCTGCGGATGCCCGAGAAAACAATCGATGCTGTGTTCCAGAATGGTACGACCGCCCAGGCTCAGGTATTGCTTGGGACGATCCGCCGCCATGCGCGCACCCACGCCTGCAGCGGGAATCACTGCCCAGAAGGCTGGCAGCGAGGTCTTCATTGGGCCAACTGGTAGAGGGTTTCACCCTCCTTGACCATGCCCAGTTCATGGCGAGCGCGTTCTTCCACGGTCTCCATGCCCTTTTTCAATTCGAGTACTTCAGCGTCCATCACGCGATTGCGCTCCAGCAGCCGCTCGTTCTCGGCGTGCTGTTCGGCGATCTGCTGTTTCAGCTCGGCTACCTGCTTGAGACTTCCGTTTCCGACCCACAGGCGATACTGCAAACCACCCAGGAGCAGAAGCAAGACGAGAAACAACCAATAAGGACTGCGCATCACATTACCCAGTGGTAAAAAACTTCAACTCTGCGACCAGATAGCACGAAGCCTGGCATCCGCCAGGCTCCGCATGTCGTCTTTCTACCATCTATTGCTTAGCCGCGAAACTCGTCGCGACCACGGTAGATCGCCTTGGCGCCCAATTGCTCTTCGATACGCAGCAATTGGTTGTACTTGGAAACGCGGTCGGAGCGGCACAGCGAGCCGGTCTTGATCTGACCGGCAGCGGTACCCACGGCCAGGTCGGCGATGGTCGAATCCTCGGTTTCGCCGGAGCGGTGCGAGATCACCGCGGTGTAACCTGCGGCCTTGGCCATCTGGATGGCTTCCAGGGTTTCGGTCAGGGTGCCGATCTGGTTGAACTTGATCAGAATCGAGTTGGCGATCTTCTTGTCGATGCCTTCCTTGAGAATCTTGGTGTTGGTCACGAACAGGTCGTCACCTACCAGCTGAACCTTCTCGCCGATCTTGTCGGTGAGGATCTTCCAGCCTGCCCAGTCCGACTCGTCCAGGCCGTCTTCGATGGAGATGATCGGGTAGCGCTCGGTCAGGCCCTTGAGGTATTCGGCGAAACCTTCGGCGTCGAACTTGTGGCCTTCACCGGCCAGATCGTAGGTGCCGTTTTCGAAGAATTCGCTGGCAGCGCAGTCCAGAGCCAGGGTCACGTCGGTGCCCAGTTTGTAGCCGGCCTTCTCGACGGCTTCGGCAATGGCGCTCAGGGCGTCTTCGTTGGAGGCCAGGTCAGGGGCGAAGCCACCTTCGTCACCTACCGCAGTGCTCAGGCCGCGAGCCTTCAGTACCGCCTTGAGGTGGTGGAAGATTTCGGTGCCCATGCGCAGGGCGTCGGAAAAGGTCTTGGCGCCAACCGGCTGGACCATGAATTCCTGGATGTCGACGTTGTTGTCGGCGTGCTCGCCACCGTTGATGATGTTCATCATCGGCACGGGCATGGAGTAGACGCCCGGCGTACCGTTGAGGTTGGCGATGTGCGCGTAGAGGGGCAGGTCCTGGTCCTGTGCAGCGGCCTTGGCGGCAGCCAGGGACACGGCGAGGATGGCGTTGGCGCCCAGCGATGCCTTGTTCTCAGTTCCGTCCAGGGCAATCATGGCGTGGTCCAGCGCCTTCTGGTCGACCGGATCCTTGCCCAGCAGCGCATCGCGAATCGGGCCATTGATGTTGGCCACGGCTTTCAGAACACCCTTGCCCAGGTAGCGGCTCTTGTCGCCATCGCGCAGCTCCAGCGCTTCACGCGAGCCGGTGGACGCGCCCGACGGTGCACAGGCAGTGCCGATGATGCCGTTTTCCAGAAGCACGTCGGCTTCCACGGTAGGGTTGCCACGGGAGTCGAGAACTTCACGACCTTTGATGTCGACGATTTTTGCCATTGTTATGAACACTCCAAAGTAGACGAGAACGACGCAGCGGGGGTCTTGGTGGCCCATTCGCGGGCAGAGACCTGCTCCCACAGGGAGCCCTGTGGGAGCAGGTCTCTGCCCGCGAAGGGTTCACCACAACAAATCGGGCACTACTTTACCGCAATCAGGCCGTTTCGATCGCCGGGAAACCTTTGACCAGTTCGTCGAGCGCCTTGAGCTGGGCGAGGAACGGTTCCAGCTTGTCCAGACGCAGTGCGCACGGACCGTCGCACTTGGCGTTGTCCGGGTCCGGATGGGCTTCCAGGAACAGACCTGCCAGGCCCTGGCTCAGGCCTGCCTTGGCCAGGTCGGTGACCTGGGCACGGCGACCACCGGCCGAGTCGCTGCGACCGCCCGGCATCTGCAGGGCATGGGTGACGTCGAAGAACACCGGGTATTGGAACGACTTCATGATGCCGAAGCCGAGCATGTCCACCACCAGGTTGTTGTAGCCGAAGCTCGAACCACGCTCGCAGAGGATCAACTGGTCGTTACCGGCTTCCTCGCACTTGGTCAGGATGTGCTTCATTTCCTGCGGGGCCAGGAACTGGGCCTTCTTGATGTTGATGACCGCACCGGTCTTGGCCATGGCGACCACCAGGTCGGTCTGGCGCGACAGGAAGGCCGGCAGCTGAATGATGTCGCAGACTTCGGCGACCACGGCAGCCTGCGCAGGCTCGTGGACGTCGGTGATCAGTGGCACATTGAAGGTCTGCTTGATCTCTTCGAAGATGCGCATGCCCTCTTCCAGGCCGGGGCCGCGGTAGGAGGTCACGGAAGAGCGGTTGGCCTTGTCGAAGCTGGCCTTGAACACGTAGGGGATGCCGAGCTTATCAGTCACCCGCACGTATTCTTCGCAGACCTTGAGGGCCATGTCCCGCGATTCCAGCACGTTCATGCCACCGAACAGCACGAATGGCTTATCGTTGGCGATCTCGATGTCGCCAACGCGGATGATCTTCTGCGCCATGAGGGTCAGGCCTTCTTCTGATGTTGAGCCAATGCAGCCTTGACGAAGCCGCTGAACAGCGGATGACCGTCACGCGGCGTCGAGGTGAACTCGGGATGGAACTGGCAGGCCACGAACCATGGGTGATCCTTGGACTCGACCACTTCGACCAGCGCACCATCACCCGAACGACCGGAAACCACCAGGCCGGCGTCGACCAGTTGCGGCAGCAGGTTGTTGTTCACTTCGTAGCGATGACGATGACGCTCGACGATCACATCGCGGGCGTAGCAATCGTGCACCTTGGAACCACTGATCAGTTGGCAGTCCTGCGCACCCAGGCGCATGGTGCCGCCCAGATCGGAAGCTTCGGTACGGGTTTCCACGGCACCGGTGGCGTCTTCCCACTCGGTGATCAGACCGACCACCGGGTGGCCGCTGGCACGATCGAATTCGGTGGAGTTGGCGTCTTTCCAGCCCATCACGTTACGGGCGAATTCGATGACTGCTACCTGCATGCCCAGGCAGATGCCCAGGTACGGCACCTTGTTCTCGCGGGCGTACTGCACGGCGGTGATCTTGCCTTCCACACCGCGCAGACCGAAGCCGCCGGGAACCAGGATGGCGTCCACGCCTTCGAGCAGGGCAGTGCCCTGGTTCTCGATGTCTTCGGAGTCGATGTAGCGCAGGTTGACCTTGGTGCGATTGCTGATACCAGCATGGCTCATCGCTTCGATCAGCGATTTGTAGGCATCGAGCAGTTCCATGTACTTGCCGACCATGGCGATGGTCACTTCGTGTTCCGGGTTCAGCTTGGCATCGACCACCGCGTCCCACTCGGACAGGTCAGCGCTGCCGCACTGCAGACCGAAGCGCTCGACGACGAAATCGTCCAGGCCCTGGGAGTGCAGTATGCCCGGGATCTTGTAGATGGTGTCGGCGTCTTCCAGGGCGATGACCGCGCGCTCTTCGACGTTGGTGAACTGCGCGATCTTGCGACGCGACGAGGTGTCGATCGGGTGATCGGAGCGGCACACCAGCACATCAGGCTGCAGGCCGATGGAGCGCAGTTCCTTGACCGAATGCTGGGTCGGCTTGGTCTTGGTCTCGCCAGCGGTGGCAATGTACGGGACCAGCGTCAGGTGCATCAGCATCGCGCGCTTGGCGCCGACTTCGAAGCGCAGCTGGCGGATCGCCTCCAGGAACGGTTGCGATTCGATGTCGCCCACGGTGCCGCCGATCTCGACCATGGCCACGTCGGCATCGCCGGCGCCTTTGATGATGCGGCGCTTGATCTCGTCGGTGATGTGCGGGATGACCTGGATGGTCGCGCCCAGGTAGTCACCACGACGCTCCTTGCGCAACACGTGCTCGTAGACGCGGCCGGTGGTGAAGTTGTTGTTCTGGGTCATGGTCGTGCGGATGAACCGCTCGTAGTGCCCCAGGTCCAGGTCGGTCTCGGCGCCGTCATGGGTGACGAACACTTCACCGTGCTGGAACGGGCTCATGGTGCCCGGGTCGACGTTGATGTACGGGTCAAGCTTGAGCATGGTGACTTTGAGCCCCCGCGCCTCCAGGATGGCCGCCAATGAAGCCGAGGCAATGCCTTTCCCCAATGAAGAAACAACACCGCCCGTGACGAAGATGTAGCGCGTCATGAAAAACCCTAGAAGTCTGCGTTAAAGCGGCAGAAGCCGCCGGGGAAAGCGAAGGAAGGCCGAAGCCCCCGACGACCAAAAACGGTTTGGCAATCGGCAACGTCCGTGAATCCGGTGGGCTCACAGAAGCTGTATCAAGAAGGGAGCGTAGTCTACCGGATTCCCCCTTTCATCTCAAACTCTGCTCGCCGGTCGGCGGCGACCACACCAGTAGGCCATCGACGCTGGACAATGGCAGGTTGGCCACGGCCACCAGTTGGTCGTCGACGAACAGCAGAGGCAGACGATCGCGCACGAACCCCGGCAGGCGGCTTTCGTTGAGCAGGCGTTTGAGGTCTCGCTGCCCGCGAGCGGGCAAGCGCAGGCCTTCGCCGCCCTGGCGGTAGCGAATCTGCGCCTGACCGGGCGGCGGACTGCCCTGCCATCGCACCTCACCGTTACCCGGCAGTTGCAAGGCCTGCTCAAGACGCGGCCATGTTTGAACCGCAGGCTGAGCCTGCGACCATTGGCCACTGACCCACCAGATCCGTCCGTGGGCCCTGTGCAGCTCGCCGTCGGTCAGTCGCCAGACGGGCGTGGCTGCGGCATCGGCGTCGCGCAAGGATGTCCACCCGACCCAGTGCTGGGTGTCGGGCAGGCGCGTCAGGCGTGCCAGCCAGAACTGCAGGGCATTGCGCTGACGGCTGTCGGACAGCGCTTGCAGCGGCGCCAGGGCCAGGCTCGGTACGGCCAGCCAGGAATGCTCGACCGATGCGCGCGCAGGCTCCAGGTCCGCTTCGGCCAGCTCCTCCAGCAACTGCGCCGCTTCGCCCAGATGGGCCGCCGCCCTGGCAATGCTGCCGGCCGCCTGGGGCCAGCGCGCCGTGATCACGGGCAGCACGTCGCGGCGCAGGTAATTGCGCGAAAAACGGGTATCGGTGTTGGAGGGGTCGTCGATCCAGTCCAGGCCCTCGGCACGAGCGTACGCGACCAGTTCGCTGCGAGGCTCATCGAGCAGCGGCCTGGCCAAGATCCCCTGCCCTTGCGGTCGCTGCTGTGGCATCGCCGCAAGTCCCCGCACGCCCGCGCCGCGCAGCAGACGAAACAGCAGGGTTTCGGCCTGATCATCCTGGTGCTGGGCGGCGAACAGGACATCGCCACTCCCGAGTATCCCATCGAAGGCTCGATAGCGTGCCTGACGCGCGGCTTGTTCCAGGCTGGGGCCGTTCTCGACCTGCACCCGGATAATGCGCAACGGCACACCGAGCTGGTCGCACAGGGATTGGCAGTGTGCAGGCCAGGTATCGGCGACCGATTGCAGACCGTGATGGATATGAAGAGCAGTCAGCGGCGGACGCTTTGGCAGACCGGCCAACAGGTGCAGCAGGACGGTGGAGTCGAGGCCACCGGAGAAGGCGACGTACCAGGCAGGGGCTGAGAGGTAGGGTTGCAACCGGGCCTGTAATCGTTGCATCAAGACTGAGGATTCACGCATAAGGTGCGGCCCTCACTGGGCAAGGCGAGGTATGAGCGGTGCTCCCTTCGCGGGCAGAGGGCTCAGCCGCCCGCCCCGCTCCCACACGGATCGGGGCTGGGCCTTGAATCGGCTGTGCGCCCTTCGCGGGCAGAGCCCGCTCCCACAGTGGACGGAGTGAACCCATACCTGTGGGAGCGGGGCGGGCGGCTGAGCCCTCGGCCCGCGAAGGGCGCGCCGCGGTCTCGAACCTTACAATCCGTAGCTCATCAATCGGTCATACCGACGGCTGAGCAGCGTCTCGGTGTCGAAACCCTTGAGCATGTCCAGCTGGCTGGTCAGCTCGGCGCGGATCAGGGCCGAGGCGGCGACCGGATCGCGATGGGCGCCACCCAGTGGCTCATCGATCACCTTGTCGACAATGCCCAAGTGGTTCAAGCGCTCGGCCGTGATGCCCATGGCTTCGGCGGCATCCGGCGCCTTTTCGGCGGTTTTCCACAGAATCGACGCGCAACCTTCCGGCGAAATCACCGCATAGGTCGAATACTGCAACATGTTCAGTTGATCGCAGACACCGATGGCCAATGCACCACCCGAACCGCCTTCACCGATGACCGTGGCGATGATCGGCGTTTTCAGGCGTGCCATCACGCGCAGGTTCCAGGCGATCGCTTCGCTCTGGTTGCGCTCTTCGGCATCGATGCCCGGGTACGCGCCCGGCGTGTCGATGAAGGTGAGGATCGGCATCTTGAAGCGCTCGGCCATTTCCATCAGGCGGCACGCCTTGCGGTAGCCTTCCGGACGCGGCATGCCGAAGTTGCGACGGACCTTCTCGCGCACTTCGCGGCCTTTCTGGTGGCCGATGATCATCACCGGCTGCTCGTCGAGACGAGCGACACCGCCGACGATGGCGGCGTCGTCGGAGAAGTGACGGTCGCCGTGCAGCTCATCGAATTCGGTAAAGATGTGCTGAATGTAGTCCAGGGTGTACGGGCGGCGCGGGTGACGCGCCAGCCGGGCAATCTGCCAGCTGGTCAGGTTGCCGAAGATGCTTTCGGTCAGCGTGCTGCTCTTGTCTTGCAGGCGAGAGATCTCGTCGCCGATGTTCAACGAATTGTCGTTGCCTACCAGGCGCAGCTCTTCGATCTTGGCTTGCAGGTCAGCGATCGGCTGTTCGAAATCAAGAAAATTCGGGTTCATAGGCATCCGTCTTGGGTCGACGGCCAAGCGGCCGGCCGGTTGATCCGTTTGGCGCCATACCTTAAAGGAAACGGCGCGTTCAGGTCGAGTTTATTAATTGTGGTCGAGCCCGGCCCGCAGGGGCCAACTCAACGGTCAAGTTCAACGATATTGCAGAAAGACGTTCTCGCGACCGAACTGGTCACGCAACGCTTGAATCAAGCTGTCGGCCGGGTCGATCCGCCAGCCTTCGCCGAACTGCAGCGTCGCCTTGGCGTCGTTGCTCGTGTATTCCATGGTGATCGGGCAGGCGCCGCGGTGCTGACGGCACAATTCGCCCAGCCAGCCGAGCCGATCGCCACCCAGCCCGTCGGCGTGCACCTTCAGGCGCAAGCTTTCGGCCAGGTTGGTGCGCGCATCTTCCATGCTCATCACGCGCTTGACGCGCAGCCGCAGGCCACCGGAGAAATCATCGTTGCTGACCTCCCCTTCCACCACCACCATGGCGTCGGTCTGCAGCAGCGATTGCGCGGACATGAAGGCATCGGCGAACAGTGAGGCCTCGATGCGCGCCGAGCGGTCGTCGAGGGTGATGAAGCCCATCTTGTCGCCCTTCTTGTTCTTCATTACCCGCAACGCGATGACCATGCCAGCCACGGTCTGGGTTTCGCGCGAAGGCTTGAGGTCGATGATGCGCTGCCGAGCGAAGCGGCGGATCTCGCCTTCGTATTCGTCGATCGGGTGCCCGGTGAGGTATAGCCCCAGAGTTTCCTTCTCGCCGCGCAGCCGCTCCTTGAGGGTCAGCTCCTTGGCCTTGCGATGGTCGGCATAGACATCGGCGTCCGCTTCGACGAACACACCGCCAAACAGATCGTCGTGGCCGCTGTCGTGGGTGCGAGCGGTCTGCTCCGCCGCCTTGATCGCGCCCTCCATGGCCGCCAGCAGTACCGCGCGATTGCGGTCGATGTTGGCTTGATAGGCTTTGGGCTCATCGTGGAAATACGGACCCAGGCGGTCGATCGCACCGCTGCGGATCAGACCGTCGAGTGTGCGTTTGTTGATGCGCTTGAGATCGACGCGCTCGCAGAAGTCGAACAGGTCCTTGAACGGGCCGGCCTGACGGGCTTCGATGATTGCCTCAACCGGCCCTTCGCCCACGCCTTTGATCGCGCCCAGCCCATAGACGATGCGGCCATCGTCGTTGACCGTGAACTTGAACTCGGAATTGTTCACGTCCGGCGCGTCCAGGCGCAGCTTCATGGTGCGCACTTCCTCGATCAAGGTCACAACCTTGTCGGTGTTGTGCATGTCCGCCGAGAGCACCGCAGCCATGAACGGCGCCGGGTAGTGAGCCTTGAGCCAGGCGGTCTGGTAGGACACCAGGCCATAGGCGGCGGAGTGGGACTTGTTGAAACCGTAACCGGCGAATTTTTCTACCAGGTCGAAGATGTTGCCCGCCAGGTCCGGGTCGATGTTGTTGGTGGCGCACCCTTCGATGAAGCCGCCACGCTGCTTGGCCATCTCTTCGGGTTTTTTCTTGCCCATGGCGCGACGCAACATGTCGGCGCCGCCGAGGGTGTAGCCTGCCATCACCTGGGCGATCTGCATCACCTGTTCCTGATACAGGATGATACCGTAGGTGGGCGCCAGCACCGGTTTCAGACCTTCGTACTGGTAGTCCGAATGCGGGTAGGCCAGCTCGGCGCGACCGTGCTTGCGGTTGATGAAGTCGTCCACCATGCCCGATTGCAGCGGGCCTGGCCGGAACAACGCCACCAGTGCAATGAGGTCTTCCAGGCAGTCGGGCTTGAGCTTCTTGATCAGCTCCTTCATGCCGCGAGATTCGAGCTGGAAGACGGCAGTGGTCTCGGCCTTCTGCAGCAACTGGTAGGTCGGCTTGTCGTCGAGCGGAATGAAGGCGATGTCCAGCGGCGCCTCGTTGACCTTGGCCCGGTCGCGGTTGATGGTCTTCAGCGCCCAGTCGATGATGGTCAGGGTACGCAGGCCGAGAAAGTCGAACTTGACCAGGCCTGCCGCTTCCACGTCATCCTTGTCGAACTGGGTCACCAGGCCGTCACCGGCCTCGTCGCAGTAGATCGGCGCGAAGTCGGTCAGCTTGGTCGGCGCGATCACCACACCCCCGGCGTGCTTGCCGACGTTACGCACCACGCCTTCGAGCTTGCGCGCCATTTCCCAGATTTCTGCCGCCTCTTCATCGACCTTGATGAAGTCGCGCAGGATTTCTTCCTGCTCGTAGGCCTTTTCCAGGGTCATGCCGACTTCGAAGGGAATCATCTTGGACAGGCGATCAGCCAGGCCGTAGGACTTGCCCTGTACCCGCGCCACGTCGCGCACCACCGCCTTGGCCGCCATGGAGCCGAAAGTGATGATCTGGCTGACCGCGTTGCGGCCGTACTTGTCGGCCACGTAGTCGATGACCCGGTCGCGACCGTCCATGCAGAAGTCGACGTCGAAGTCGGGCATGGACACCCGCTCGGGGTTGAGGAAGCGTTCGAACAGCAGGTCGTATTCCAGTGGATCGAGGTCGGTGATCTTCTGTACGTAAGCCACCAGGGACCCTGCGCCCGACCCCCGGCCTGGGCCCACCGGCACGCCGTTGTTCTTGGCCCACTGGATGAAGTCCATCACGATCAGGAAGTAACCGGGAAAGCCCATCTGGATGATGATGTCGAGCTCGAAATTCAGCCGGTCGACATACACCTGCCGACGCGCTTCGTAGTTCTCGGTGGTGTCCTTGGGCAGCAGCACAGCCAGGCGCTCTTCCAGGCCGTCGAACGAGACCTTGCGGAAATATTCATCGATGGTCATGCCATCGGGAATCGGGTAATCGGGCAGGAAGTGCTTGCCCAGCTTGACGTCGATGTTGCACCGCTTGGCGATCTCGACGGTGTTTTCCAGCGCCTCGGGCAGGTCGCTGAACAGCTCGGCCATCTCCTCGGCGCTTTTGAGGTACTGCTGGTCGCTGTAGTTCTTGTTGCGGCGCGGGTCATCCAGCGCCCGGCCTTCACCAATGCACACGCGCGTCTCGTGGGCCTCGAAGTCTTCCTGCTTGATGAAGCGCACATCGTTAGTGGCGACCAGGGGCGCGCCCAGGCGGTCGGCCAGAGCGACGGCGGCGTGCAGGTACTCTTCGTCGTTGGTGCGGTTGGTCCGCTGCACCTCGACATAGAAGCGCTCGGGGAACACCGCCATCCACTCGCGCAGCAGGTTGTCGGCATCGCCCGGGTAGCCGCCCAACAGGGCCATGCCGATCTCGCCCTCCTTGGCCGCCGACAGGCAGATCACGCCTTCGCTGGCTTCGGCCACCCATTGCCGCTCGACGATCACCTGGCCATTGCGCTGGCCGTCGATGAAGCCGCGGGAAATCAGCTCGGTGATGTTGCGATAGCCGACCGCGTTCATCGCCAGCAGGCTGATGCGGCTCAGGGGCCCGTCGGGGTCGCGATTGGCCAGCCACAGGTCGGCGCCGCAGATCGGCTTGATGCCGGCGCCCATGGCCGCCTTGTAGAACTTCACCAGCGAACACATGTTGTTCTGGTCGGTCACCGCCACCGCAGGCATGTTCATGCCGGCCAGCGCCTTGACCAGCGGCTTGATCCGCACCAGGCCGTCGACCAGCGAGTATTCGGTGTGCAGGCGAAGATGAACGAAGGAAACCGACATGTTGATCCTATGGTGACGGGTAGAACGACAAGGCCCGGATTGTACCGGGCCCTGATCAAAACATCAGCCTGCTAGACCCAGGCGGGGGTTTGATCGATGCTTTCGCGAGCCTGCCACGCCGCGCGGACCGGTGCGAACGATCGCCGATGAATGGGCGTCGGCCCCAGCCGCGCCAAGGCTTCCAGATGCACCGGCGTGGGGTAGCCCTTGTGACCACCCATGCCGTAACCCGGGTAGATCAATTCGAAAGCGGACATTTCCCGGTCGCGACTGACCTTGGCCAGGATCGAAGCAGCGGCGATGGCGGGGACCTTCGCGTCGCCCTGGATCACCGGGGCGCTTGGTACATCCAGCTGCGGGCAGCGATTGCCATCGATCAGCGCCAGTCTTGGCGTGATGCTCAGGCCTTGGACCGCCCGCTGCATGGCGAGCATGGTCGCGTGCAGAATGTTCAGGCGGTCGATCTCTTCGACCTCGGCACGGGCGATACACCAGGCCAGCGCTTTCTCGCAGATTTCGTCGTAGAGCAATTCGCGACGTGCTTCGGTGAGTTTCTTCGAATCGTTGAGGCCCAAGATTGGCCGACGCGGATCGAGGATCACCGCCGCCGTCACCACCGCGCCACACAACGGGCCACGGCCGACTTCGTCGACGCCGGCGACCAGCTCTTCGACCAGATCGAAATCCAGGCCCATTTGCAGTTGCCTGCTTGTCTGTAGGGGCTTAGCCATCGTTCCTGCCTATCAGTTGCAGCACGGCGTCGGCCGCCTGGTTGGACGCGTCGCGGCGCAGCGTGCGGTGAATCGCGTCGAAACCGCTGGTCTGCTCCTCGCCACCGGCCAGCAGCGGCAGCAAGCGCTCGACCAGCGCTTGGGGCGTAGCGTCATCCTGCAGCAGCTCGGGCACCAGCATGCGCTGGGCCAGGAGGTTGGGCAACGACACGTAGGGGCTCTTGACCATGCGTTTAAGAATCCAGTACGTCAGGGGCGCCAGTCGATACGCAACCACCATCGGGCGCTTGTACAGCAGGGCTTCCAAAGTGGCCGTACCGGAAGCGATCAACACCGCGTCACAGGCAGCCAGCGCCGTGTGCGAGTCGCCGTCGAGCAAGGTCACCGGCAGCGTGCGCCCCGCAAGCATCTGCTCCAGTTGCGCCCGCCGCTGGGGGTTGGCACAGGGAATCACGAAGCGTGCATCCGGTTTCGACTGCAGCAGTAACTGGGCACTGTCGAGGAACAGCTCGCCCAGACGGCCGACCTCCCCACCGCGACTGCCGGGCATCAAGGCCACCAGCGGGAACTCGCCGACCAGGCCCAGCTGGGTGCGGGCCTCACTGCGGTCCGCCTGCAGCGCAATGGTATCGGCCAACGGGTGCCCGACGAAACGCACCGGCACGCCCTGCTCCTCGTAGAAGCGAGCCTCGAAGGGCAGCAACGTGAGCATCAGGTCGCAGCCCTGGCGAATCTTCAATACGCGCTTCTGCCGCCAGGCCCAGACCGAGGGGCTCACGTAATGCACGGTCTTGATCCCGGCCTGGCGCAGCTTGAGTTCGATGTTCAGGGTGAAGTCGGGTGCGTCGATGCCGATGAACACGTCCGGCTTGCAGGCAATCAGCTCGGCAATCAGCTGCTTGCGCCGTGCCAGCAGTTCGCGCAGACGACCCAGCACTTCGACCAGGCCCATCACTGCCAGGCGCTCCATGGGGAAGCGACTGACCAGCCCTTCGGCTTCCATCAGCGGGCCGCCGACGCCGATGAACTGGACATGCGGATGGCGCGCCTTGAGCGCACGCATCAGCCCGGAACCCAGGATATCGCCACTGGCTTCGCCTGCCACCAGTGCCACGGTCAGCGGTGCGGGGTGAGACATCAGCGGGTGATGCCGCGAGTCGAGGACTGGATCGACTTGAGGAACACGTCGACTTCAGGGTGCAGCCGCGCAGGTTCTTCCAGATCGAGTAAGGCCTGCTCGACGGTCAGACCACGGCGGTAGACCGTCTTGTAGGCTCGGCGCAGCGCGTGGATCGCTTCGTCGCTGAAACCGCGGCGGCGCATGCCTTCGAAATTCATGCTGCGGGCTTCGGCCGGGTTGCCAAACACCGTGACATAGGCCGGCACATCCTTGCCGATGGCGGTACCCATGCCCGAAAAGCTGTGGGCGCCAATGTGGCAGTACTGGTGAACCAAGGTGAAGCCGGAGAGGATCGCCCAGTCGTGAACATGCACATGGCCGGCCAAAGCGGTGTTGTTGACCAGAATGCAGTGGTTGCCGATCACGCTGTCGTGCCCGATATGGGCGTAGGCCATGATCAGGTTATGGTCGCCCAAGGTGGTTTCGGCGCGGTCCTGCACGGTGCCACGGTGGATGGTCACACCTTCGCGGATCACGTTGTGGTCACCGATGACCAGGCGGGTTTCCTCGCCTTTGTACTTGAGGTCCGGCGTGTCTTCCCCGATCGAGGAAAACTGGTAGATGCGATTGTGCCTGCCGATGCGGGTCGGCCCCTTGAGAATGACGTGAGGACCGATCACGGTACCTTCACCAATTTCCACGCCCGCACCAACGATCGACCAAGGGCCGACTTCGACACCATCTGCCAATATGGCGGACGGATCGATGATGGCGCGAGGGTCAATCAAACTCATAGCTTGCGTTCCGCACAGATGATCTCGGCCGAGCAGACCGGCTTGCCATCGACCGAAGCCTTGCAGTCGAACTTCCAGATCTGGCGCTTGCAGCTGATGAACTTGGCTTCCAGGATCAGCTGATCACCCGGCAGCACCGGCTGGCGGAAACGCAGCTTGTCCGAACCCACGAAGTAGTAGAGCGTACCGTCGGCCGGTTTCACGTCGAGCATCTTGAAACCAAGGATGCCGGCAGCCTGGGCCATGGCCTCGATGATCAGCACGCCCGGCATGATCGGGTGCGCGGGAAAGTGACCATTGAAGAACGGCTCGTTGATGCTGACATTCTTGTAGGCGCGAATGCTCTGGCTTTCGACGTCCAGCTCCACGACCCGATCCACCAACAGGAAGGGATAGCGGTGCGGCAGGTATTCGCGAATCTCGTTGATGTCCATCATTTCGGGGGGAAGCCTGTAGTAAAGATAGGGAGCGCGCGGCTGACGCGCGACACTCCTATTGCAAATCAAGGGGCAGTCTAGCGGCTGGGCACACTTGATATGGAAAAGGTATCAGCCATCAGATGACGCTTTACCGCCTTGGGTCACTGCCTCGACATGCTTTTCCACCTGCTTGAGGCGCCGAGCCATGTCATCCAGATGCCGCAATCGCGCAGCGCTCTTGCGCCACTCGGCTGCCGGCTGCATCGCCGTACCCGAGGAATAGGCACCCGGCTCGGTGATCGAATGGGTCACCATGGTCATGCCAGTGATGAACACGCCATCGCAGATCTCGATGTGCCCGACCAGGCCTACACCGCCTGCGAGCATGCAATTCTTGCCGATCTTGCTGCTTCCCGAAATGCCGACGCAGGCCGCCATGGCGGTGTTGTCGCCAATCTGCACGTTGTGGGCAATCTGGATCTGGTTATCGAGCTTCACGCCATTGCCGATCACGGTATCGGCCAGTGCACCACGGTCGATGGCGGTGTTTACACCGATCTCGCAGTCGTCGCCGATGCTGACGCCGCCGATCTGGGCGATCTTCTGCCAGACGCCTTTCTCGTTGGCAAAGCCGAAGCCCTCGCCACCCAGCACGGCACCGGATTGGATGACTACTCGCTTACCGATGCGCACGTCGTGATAGAGCGTGACCCGGGGCGCCAACCAGCCGCCCTCGCCGATCTCGCAGCGTGCACCGATGAAACAATGCGCACCGATGGTGACACCGGCTGCGATCCGAGCGCCGCTTTCGACCACGGCAAAGGCTCCGACACTGGCGGCCGCATCGACCTGGGCATCGGGAGCGATGACCGCAGTAGGATGCACACCAGTGCTGGCGCGGGGCTTGGGATCGAACAGGTGGGAGATGCGCGCATAGGCCAGATATGGGTCGGGAACGATCAGCGCGTCGCCCTTGAACCCTTCTGCATCAGCGGCCTTGAGCAGTACGGCCCCGGCATGGCTGTCGGGCAGAAACTTGCGGTACTGCGGATTGGCCAGAAAGCTCAGCTGAGCTGGGCCGGCCTCCTGCAAGGTGGCCAGCCCAGTGATGATCTTCTCCGGGTCGCCACTGACCGTGGCGCCCAGGAACTCGGCCAGCTGACCGAGCTTCATGGTCGCTGTCATATCAGCGCGACTGATTCATGCGCTCGATGACCTGGCGAGTGATGTCGAACTGAGGTTTGACATCAATCACCGCACCGCGCTCCAGCACCAGGTCGAAGGCACCTTTCTTGATGACTTCTTCGACGGCGCCGTCAAGCTTGGGCTTGAGCTGCTTGAGCATTTCGCGGTCGGCAACGGCCTTGGCTTCGTTCAGTTCCTTGGACTGGAACTGGAAGTCGCGGGCCTTCTGCTTGAATTCGAGTTCCAGGCGTTCACGCTCGGGCTGAGCCATCTTGTCGCCACCGGCGACCAGTCGGTCCTGAATGCTCTTGGCGCTGCTTTCCAGAGTCTTGAGCTTGCTCAACTGCGGACCGAATTTCTTCTCGGCATCGACGGCATACTTCTTGGCCGCGTCAGACTCGAGCAGTGCCATCTGATAGTTCAGAACGGCAATTTTCATGTCGGCGAAAGCCGGAGTAGCACCCAGCGAGGCGGCGAGGGTCGCGGCCAGAACAACCATTTGAGTCAACTTGCGCACAATAAACTCCTACAAAATCCGTTGTTGTTGCCAAGGAGCAGACCTTAGAAGGTCTGACCCAGAGAGAATTGGAAGACTTGGGTTTCGGCGTTGTCAGGTTTCTTGACCGGCATTGCCAGGCTGAAGCTCAACGGTCCCAGGGCGGTGATCCAGGTCACACCCAGACCGGCGGAGACGGCCATGTTGGCGATGTCGATGTCGTTGCAGCGGACTTTTTCACCGGCTTCCGTCGTTGTGTCAGTGCAATTGGTATCGAACACGTTACCCACGTCAACGAATAGAGAGGTGCGCAACGAACGTTGATCTTTGACGAATGGCAGTGGGAACAGGACCTCCGCACCGCCTGTAATCTGTACGTTACCACCGAACGCCAGCGGATCCTGATCTGGATCCCTCAAGGTGCCATTACGAATTCCTTTGCTTGGCGTACTGCGCGGGCCAAGCGTACTGTCCTTGAAGCCACGTACCGAGTTGAAACCACCTGCGTAGTAGTTCTCGTAGAACGGCAGACCGTCGGTGGAACCGTAACCATCGCCATAGCCCAGCTCGGTGTGGAAGCGCATGGTGTAGTTTTCGGTGACCGGCACGAACGCCTGGTTGCGATAGTCGATCTTGAAGAACGACAGGTCGCTACCCGGAATGGTGATTTCACCAGTCAGGCTTTGCGAAGCACCGCGGGTCGGCAGTACACCCTTGTTCAGCGTTGACGAAGACCAGCCGGCCGAAGCCTTGAAGTTGGTGAAGTTCTCACCTTCCTTCTCGATGAAGTCGAAAATCTCTTCAACGGTGTATTTACCGGTCTTGATCTTGTCGTTCTGCACGCTCAGGCCGAAGGTCAGGCGCGAGGTTTCACTGATCGGGTAGCCGAAGTTCATGCCGGCGCCCAGGCTGTCCACCGCGTAGCTGGCTACGTCGACGTCGAGGTCATCGTAGTCGGTTGAGCGATAGAAGGCGTTGTAGCCCAGACTGACGCCGTCCGGCGTGTAGTAGGGGTCAGTGTAGCTGAAGTTGTAGCGGCTCTGGTACTCGCTGCGGGTCAAGCCGATCGACACGCGATTACCCGTACCCAGGAAGTTGTTCTGGCTGATCGAACCACCCAGGATCAGACCGGCGCTCTGGGCGAAACCGACGCTGGCGGTGATGGAACCCGAGGCCTGCTCTTCCACGGCATAGTTGACGTCGACCTGGTCATCGGTACCCGGCACGGCCGGGGTCTCGACGTTCACTTCCTTGAAGAAGCCAAGGCGCTCGAGGCGGGTCTTGGATTGGTCGATCAGGTAGGTTGACGCCCAGCCGCCTTCCATCTGGCGCATTTCACGGCGCAGCACTTCGTCTTCCGACTTGGTGTTGCCACGGAAGTTGATGCGGTTGACGTAGGCACGCTTGCCCGGATCGACCACGAAAGTGATGTCCACGGTGTGGTCTTCGTCGTGCGGCTGAGGCACGCCGTTGACGTTGGCGAAGGTGTAGCCGTCGTTACCCAGGCGGCGGGTGATCAACTCGGAAGTCGAGGTCATGACCTTGCGCGAGAACACCTGGCCCTTCTTCACCAGCATCAGTTGCTGGACCTGATCTTCAGGCACTTTCAGGTCACCGCTGAGCTTGACGTCGCGAACGGTGTACTTTTCACCTTCGTTGACGTTGACGGTGATGTAGACGTGCTTCTTGTCCGGGGTGATCGACACCTGGGTAGAGGCGATGTCCATGTTGATGTAGCCGCGGTCCAGGTAGTAGGAGCGCAGACGCTCCAGGTCACCGGACAGCTTTTCGCGTGCGTACTTGTCGTCGTTGCGGAAGAACGACAGCCAGTTGGACGTCTTGAGTTCGAACAGGTCGGTCAGGTCTTCCTCGGGGAACACCGAGTTGCCCACCACGTTGATGTGCTGGATGGCCGCGACCGTGCCTTCGTTGATGTTGATCTTCAGGGCCACGCGGTTGCGCGGCTGGGTGATCACTTCGGTGTCGACCGACGCCGAGTAGCGACCCTGGGCGACGTACTGGCGCTGCAACTCGTTACGCACGCCTTCGAGGGTCGCACGCTGGAAGATCTCGCCTTCGGCCAGGCCGGACTGCTTGAGGCCCTTCATCAGGTCTTCGGTGGAGATGGCCTTGTTGCCTTCGATGTCGATACTGGCCACCGAAGGTCGTTCGACCACGGTGATCACCAGGACATTACCGTCCCGGCCCAGTTGGATATCCTGGAAGAACCCGGTTTTAAAGAGTGCACGGGTCGATTCCACCAGGCGACCGTCGTCGGCCTGGTCACCTACGTTCAACGGCAACGCGCCAAACACGCTGCCGGCGGAAACCCGCTGCAGACCGTTGACACGAATATCGGAGATGGTGAAGGACGCGGCGTGAACTTCAGCGATCATCAGTACGGCAAGAACCGCAGTTAGCAGCAGACGTTTCATGAAGTCCTTTCTTATTCCAACTGGCAATAAACAAACTGCCGCAAAAGCGGCAGGTTCGCGAACGAGCGAAGCGTTACAGTCGACCCAGATCGTTTATCAGGGCAAGCAGCATGACCCCGACCACCAGACTGATGCCGATCTGGATTCCCCAACCCTGTACCCGATCGGACACTGGGCGACCACGCACCCATTCGATCAGGTAGAACAGCAGATGCCCCCCATCCAGTACTGGAATAGGCAGCAAATTGAGAACTCCGAGGCTTATGCTCAGGTAGGCGAGGAAATTCAGGAAATCCCCAAAACCCGACTGGGCCGAAGCGCCCGCCACTTTAGCAATGGTTATCGGTCCACTCAAGTTTTTTACCGACAGCTCGCCGAACAGCATTTTCTTCAGCGAATCAAGGGTAAGCACGCTCATGGTCCAGGTACGCCTGGCGCCTTCGACCACGGCATCGAGCGGCCCGTAGCTGACTTCGCGCAGCATCTGTGGTGGCCATTCGACCGGTTTCACCCCGGCGCCCAGGTACCCCGCCGCTTTGCCCTCGCCCTTGGAAACCAGATTGACCGGCACGTCGAGCTGGGCATTGTCACGCTCCACACGCAGTACGATTCGACTGTCCGGGCGCTGGCGCACCAGATCCACGACCTGCTGCCAATCGCCCAGCGGCTGCCCGTCCAGTGCCAACAGACGGTCCCCGGTGCGCAGCCCGGCGGACTGGGCCGGACCGTTCGGATCGAGTTCGGCCAGGATCGGTTCCAGCGCTGGGCGCCACGGACGAATGCCCAGCGAGCGAATCGGATCAGGCTCTTCGGAACCCTGCAGCCACTGGCTCAGGGCCAGCGAACGGGTGGTTTCGGCATCGGAACCCGGCTCGCGCACGGTCAGTTGCAAGGATCCGGTTTCACCCAGTCGACGGACCATCTGCAGGTTCACCGCTGCCCAACCTGCAGTGCTCTCGCCATCTACCGCAACAATTTCTTCGCCCGCCATCAGACCGGCGGTTGCTGCAATGCTGCCCGGCTCCACTGATCCGACCACCGGCTTGAGTTGCTGGGTACCCAGCATCGCCAGCAGCCAGAAGAACACCAGAGCCAGAAGAAAGTTGGCCACCGGTCCCGCAGCGACGATGGCGATGCGCTGACGCACGCTCTTGCGGTTGAAGGACTGGTCCGCCTGATCGACCGGCACCTCGCCCTCACGCTCGTCGAGCATCTTGACGTAGCCGCCCAAGGGAATGGCCGCAACGACGAACTCGGTGCCTTGACGGTCGTGCCAGCGCAGCAGCGGCGTGCCGAAGCCTACCGAAAAACGCAGCACCTTGACGCCGCAGCGCCGTGCGACCCAGAAGTGGCCGAACTCGTGAAAGGTAACCAGCACCCCCAAGGCCACCAGGGTGCCGATAATCATGTAGAGCGCACTCATAACTCTCTCCGAACGACGGCCATACGGGTGTCAGTTCCCGTGCTGGTTCAACCATTGTTGGGCCAGATCTCGCGCGCGGGCGTCCGCGGCGAAGACCGTGTCGAGCGTATCCAGCGCAACGACCGGCTCCTGGTTCAAGACGTCTTCGATCATACGCGGGATCTGCGGGTAGCGTATGCGACGCTCGAGGAACGCCGCCACTGCAATTTCGTTCGCCGCGTTGAGCATCGCAGGGGCGCTGTCGCCCGCCTCGGCCGCCTGCCGCGCAAGACGCAGGCAGGGAAACCGCTGCTCGTCCGGCGCCTCGAAATCCAGCCGGGCGATGGCGAACAGATCCAGAGGTGCCACGCCGGAGTCCACACGTTGAGGCCAGGCCATGGCATGGGCGATTGGCGTGCGCATGTCGGGGTTGCCCAACTGCGCCAGCACCGAGCCGTCGACATAATCGACCAGGGAGTGGATCACGCTCTGCGGATGGACCACGACCTCGATCTCGGCCGGACGCGCATCGAACAGCCAGCAGGCCTCGATCAGCTCCAGCCCCTTGTTCATCATGCTCGCCGAATCGACGGAGATCTTGCGCCCCATCGACCAGTTCGGATGGGCGCAGGCCTGCTCTGGGGTGACCTGTTCCAACTGCTCAAGGGGGGTCCGCCGAAACGGACCACCCGATGCGGTCAGCAGAATCCGGCGCACGCCGACTTTGCTCAGGCCGCGCTCGAAGTCACCGGGCATGCACTGGAAAATCGCGTTGTGTTCACTGTCGATCGGCAGCACGACAGCGCCACTGTCGCGTACGGCCTGCATGAACAAGGCGCCTGACATGACCAGCGCTTCCTTGTTGGCCAGCAGCACTTTCTTGCCCGCACGGACGGCGGCCAGCGTGGGGCGCAGGCCAGCGGCTCCGACGATGGCAGCCATGACCGCGTCCACTTCCGGCGCCGCCGCCACCTGGCACAAGCCCTCCTCGCCCACTAGCACTTCAGTGCGAGACCCGGCCTGGAGGAGCGCCTGCTGCAAGTCGCTGGCACGCGCCGCAGTAGGCACCACGGCGAACACCGGACGGTGCGCCAGGCACAACGCCAACAGTTCGTCCATGCGCGAGAAGCCGGTCAGGGCGAAGGCTGCATAGCGGTCCGGATGCCGGGCGATGACGTCGAGCGTACTCAGACCAATGGAGCCGGTCGCGCCCAGTACGGTAATACGCTGCACGCCGCTCACATCACGCCCCAGCCAGCGGCCCACAGCAGTACGGCGAACACCGGTACCGCTGCGGTCAAGCTGTCGATGCGATCGAGCACGCCGCCATGGCCGGGCAGCAGGTTGCTGCTGTCCTTGATGCCGGAACGACGCTTGAACATGCTTTCGGTGAGGTCACCCACGACCGAAATGGCCACCACGATCGCGGCACCGAGCAGGCCCGCGAGCATCTGGCCCACGCCCCAGTCACGCACCAGGCCAATGGCCAAGGTGATCAACAGGCTGGTCACCAGGCCACCGTAGAAACCTTCCCAGCTTTTGCCAGGACTGACCTGAGGTGCCAGCTTGCGCTTGCCCAGAGCCTTGCCGGTGAAGTAGGCGCCGATGTCGGCACCCCAGACCAGCACCATGACAGTCATGATCAGCCAGTTGCCCAGTGGCCAACCCTTGAGCAATACCAGGCCTTGCCAGGCAGGCAGCAGAATCAGCAGACCGATGAGCAGTTTGCAGGCAAGGCTGGCCCAATGCTCGCTGGTGCGCGGATACGTCAGCACCAGAAAAGTGGCCAGACACCACCACAGCAACGCAGCGCCGAGCACGAACGGCGCCAGACCGGGCGTCAGGTAAAGGAAGAACAACAGGCCGGCGACCACCGCCGCGAAGGCGATGCGCGCGGACTGCTTTTCGAAGCCGGCCAGGCGCGCCCACTCCCAGGCACCCAGGGTAACCACTACGCCGATGAACAGGGCGAAGCCTGCTCCTTCGAGCAGGAAAAAACCGCACAGGGCAATCGGCAGCAGGATCAGCGCAGTGATGATGCGTTGTTTAAGCATTAAGCACGGGCTCCGGCTTCGACCTGCTCGCTCGTTTTACCGAACCGGCGCTGGCGCGAAGCGAAATCGGCCAGCGCCGTGCGCATGGCTTCGTGTTTGAAATCCGGCCAGAACAGGTCGGAAAAATACAGCTCGGCATACGCCAGCTGCCATAGCAGGAAGTTGCTGATGCGATGCTCGCCGCCGGTGCGGATGCACAGGTCCGGCAAAGGCAGGTCGCCTGTGGCCAGGCAGGTCTGCAGCAGATCGGGGGTGATGTCTTCCGGTTTCAGGTGACCGGCCTGGACTTCCCGCGCGAGACGCTGGGCCGCCTGAGCGATGTCCCACTGACCGCCGTAGTTGGCGGCGATCTGCAGGACAAAGCGGTCGTTGCCGGCAGTGGCCGCTTCGGCTTCACGCATGGCCGCCTGCAGTTCGGGGTGGAACCGCGAGCGGTCACCGATGATCCGCAGGCTGATGCGGTTGTCGTTCAGCCGACGCGCTTCGCGACGCAACGCGCTGAAGAACAACTCCATCAACGCCCCGACCTCGTCGGCCGGGCGCTGCCAGTTCTCGCTGGAAAAGGCGAACAAGGTCAGTACCTCGACCTTGGCCTCGGCACACACCTCGATGACCGCGCGCACGGCATCCACACCGGCCTTGTGCCCAGCGACACCGGGCAACAAACGTTTCTTGGCCCAGCGATTGTTGCCATCCATGATGATCGCAACATGCCGCGGTACCGTGGAAGGTACAGCCAACTTGGTCTTTTCCATGAGACGGACTAATTCCTTAAACGGCCATCAGGTCCGCTTCTTTCTGCTTCACGGCCGTTTCGATGTCCGCGACGAACTTGTCGGTCAGCTTCTGGATATCATCGGCGGCACGACGTTCTTCGTCTTCGCTGATTTCCTTTTCCTTGACCAGATCCTTGTACTGGCTCAAGGCATCACGACGGATGTTGCGCACGGCCACACGGGCGTCTTCGGCAGCGTCGCGGGCCTGCTTGGTGAAGCCCTTGCGGGTCTCTTCGGTCAGCGCCGGCATCGAGATCAGCAGCAGCTCGCCCAGGTTGGTCGGGTTGAGGTTGAGGCCGGCAGCACCGATGGCCTTGTCGACCGCAGCGAGCATGTTGCGCTCGAACGCGACGACCTGCAGGGTGCGCGAGTCCTTCACGGTGATGCTGGCGACCTGGTTGATCGGGGTATCGGCACCGTAGTAGGGAACCTGGACGCCTTCCAGGATGCTTGGGTGCGCTTTACCGGTACGGATACGACCGAACGCGTGCTGCAGCGACTCCAGGGATTTCTGCATGCGCGCCTGCGCATCCTTCTTGATTTCGTTGATCATACTTCGCCTTCCTCGATCAGAGTTCCTTCGGCGCCGCCCACTACGATGTTCAGCAGAGCGCCAGGCTTGTTCATGTTGAATACCCGCAACGGCATCTTGTGGTCACGGCACAGGCAGATGGCGGTCAGGTCCATCACACCCAGTTTGCGATCCAGTACTTCATCGTACGTCAGGCGGTCGAATTTCTCAGCATGCGGATCCTTGAACGGATCGGCCGTGTAGACACCGTCCACCTTGGTCGCCTTGAGGACCACGTCGGCATCGATCTCGATGGCGCGCAGGCACGCTGCGGAGTCGGTGGTGAAGAACGGGTTGCCGGTACCGGCGGCGAAAATTACCACATCGCCGGAATTGAGGTGACGAATACCCTTGCGACGATCGTAATGGTCGGTCACGCCGACCATCGAGATGGCCGACATGACGATGGCGGCAATGTTGGAGCGCTCCAGCGCGTCGCGCATCGCCAGGGCGTTCATGACCGTGGCCAGCATGCCCATGTGGTCGCCGGTGACACGGTCCATGCCGGCCGCGCTGAGGGCGGCACCGCGGAACAGGTTACCGCCGCCGATGACCAGACCTACCTGCACGCCGATGCCAACCAGCTGCCCCACTTCGAGGGCCATGCGGTCCAGCACTTTCGGGTCGATCCCGAAGTCTTCGGAGCCCATCAGGGCCTCGCCGCTAAGTTTGAGCAAAATGCGTTTATAGCGAGGTTGACGACCACTCACCTGCTGAGCCATTGCGTGTCTCTCCTGCGGCGTTTAATAAATTCTGGACGGGCCGGTTTACGGCGCGCCTAACTCTAGCTTGCGGCACTGCGACAGTACCACCGGACCTGCGCCTTGTAAGCGGGTAAATCCGGGTACCAACTTTGAAAAAGAGGCTGCGCGCGTGAGCGGGCAGCCTCTTTGGGGCAACAGGACGAATCCGTCTTATTGCTTGCTGGCAGCGGCCACTTGTGCGGCAACTTCGTCAGCGAAGTTGTCGACAGGCTTCTCGATGCCTTCGCCTACCTTGAAGTAGGTGAAAGAAACGATTTCAGCACCGGCTTTCTTGGCCAGGTCGCCGACCTTGACTTCAGGGTTCTTGACGAACGCCTGCTCGACCAGGCTGGCTTCGGCGAGGAACTTGCTGATACGACCAGCAACCATCTTCTCGACGATTTCAGCTGGCTTGCCCTTGATCTTGTCTTCGTTCAGGCTCATGAAGACGCCCTTCTCACGCTCGATCGCTTCGGCCGAAACCTGCGATGGCAGCAGGAATTCCGGGTTGCTGGCAGCCACGTGCATGGCGATGTCGCGAGCCAGTTCGGCGTTGCCGCCGTTCAGGGCGACGATGACGCCGATCTTGTTGCCGTGCAGGTAGGCATCGACCACGTCGTCTTCCACACGCACCAGGCGGCGGATGTTGACGTTTTCGCCAACCTTGGCAACCAGGGCTTCACGAGCCGGCTCTTGAGCGGCGATCAGTGGAGCGGCGTCGGTCAGCTTGTCGGCGAAAGCCTTTTCAACGCTGGCGGCGACGAAGTTCTTGAAGTCGTCCTGCAGAGCCAGGAAGTCGGTCTGCGAGTTGACTTCCAGGATGACTGCGGACTTGTTGTCGGCAGCAACCTTGACGGCGATGGCGCCTTCGGCAGCAATGTTGCCGGCTTTCTTGGCGGCCTTGATGGCACCGGAAGCACGCATGTCGTCGATGGCTTTTTCGATGTCGCCGCCGGCCTTGGTCAAGGCCTTTTTGCAATCCATCATGCCTTCGCCGGTACGCTCGCGCAGTTCTTTGACCAACGCTGCAGTAATCTCTGCCATTTCAAATTCCTCTTGGATAGGTGTCTAACCATTCCACCCGTTAACGGGCGCTCAATTCTTGACCTTGCCAGCGGCTCTTTACAGTTCGAGCGATGACGATGCCGGCAATGGTTCTCGAGGTGGCAAAAAGGGGGCCTAGCCCCCTTTTTGCGTACCGAGTAAACGCTGGGCGTCTAGACTCAGCCTTCTACCGCTGCGGCAGGTGCGTCCTGAACGTATTCTTCAGTACCGCCAGCCACATGGTTGCGACCACGGATGACCGCGTCGGCCATCGAACCCATGTACAGCTGGATGGCGCGGATGGCGTCATCGTTGCCTGGGATGATGTAGTCAACGCCTTCAGGGCTGCTGTTGGTGTCGACGACGCCGATGACCGGGATACCCAGCTTGTTAGCTTCGGTGATCGCGATGCGCTCGTGGTCGACGTCGATGACGAACAGTGCGTCAGGCAGGCCGCCCATATCCTTGATACCACCCAGGCTGCGATCCAGTTTTTCCAGATCACGGGTACGCATCAAAGCTTCTTTCTTGGTCAGCTTGGTGAAGGTGCCATCTTCGGCCTGGGTTTCCAGGTCGCGCAGACGCTTGATCGAAGCACGGATGGTCTTGAAGTTGGTCAGCATGCCGCCCAACCAGCGATGGTCGACGTACGGCGAGCCGCAACGTGCTGCTTCCTCGGCCACGATCTTGCCGGCGGAACGCTTGGTACCGACGAACAGGATCTTGTTCTTGCCCTGGGCCAGGCGCTCTACGAAGGTCAGCGCTTCGTTGAACATCGGCAGGGTTTTTTCGAGGTTGATGATGTGGATCTTGTTACGCGCGCCGAAAATGTACTTACCCATTTTCGGATTCCAGTAACGGGTTTGGTGACCGAAGTGCACACCGGCCTTCAGCATATCGCGCATGTTGACTTGGGACATGATAGTTCCTTGATAAGTCGGGTTAAGCCTCCACGTATCCCAATGACCAACCCGTGGCAGAACCACCGGCACCCAGGTCATCGTGTCGACACGTGTGTGGGTTTGGTTGCTCCCGGGGCATCCCCGGAAAGCGGCGCATTTTATACCATAGCCGCCTCGATATAGAAACCTGAAATAGCGTCGATGCACAACGGCTTTTGCGCCGCTGCCGGATTCGCGCGACAATGGCGCCCATCACCTCTTATATAGAGGCGTCGTCAGCGCCGCGCGGCAGTCCGCGGTGGCTCTGGTAGAATCGCCTCGATTTCCAGCCTGCGAATGCGCACAAGCGCTCAGAGAGCCCCGAATGACCGTGACCATCAAGACCCCCGAAGACATCGAGAAGATGCGAATTGCCGGCCGCCTGGCGGCCGAGGTGCTGGAGATGATCGCGCCTCACGTCAAGCCCGGTGTCACCACCGAAGAGCTCGACCGCCTGTGCCACGACTACATAGTCAACGAGCAGCAGGCCATCCCTGCCCCGCTCAACTATAAAGGCTACCCCAAGTCGATCTGCACCTCGATCAACCATGTGGTCTGCCACGGCATCCCCAACGACAAGCCGCTCAAGAACGGCGACGTCCTGAACATCGATGTCACCGTGATCAAGGACGGCTACCACGGCGACACCAGCCGCATGTTCCACGTTGGCACCGTGCCGGTGTGGGCCGAGCGTCTGTCGCAAGTGACCCAGGAATGCCTGTACAAGGCCATCGAACTGGTCAAGCCAGGTTGCCGCCTGGGCGACATTGGTGAAGTCATCCAGAAGCACGCCGAGAAGAACGGTTTTTCCGTGGTCCGCGAATTCTGCGGCCACGGCATCGGCAAGGTGTTCCACGAAGAACCCCAGGTGCTGCACTACGGGCGTGCCGGGACCGGCATGGAGCTCAAAGAAGGCATGACTTTCACCATCGAGCCGATGATCAACCAGGGCAAGGCCGACACCAAGGTGCTGGGCGATGGCTGGACGGCGATCACCAAGGACCGCAAGCTGTCGGCACAGTGGGAGCACACCCTGGTGGTGACGGCTACCGGCTACGAGATCTTCACCTTGCGCAGTGACGACACCATCGCCCGCGTTTCGGCGTGATGCCGCGCAGGCGGGCGAACCGTTCAGGCCACTAATCTCTTCAGGAATACGACATGC
This sequence comes from Pseudomonas coleopterorum, assembly GCF_900105555.1. Lineage (NCBI taxonomy): Bacteria > Pseudomonadati > Pseudomonadota > Gammaproteobacteria > Pseudomonadales > Pseudomonadaceae > Pseudomonas > Pseudomonas coleopterorum. Next base: position 3,492,328 of record NZ_FNTZ01000001.1, read on the forward strand.
CGCAGGTGGATCCGGAGTTGTTCGATCGCGGCCAGTTCCAGGCCGAACTGGCATTGAAGGCAAGCCCCATCGCGGCTTTCAAGAAGGCGATTCGCCAGGCTCACGACGTGCTCGACGAGCGCTTTCGCAACGGCCGCGACATTCGTCGGCTGATCGAAGACCGTGCCTGGTTCGTCGACAACATCCTGGAACGGGCGTGGAACCAGTTCGACTGGAGCGAGGATGCCGACATCGCCCTGGTCGCCGTGGGCGGCTACGGTCGCGGCGAACTGCACCCCTACTCCGACATCGACCTGATGATCCTGCTCGAAAGCCCCGACTACGAGGTTTTTCGCGATTCGATCGAGCGTTTTCTCACCCTGCTGTGGGACATTGGCCTGGAAGTGGGCCAGAGCGTGCGCTCCATCGATGAGTGCGCCGAGCAGGCGCGTGCCGACATCACGGTCATCACCAACCTGATGGAAAGCCGCACCATCGCCGGGCCCGAGCGGCTGCGCAAGCGCATGCTCGAGGTCACCAGCACCGAGCGCATGTGGCCCAGCCGCGAGTTCTTCCTGGCCAAGCGCGCCGAACAGTCCGCCCGTCATCACAAGTACAACGACACCGAGTACAACCTGGAGCCCAACGTCAAGGGCTCCCCCGGCGGCCTGCGCGATATCCAGACCCTGCTGTGGGTGGCGCGCCGCCAGTTCGGCACGCTGAACCTGCATGCGCTGGCCGGTGAAGGCTTCCTGGTGGAAAGCGAAAACAACCTGCTGGCCTCTTCCCAGGAGTTCCTGTGGAAGGTGCGCTATGCCCTGCACATGCTCGCCGGGCGTGCCGAAGACCGCCTGCTGTTCGATCACCAGCGTTCCATCGCCGGCCTCCTGGGTTACAAGGACAGCGACGCGAAGCTGGCGATCGAGCGGTTCATGCAGAAGTACTACCGCGTGGTGATGAGCATCGCCGAGCTCAGCGACCTGATCATCCAGCATTTCGAGGAAGTGATTCTCGGCGACCCCGATGCCGGTTCCACGGTACCGATCAACTCGCGCTTCCAGCTGCATGATGGCTATATCGAGGCGACTCACACCCAGGTGTTCAAGCGCACTCCGTTCGCGATGCTGGAAATCTTCGTGCTGATGGCGCAGAACCCGGAGATCAAGGGCGTACGCGCGGACACCATCCGCCTGCTGCGTGAGCACCGCCACCTGATCGACGATACGTTCCGCAACGATATCCGCAACACCAGCCTGTTCATCGAGCTGTTCAAGTGCGAAGTGGGCATTCACCGCAATCTGCGTCGCATGAACCGCTACGGCATCCTCGGCCGCTACCTGCCCGAGTTCGGCCATATCGTCGGGCAGATGCAACACGACCTGTTCCACATCTATACGGTGGATGCGCACACGCTCAACCTGATCAAGCACCTGCGCAAGCTGCAGTACACCCAGGTCTCGGAGAAGTTTCCATTGGCCAGCAAGGTCATGGGCCGCCTGCCCAAGCCAGAGCTGATCTACCTGGCCGGGCTGTACCACGACATCGGCAAGGGGCGTAACGGCGACCACTCCGAGCTGGGTGCGGTGGATGCCGAGCACTTCTGCCAGCGTCACCAGTTGCCGGCCTGGGACAGTCGCCTCATCGTCTGGCTGGTGCAGAACCACCTGGTGATGTCGACCACCGCGCAGCGCAAGGACCTCTCCGACCCGCAGGTCATCCACGATTTCGCCCAGCAGGTCGGTGACGAAGTGCACCTGGATTACCTCTACGTGCTGACGGTGGCCGACATCAACGCGACCAACCCCAGCCTGTGGAATTCCTGGCGGGCCAGCCTGTTGCGCCAGCTTTATACCGAGACCAAGCGCGCGCTGCGTCGGGGTCTGGAAAACCCGCTGGACCGGGAGGAGCAGATTCGTCGCACGCAGAGCGCCGCCCTGGAGATACTGGTACGCGGCGGCACCGATCAGGACGACATCGAGCAGCTCTGGTCGCAGTTGGGCGACGACTATTTCCTGCGCCATAACGCCGGCGACGTGGCTTGGCATACGGACGCCATCCTCCAGCAGCCTGCCAATGGCGACCCGTTGGTGCTGATCAAGGAAACCACCCAGCGCGAATTCGAGGGCGGCACGCAGATCTTCATCTATGCGCCCGACCAGCACGACTTCTTCGCGGTGACGGTCGCGGCCATGGACCAGCTCAACCTGAACATCCACGACGCACGCATCATCACTTCCAGCAGCCAGTTCACCCTCGACACCTACATCGTGCTGGACAACGACGGCGGCTCGATCGGCAACGACCCGCGCCGCGTCGCGCAGATTCGCCAGGGCCTGAGCGATGCACTGCGCAATCCCGATGACTACCCCAACATCATCCATCGCCGCGTGCCGCGCCAGCTAAAGCATTTCGCCTTCCCGCCGCAGGTGACCATCCAGAACGATGCCCAGCGCCCGGTCACCATCCTGGAGTTGAGCGCGCCTGACAGGCCTGGCCTGCTGGCCCGCATCGGCAAGATCTTCCTTGAGTTCGATTTGTCGTTGCAGAACGCCAAGGTGTCCACACTGGGCGAACGCGTAGAGGACGTGTTCTTCATCACCGATGCGCACAATCTGCCCCTGTCCGACCCGCAGCTGTGCAGTCGGTTGCAGGCCACCATCGTCGACCAACTCAGTGTCAGCCAGGCGCCCGGCGTCGAGCTGTCCCGTTTGAGCATTTGATATGAACCATGCGTTGAACCAGCTGCAGCCCTACCCTTTCGAGAAGTTGCGTGCCTTGCTCAGTGGCGTCACCGCCGCTGCGGATAAGCGTGCGATCGCCCTGTCCATCGGCGAACCCAAGCACAGCTCGCCGGCCTTCGTGAAGCAGGCACTGGCCGACAATCTCGACCAGATGGCCGTGTACCCGACGACTCAGGGCATCCCGGCCCTGCGCGAAGCCATCGCGCAGTGGTGCGAGCGACGCTTCCAGGTCCCGGCGGGTTGGCTCGATCCGGCGCGCCACGTACTGCCGGTCAATGGCACCCGTGAGGCGCTGTTCGCCTTCACCCAGACCGTTGCCCAGCGCGACGTCGACGGGCTGGTGGTCAGCCCCAATCCGTTCTATCAGATCTACGAGGGCGCAGCCCTGCTGGCGGGCACCAAGCCGCACTACCTGCCCTGCCTGGACCAGAACGGCTTCAACCCGGATTTCGACGCGGTCCCGGCCGATGTCTGGCAGCGCTGCCAGATCCTGTTCCTGTGCTCGCCCGGCAACCCGACCGGCGCCCTGGTGCCGATGCCGACCTTGAAAAAACTCATCGCCCTGGCCGACGAATACGACTTCGTGATCGCTGCCGACGAGTGCTACAGCGAGCTGTACTTCGACGAAGACGCACCGCCGCCTGGTCTGCTGACGGCCTGTGCCGAGCTGGGTCGCAGCGATTTCAAGCGGTGCGTGGTGTTCCACAGCCTGTCCAAGCGCTCCAACCTGCCAGGCCTGCGTTCCGGATTCGTGGCGGGCGACGCGCAGATCCTCAAGGCGTTCCTGCTGTACCGCACCTACCATGGCTGCGCCATGCCCGTGCAAACCCAGTTGGCCAGCATTGCCGCCTGGCAGGACGAAGCCCACGTACTGGCCAACCGCGATCTGTACCGGGAAAAATTCGATGCCGTGCTGGACATCCTGACGCCGGTACTGGACGTCAAGCGCCCCGATGGCAGCTTCTACCTGTGGGCCAAGGTACCGATGGACGATGCCAAATTCTGCCGCGAGCTGTTCGAGCAGGAGCATGTCACGGTGGTGCCCGGATCCTACCTGTCCCGCGAAGTCGACGGGCTCAACCCGGGTGCCGGACGCGTACGCATGGCGCTGGTCGCACCGTTGAGCGAGTGTGTCGAAGCCGCCCAGCGCATTCGCCACTTTCTCGAGCGCCGATAACACATAGCTACGCTTTTGCCGGGCGTTTGATCGCCATCATCGGTGGCCCTTTTTCAGGAGCCATTGATGATGTGCGATCTACTGTTCTGCAAACCCCTTCCTGCCTTGGACGTCGCGGCTTCACGCCGCGTGGCCCTGGCCGAGCGCCCGACCAATGCGTTGAGCGCCTCTTCCTCCGGACGTTCAAAACGCGCTCTGGGCCAGTTCTCAAAATTCTGGGCACCTGGCCGCACGCTGACCGTCGGTTTTTTCAATGAAACCCCAGTCGAGCACCAGGCAGCCATCGAGAAGGTGGCGCGGCAATGGCTATGCTGCGCCAACCTGAAGTTCGATTTCGTCGACAGCCTGTTCGCCGATATCCGCATTTATACCGGTGGTGAAGACAACTACAGTCAAGTTGGCACCGATGCGCTGCTGGCCAGCCCGATGGATGCAACCATGGCCTTGGGCATCAAGCCGGATGATCCGCTGTTCGGGCGGACCGTGCTGCACGAGTTCGGCCACGTATTGGGACTGCTGCACGAGCATCAACACCCCAACGCGGATATTCCGTGGGACGTCCCCAAGCTGTATGCGTACTTCGCGGCCAAGGGCATCGACCAGCAGACCGTCGACATCAACCTGTTGGACAAGATCGACAAGGCGCTGGCCAAGGGCACGGCGTATGACCGCACTTCGATCATGCATTACTCGGTGCTGCAGGAGCAGACCGTGGGAGACTGGGAAGTGGGCATCAATCACACCTTGAGCCGCCGCGACCGCAAGTTCGTGCGGCGCATATACCCTGAGGTGGTCGCCTAGCGGGCGGGGCCGAGGTGGGCGTCGCTCATCTCGAAGCCGGCCAGTGTCTCATTCATCGCTCGGCCACTCATGAGACGCTGGCGAACCACCACAGGACGTACCACGTAACGCGGCAGGCACTCGAATTCGTGTTCTTCCCACGCCGGCTCGTGCGTGGTTCGCTGGAAATCGGGCCACTGCCCGATGGCCAGGAAAACCAACTGCGGTATGAGCGAAATCGCCAGCAAAGTGTTGAAGTCAACCAATCCCAGGCCACCGAGAGCCGAACCGATGATGACGGGTACCGCGCTACCGACGGCAGTCCACAGTTTGGATAATCTGCGCATGGGATAGAACCTCACGTAGTTACTGTATGCATATACAGTAACCCATGCTCAGCCGTATGAGCAATCCTTGATATTCGAACGGGAACACCAGTGATTCAACTCAGTGGACCCAGGTGCCATGCCACGGGCTCAGCGCCCGTGGCCGAGGTTGGCTTCGCTCATGTCCAGCTCGGCCAGCACCTCGCGCACGGCATCGTCGCCGATCCGCCGTTCACGGCGCATTTCATAGAGTGCCAGGCGCTGCGCGCGCAGTGCCTTGATCCGCAGGTGGCGTTCGAGTTGATCCATTTGCCGGGCCAGCGCCTGGGCCTCCGCGGAATCCTCGAACGCGTCCAGCTGCTGGCGGTACTCGGACATGATCCGCGCCCTGAGCTCGGTCGCCAAGGCCGCCTGACTGGCGTCCTGCTCGGTGGCTTTCTGCGTCGGATCTTCCTCTTCGAGCGAGCGAATGGCCGACTCGGCGGTGTGGCGCCAGGCATCCCGTATTTCCTGGCGAGCGCCCTGATCATCGCTGGTGGCCACGCCGCGCAGCAACAGCGGCAAGGCGATGCAGGCCACGACCAGCGACAGGAGGATGACACCGGCGGCGATGAAGATGAGCAGGTCTCGCTGAGGGAAGTCCTGACCGGGTGCCATCAACAGCGGCACCGACATGACGCCGGCCAGGGTTACCGCGCCGCGCACACCGCCCAGGGTCAGCAGCGCGCAGGAGCGGGCGTCTGGCAGCCGGGTGATAGTGGCCTTGCCGCGCAGGCGGCGTATCCACGTCATCGCGCGCCAAGTGCTCTGGACCCAGACGAAGCGCAGCGTAAGCAAGACGCCGAAGATCGCCAGCACCTCCAGACAGCGCCACGACAACGCAGGCCACAACGTCGGCTCGTGGCTCAGTACTGCCTTGACGATGTCCGGCAACTGCAAGCCGAGCAGGAGGAAGATCAAACCGTTGAAGGCAAACTCCAGCAGCGCCCACACGCTGCGGTTGAGGATGCGCGTGCGGGTCTGCCGGGGCAGCAGGTCCAGCCAGCTCTGCATCATGCCGGCAGCCACCGCGCTGAGGATGCCTGAAGCGCCCAGGCGTTCGGCCAGCACATACGCGGCGAAGGGCAACAGCAGCATGAACACCACATGGGTGGCCGGATCATCCCAGCCCCGCGCAATCATCCAGACACGCAGACGCCCCACCACCCAGCTCAGCAGCACGCCCAAAGCCAGGCCGCCGACCGCCACCAGGACGAACGTGACACTGGCGTCGGCCAGGGAGAACACGCCGGTGATCGCTGCCGCGAGGGCGAACTTGAAGGTCACCAGGCCCGAGGCATCGTTCATCAGCGCTTCGCCCTGAAGGATGCGCATCAGCGGGGTCGGCAAGCGGTCCTGGGCAATCGCCGACACCGCCACGGCGTCGGTCGGCGACAGTACCGCCGCCAGGGCGAAGGCCACCGGCAGCGGAATGTCGGGCAGCAGCCAGTGAATGAAGTACCCCGCCCCCAGTACCGTGAACAGCACCAGGCCCACCGCCAGCATCAGCACGGGGCCGCGGTAATGCCAGAGATCGCGCTTGGGAATGCGCCAACCATCGGAAAACAGCAGCGGCGGCAGAAACAGAAACAGGAACAGCTCAGGCTCCAGCGCAACGTGCAGGCCCAGGGTGGGCCAGGCGAGGATGGCCCCGGCGGCGATTTGCAGCAGTGGCAATGGCAAGGGAATGACGCGGGCGACCAACCGCGAAACGCCGACCAGCATCAACAGGATCAGCACGGTGTAGGCGGTTTGCATGGGGCAGGATTTCCTTTGAATCGACAGACAGTGGCCATGGTAACGGTTCACAGGCTGTCGGCGCATGCCCACGGAGCTGTCTGCCTTGCCTCAAGGGCGTGAACGATCTTTCATGCGTTCCACCACGCCCATCACCAGCACGAAGAACACCGGCACGAAGATGATTGCCAAGGTGGCGGTGAGCATGCCGCCTATCACCCCTGTACCGATTGCCTGCTGGCTGGCAGAGCTTGCTCCCGTCGCGAATACCAGCGGTACGACACCCAGGATGAACGCCAAAGAGGTCATGATGATCGGCCGCAGACGCAGACGCGCGGCATGGATGGCCGCCTCGACCCTGCCCATGCCTTGCTCATGCAGGCTCTTGGCAAATTCGATGATCAGAATTGCATTCTTGGCCGAGAGGCCAATGATAGTGATGAGCCCGACCTTGAAGAACACATCGTTCGGCATCCCACGCAAAGTTACGGCCAGCACGGCCCCGATGATGCCCAGCGGGACTACCAGCAATACAGCAGTGGGGATTGCCCAGCTTTCGTACAGCGCCGCCAGACAAAGAAAAACGACGATCATCGACAAGCCCAGCAACAGCGGCACCTGTCCGCCCGAGATTCGCTCTTGCAGCGATAGGCCGGTCCACTCCAGCGCGAATCCCTTTGGCAGACTCGAAGCCAGTCGCTCCATTTCTTCCATTGCCTGGCCGGTGCTATGGCCCGCCGAAGGCTCGCCGGACAGACTCACCGAAGGATAACCGTTGTACCGATTGAGCTGCGCCGGCCCCCTGGTCCAGTTCGCCTGGGCAAATGCCGATACGGGCACCATGCGACCTTGGTTGTTTTTGACTTCAAGACGCATCACGTCATCAATCTGCTGACGACGATCGCCCTCGCTTTGCACGATGACCTGTTGCATGCGCCCCAGGTTGGGAAAGTCGTTGACGTAGGCCGAACCGAGCGATGTGGACAACACGCTGGCAATGTCGGCGAAGGAGACGCCCATTGCGTTGGCTTGTTGGCGATCGATCTCGATGTCGATCTGCGGCGTTTCCGCCAATGACGCCTCGCGCACGCTTTGCAGCAATGGGCTGGACGAGGCCTTGCCCAAAAGCTCATCGCGCGCCTGTTGAAGAGCGGCATAGCCTTGCCCGCCCCGGTCTTGCAAACGCACCTCGAAACCGCCGGAAGTTCCCAACCCCTCTACCGGAGGCGGTAGCAGACTGAATGCAATGGCATCCTTGAGCCCGGAAAATACCGCACTGGCGCGATCGGCGATCGCTTGTGCCGAATCCTCTGCGGAGCGCTGCGACCAGTCCTTCAAGGTAGTGAACGCCAGGGCCGCATTCTGCCCGCTGCCGGAAAAACTGAAACCCAAGATCATTACCGTATTGGCAACACCCGATTCCTGGGCGTTGTGCGCCTCGACCTGTTTGGCTACGGCAATGGTCCGATTCTGGCTGGCGCCTGGCGGCAGCTGTATGTCGGTGATGGTGTACCCCTGATCCTCCATGGGCAAAAAGGATGAAGGCAAGCGACTGAACAACACGCCCAGAATCACGACCAACATCACGAACACCAGCATGTATCGCCCCACTCTACGTACTGCGCCGCGCACCCAGCCTTCATAGCGCTCGCTGGCGCGATCAAACTTGCGATTGAACCAGCCGAAGAACCCTTTCTTTTCATGGTGGTTTCCATCGGCAATGGGCTTGAGCAGCGTGGCGCACAGGGCGGGCGTGAGGCTCAGGGCCAGAAACGCCGAGAAGACGATGGCTACTGCCATGGAAATCGAGAACTGCTGGTAGATCACTCCAACCGACCCTGGCATGAAGGCCATCGGAATGAACACGGCGGTCAGCACCAGCGTGATACCAATGATTGCGCTGCTGATCTCGGTCATGGCCTTGCGGGTGGCGTCCTTGGGCGACAGCCCTTCCTGCGCCATGAGGCGTTCGACGTTTTCAACGACAACGATGGCATCGTCCACCAGAATGCCGATTGCCAGCACCATGCCGAATAAGGTCAGCACGTTGATGGAGAAGCCGAGCAGGAACATCACAGCAAAGGTGCCCATCAGTGCTACGGGTACGACCAGTGCAGGGATCAAGGTGTAACGAATGTTCTGCAAAAACACGAACATCACGATGAAGACCAGCGCCATCGCTTCGAGCAGGGTATGGATGACCTTGGTAATCGATATTTTCACGAACGGCGAGGTGTCGTAGGGTATGTCGTATTTGACGCCTGCCGGGAAAAACCGCGACAGCTCGTCGAGCTTGGCCCGCACCTGCGTGGCTGTATTCAAGGCGTTGCCGGCGGGCGCCAGCTGCACACCCACGGCCACGGATGCATTGCCATCCAGGCGCGTTCCGAAGTTGTAGCTCTGACTTCCGACTTCTACCCTGGCGACATCGCCCACGGTCACGTTGGAGCCGTTCGGGTTCGCCTTGAGCACGACGGCGGCGAATTCCTCCGGGGTGCCGAGCTGCCCTTTCACCATGACCGTCGCGGTCATCTCCTGGTCGGTCGAACTGGGCAGGTCACCAATGCTACCTGCCGACACCTGTACGTTCTGGTCGGCAATGGCCTGGCTGACTTCGCCGGGTGTCAGCTGAAACGCCACCAGTTTCTGCGGGTCCACCCAGACCCGCATGGCACGCTCGGAGCCAAACAGCTGAGCCTTGCCGACGCCATCCAGGCGTTTGATCTCGTTGATCACGTTGCGTGCCAGATAGTCGCTCAAGGCGATCTCGTCCAGGCGCCCGTCGATCGAGCTCAGTGTTGCGATCATCAGAAAGCCGGCGGACGTCTCTTCAATCTGCAGGCCCTGCTGAGTCACGGCCCGGGGTAGGCGCGGCTCAACGACTTTCAGCCGGTTTTGAACATCGACCTTGGCCAACTCCGGATCGGTGCCTGGCTGGAACGTGATGGTCAGGGTTGCCGTGCCCTGGCTGCTGCTGGAGCTGAAATACAGAAGATGATTGACCCCGTTGAGCTCTTGCTCGATCAGGCTTACCACGGTCTCGTCAATGGTTTGGGCGGACGCTCCCGGGTAGGTCGCAGTGAGCTCGATCTGCGGCGGGGCCACGCTCGGGTATTGCGCCACGGGCAGATTGGGGATGGCAATCAGTCCGGCCAGCACGATGAACAACGCGATGACCCAGGCGAACACCGGCCGGCCGATAAAAAACTGTGCCATCAGCGGTTTGCTCCAGAATCCGCAACATTGCCAGGCTCCTGGGCGGTCACAGCCATGCCAGGTTGAACATGTTGCAAGCCTTCGATAATCACTCGCTCGCCAGCGCTCAATCCGCGCTGCACGATCCAGCGATTGCCTCTGACGCCGTCGACCTCGACTTGACGCTCCTCGACCTGGCCTTGAGCATCGACGAGCAACACGATGGCCTTGCCTGCCGCATCACGCTGCACAGCTCGCTGCGGCACCGTGATGCCGTTCGCATCGTGGGCCTGATCCAGTTGCACGCGAATGAAGCTGCCGGGCAACAGCAGCTTTTGCGGATTGGGAAACTCGCTGCGCAAGGTGATCTGCCCCGTGCTTTGATCAACCGCCAGATCCGTGAACAGCAGGACGCCCTTGAGCGGGTAGGCGGTGCCATCCTCCTGAATGAGGGTGGCGCTTATCTGCGTCTTGGAAAGAGCTTGCAGCCGGCCGGTCTGTAGCGATTTTCGCAGCTGACTGATCTGCCGCGTGGACTGGTTGACGTCGGCGTAGATCGGTTCGAGTTGCTGAATCATGGCCAGCGCGGTGGTATCGCCCTGGCCCACCAAGGCGCCTTCGGTGACCAGAGCCTTGCCGATACGCCCGGAGATGGGTGCGGTGACTGTGGCGTAGCCCAGATCAAGGCGAGCCTTTTTCAAGGTCGCCCGCGCGGAGGCGACGTCGGCTTGAGACTGCAGAAAACCAGCCTTGGCGTTCTCGGCCTCCTGGCGGCTCACCGCGTCGATCTTGACCAGTTCTTCGTATCGCTCGGCTTGCAGGCGGGTCTGGTAAAGGTTCGCCTCGGCTTTCTTGACACCGGCTTGGGCGCTCTCGACTTCGGCTTGCAGCGGCGCCGGGTCGATAAGGAACAACACGTCGCCCTGCTTCACGTCACTGCCCTCGCGATAAACGCGCTTGAGGACGATGCCTGCAACCCTGGCACGAACTTCGGCCGTACGAGGAGAAACCAGACGCCCGTTCAGTTCGGTAGTGACCGTCAACGCTTGCGGCTTTACCAATTCCACGGTCACTTGAGGTGGCGATGCCTGTTCAGGCGCTGCTGGCTTGCCACAAGCTGCCAACAGCAGAAGGACCAAGCATGGAAGCAGTCGATGGAATCGAAGTTGACGTAGCAAAGACATGATGGCGTTCCCGGAAAGATCCGCCCATGCTAGCGACACTTGGCTGCGCAACTTGTAAAGAAGTGTTGGAAGTTGTTAAGGAGTGTCAAGAGAACGGACTGCTGCCGGTTTCGTTGGTTATGCTAGCGCTTTCAAACCAGGCTGAAACGAAATGACTGGAATCCTGCTCGTGGAGGACGACGAAGCGCTGGCCGAGCTGATCGCAAGCTATCTGCAACGGTTCGGCTATGACGTCAGCGTCGTTCATCGTGGCGATCAGGCCTTGGATGCCCTGCACAGGCACCGGCCTGATCTGGTCGTGCTGGACCTGATGATTCCGGGTCTGGATGGACTGCAAGTCTGCCGCCTGATCCGGCAGCACGATGCCGAACTGCCCATTATCATGCTGACCGCTCGACATGACAGCGACGACCAGATTCTGGGCTTGGAAACGGGTGCGGACGACTACGTGGCCAAACCCTGCGAGCCCCGTGTGCTGTTGGCGCGCATCCGCACCTTGTTGCGGCGCAGCGCCCATGGCGAACAGCCCAGTGAAGCCAAGCGAATCGTTCTGGGTCAACTGACCCTGGACCTGGCAGAGCGTCAGGTGCAATGGCGGTCACAACGGGTCGACCTGTCTTCCGGGGAATACAACCTGCTGGTGATCCTGGCTCGACACACGGGTGACGTCTTGAGCCGAGACCAATTGATTCACGAGCTCAGGGGCATCGAGTTCAATGGTATCGATCGATCGGTCGATGTAGCGATCTCGAAATTGCGCCGCAAGTTCGAAGAGAATCCAAGCGATCCCCAACGAATCAAGACCGTATGGGGAAAGGGCTACATGCTGAGTCGACGCGAGTGGGACGACTAACCCTGTGTCCATTGCGTTTCTCCGCCACTCGAGCACCATCGACCATGTTCAAGATGCTGACCCGGCTTTACCTGATCTTGCTTGTAACTTATGGGCTTGCGCTCTATGTCGTGCCCGAAGCGGTACTCAAGCTGTTCGACGAACGCAACTTCATCTACAACATGGAAGAAGCCCGAGGGCCACTGAAGCTTATCCAGCAACGCTTCCAGGCTGTTCCCGAAGCGACTTGGGGTGAAGTCGAACGGGCACTTCAACAGGATTTTGCGCCGTTGCAACTGCGCCTGATTGGCATCGATGATGTTCACCTGAGTGCCAAGGAGGTACAGGATCTGACCCAGGGGCGAAACGCGGTGCGGATGGGTTTCTACGGCGAACTGGGTATCGCATTGACGCCACTCTCCAAGCGCGTGGCGGTTGAGGTGGTCTGGCCGGACCCGCCCGTGGACATCAATGCGATGTATTGGCTGATGAACATTCTTATCGGTGCGGCACTGCTGGGTTGTCTGCTGATATGGGTGCGCCCGCACTGGCGAGATCTGCAGCGCTTCAAGCTCACCGCGATTCGACTGGGCCGCGGCGAGTTGGGCGCAAGAACGCAGATATCGCAGCGCTCCAACATCGGGGAACTGGCCCAGGTATTCGACAGAATGGCCGAGGACATAGAAGCGCTTCTGACTCAGCGGCAAGACCTGCTCAACGCGGTCTCCCATGAACTGCGCACCCCGCTGTCCAGGCTCGAGTTCGGCATGGCACTGATCCGCTCGGACGAACTGGCTCCCTCCACGCGCATCAGGCTGGATCAAATGATCGGTCATGTGCGAGAGCTCGACTCGCTGGTTGGCGAACTGTTGTCCTATACCCGACTGCAATCGCCTTACGAACGTGCCCATCTGGAGCCGGTGCATACCGCAGCGTTTCTGGACAGCGTGTTGATCGGTTTCATCGAAGAGCAGGAACGACGCGGCATTGATCTGCTCGTTGACACCACGCTGGCTCCGGACCTGTTCGGGTTCGATCCCAAGCTGACGGCTCGTGCCCTGCAGAACCTCGCCGGCAATGCCTTGCGGTACTGTCAGCATCAGGTTCGAGTATCGGCAATCACTACGCATGAACGCGGCTTGGTGATCCGCATCGAAGACGATGGCATCGGTATCCCGGCCGGTGAGCGCGTGCGAATCTTCGAACCTTTCTACCGGATGGATCGCAGCCGCGACCGCGCCACCGGTGGCTTTGGACTCGGGCTGGCCATCAGTCGGCGCGCCATTCAATGCCAGGGCGGCGACGTCACCGTCGATGCATCGCCACTGGGTGGCAGCCGCTTCGACATTCACCTGCCCCCTACCCCGCCACGCAAGCATGGCGCTGTCACAGTCGATGCCGCATAATTCCCCGATTCGTTTTCGGGAGGCAGTGGGGCGCATTCGTAGCCCCTCCTAGATCAATGACGCATATTCTCTACGGCATCAAAGCCTGCGACACGATGAAGAAGGCCCGCACCTGGCTCGACGAGCACCAGATCGAATACGCCTTCCATGACTACAAGACCGCTGGCATCGACCGCGAGCACCTGGCCCGCTGGTGCGACGAACACGGCTGGCAGGTGGTGCTGAACAAGGCCGGTACCACCTTCCGCAAGCTTGCCGACGAACAGAAGGCCGACATCGACCAGGCCCGGGCCATCGAGCTGATGCTCGCCCAGCCGTCGATGATCAAGCGCCCGGTGTTGCAGCTTGGCGACAAGACCGTGATCGGCTTCAAGCCCGACATCTACGCAGCGGCCCTTGCCTGACACGGGCCCGCACTCATTCTGCACGAGGTAATTCCATGTCCAATTCTCTGTTCAGCCTGGCCTTCGGCGTCGGCACGCAAAACCGTCAAGGCACCTGGCTGGAAGTGTTCTACGCCCAGCCCCTGACCAACCCATCCGCCGCGCTGGTCGATGCCATTGCACCCGTGTTGAACTACACCGGCGGCAACCAGGCCATCACCTTCAGTAACACCCAGGCTTCGCAACTGGCCGAGGCGCTCAAGCACGTCGACCCGGCCCAGGCTGCCCTGCTCACTCGCCTGGCCGAGAGCCACAAGCCGCTGGTCGCGACCCTGCTGGCCGAAGACGCCGCGCTGACCTCCACGCCCGAGGCGTACCTGAAGCTGCACCTGCTGTCGCACCGTCTGGCCCAGCCACACGGTCTGAACCTGGCCGGCATCTTCCCATTGCTGCCCAATGTCGCCTGGACCAGCCAGGGCGCGGTCGATCTGGCCGAACTGGGTGAGCGTCAGCTGGAAGCACGCCTGAAGGGCGAGTTGCTGGAAGTGTTCTCGGTGGACAAATTCCCGAAGATGACCGACTACGTCGTGCCGGCCGGTGTGCGCATCGCCGACAGCGCCCGTGTACGACTGGGCGCCTACATCGGCGAAGGCACCACCGTCATGCACGAGGGCTTCGTCAACTTCAACGCCGGCACCCAGGGCCCGGGCATGATCGAAGGCCGTGTTTCGGCCGGTGTGTTCGTCGGCAAGGGCTCGGACCTGGGCGGCGGCTGCTCGACCATGGGCACCCTGTCCGGTGGTGGCAACATCTTGATCAAGGTCGGTGAAGGCTGCCTGATCGGCGCCAATGCCGGTATCGGCATCCCGTTGGGCGACCGCAACACCGTCGAAGCCGGCCTGTACATCACGGCGGGCACCAAGGTGGCCCTGCTCGACGAGCAGAACCAACTGGTCAAGACCTTGAAAGCGCGCGACCTGGCGGGCCAGCCCGACCTGCTGTTCCGTCGCAATTCGGTCACCGGCGCCGTGGAGTGCAAGAGCCACAAGTCGGCCATCGAACTCAACGAAGCGCTGCACGCTCACAACTAAGTGGCGATATCGGGCCCGGCATCTCGGCCGGGCCTCTTGCCCGGGGTCTTCGACCATGTTCCACGCCTCCCCCTGGCGCTCTGACTTCCCAGCCATCGCCGCCTTGCAACACCAGCAGCAGACCTACCTGGACAGCGCTGCCACCACGCAGAAACCACACGCCCTGATCGACGCCATCGGCCAGTACTACGCCCAGGGTGCGGCCAACGTGCATCGCGCGCAGCACCTGCCTGGCTCCATGGCCACGCGTGCGTTCGAAGCCAGCCGTGAGAAGGTCGCGCAGTGGCTCAATGCAAGCAGTGCGGAGCAGATCGTTTTCACTCACGGCGCGACCAGTGCCCTGAACCTGCTGGCGTATGGCCTGGCCGAGCAGTTTCAGCCAGGCGATGAACTGGTGATAAGCGCCGCCGAGCACCACGCCAACCTGCTGCCCTGGCAGCAACTGGCCAAGCGTCGTGGCCTGTCGTTGCGGGTTCTGCCACTGCAAGCCAGCGGCGTGGTTGATCTGCAAGCGGCCGCACAGATCATCGGCCCACGTACTCGGGTATTGGCAGTGAGTCAGTTGTCCAATGTGTTCGGTGCGTGGCAACCGCTACCGGAGCTGCTGACGCTGGCTCGGGCCCAAGGCGCAATCACGGTGGTGGATGGCGCCCAGGGCGTGGTGCACGGACGCCATGATGTTGAACGCCTGCAGTGCGACTTCTATGTGTTTTCCAGCCACAAGCTGTACGGCCCGGACGGCGTCGGCGTGTTGTATGGGCGCCGCGAGGCGTTGCAGAAGCTCGCGCACTGGCAGTTCGGCGGCGAGATGGTGCACCAGGCCGACTACCAGAGCGCCAGCTTCCATCCCGCGCCCCTGGGCCATGAGGCAGGCACCCCGCCCATCGCCAGCGTCATCGGCCTGGGCGCGACTCTGGATTACCTGAGCGGCCTGGACGCGCAGGCGGTCGCCGAACACGAGGCAGCCCTGCATGCACAACTGCTGGCAGGGTTGCGCGCGCGCAGTGGCGTTCAACTGCTCGGCGCACCGCAGGTCGCGCTGGCCAGCTTTGTCGTTGAGGGCGTGCACAACGCCGACCTGGCGCACCTGCTGACCGATCAGGGCGTCGCCGTGCGGGCCGGACATCACTGCGCCATGCCGCTGATGAAGCACCTGGGTTTGTCGGGCGCCATTCGTGTGTCCCTTGGCCTGTACAACGACTCAGGGGATTTGCAGCGGTTTTTCGACGCGTTGGACAAGTCGCTGGAGATACTCGTATGACGATGAGTTCACAGGCGCAAGAAGCACTGAAGGTGTTCACCCAGGCCAACGGGTGGGAGCAACGCGCGCGGTTGCTGATGCAGTGGGGCGAACGCCTGGAACCGCTGAGCGACGAGCAGAAAGTGGAGGCCAATCGCGTGCACGGCTGTGAGAGCGTGGTGTGGCTGGTGGCCGAGCGGCAGGGCGAGCACTGGCACTTCAAGGCGGCCAGCGATGCCCGAATGATCCGCGGCTTGCTGGCGCTGCTGCTGGTGCGGGTTCAGGGGCTCGATTCCCAAGCGTTGCGTGAGTTGAATCTTAACGCCTGGTTCGAGCAACTGGGCCTGGGCCGCCAGCTGTCACCTTCGCGCAGCAATGGGCTGAATGCGGTGTTGAAGCGGATGAGCGAACTGGCGTGAACCTGTGCGTTGGGTGGGCACTCTTCGCGGGCAGAGGGCTCGCCGCCCGCCCCGCTCCCACAAAAGGCGCATGCCATGCTTGCCCTGTGGGAGCGGGCTCTGCCCGCGAAGAAGCCGCCGCGACGTTGCAGCTGCCCCTGCCCTCAGACTCCCGCCTTGACCCGATCCGCCGGCCGCCGCACTCCGGCGACGATCTTGTCGACCGCCTTGGTCGCCGCCACCATGCCGAAAGTCGCCGTCACCATCATCACTGCGCCAAAGCCCCCCGCGCAGTCCAGTTTCACCCCGTCACCGACGAAACTCTTCTGCAGACAAATGCTGCCATCGGGCTTGGGATAGCGCAGCTGCTCGGTGGAGAACACGCAGGGCACGCTGTAGTGACGGGTGACCGTGCGCGAAAAGCCATAGTCGCGACGCAGAGTCGAGCGCACCTTGGACGCCAGCGGATCGTTGAACGTCCGGTTCAGGTCGCACACTTGAATCAGGGTCGGATCGATCTGCCCGCCGGCGCCGCCGGTGGTGATGATCTGGATCTTGCGCCGCTTGCACCAGGCGATCAGCGCGGCCTTGGCATTCACGCTGTCGATGCAGTCGATCACGCAATCGATGTTCGGCGTGATGTATTCAGCCATGGTGTCGCGGGTGACGAAATCAGCCACCGCGTGCACGGTACAACCGGGGTTGATGCCACGCAGCCGCTCGGCCATCACCTCGACCTTGGGCTTGCCCACGGTGCTGTCGAGCGCATGCAACTGACGGTTGGCGTTGCTGACGCAGACATCGTCCAAATCGAACAGCGAGATTTCGCCCACCCCGGTGCGGGCAATCGCTTCCGCCGCCCAGGAGCCGACGCCGCCCACACCCACGATGGCCACGTGCGCATCACGCAGGCGCTGCATGCCCGCCAGGCCATACAGGCGGGTAATACCGGCGAAACGGGGATCTTCTGTACTCATGGGGCGGCACCTCAAAAAACCGGCGCGCAGTATACATCACAGCCTGATGCAGGAGCGGTCATGGGATGCGCCGCCCTTTTCGCGGACAAGGACCGCTCCTACGGACGAGGGAAACCGTTAATATAGCGCCTGACCGTCATTATCCGAGGTGAACCCCATGAGTTCGTCCACACCCCACACCGCCAAGCTCGATCGCATTCTGGCCGATGCCCAGCGCGAGCGCGAAAGCGGCTACCGCGACAAGGCCCTGCGCATGTACCCCCATGTGTGCGGCCGTTGCGCCCGCGAGTTCGCCGGCAAGCGCCTGAGCGAGCTGACCGTGCACCACCGCGACCACAACCACGACAACAACCCCCAGGACGGCTCCAACTGGGAATTGCTGTGCCTGTACTGCCACGACAACGAGCACTCGCGCTACACCGATCAGCAGTACTACGCCGAAGGCTCGACCAGCAGCCCGACCATCGCCAAGGCGACCCACAACCCCTTCGCGGCTCTGGCCGGATTGATGAAAAAAGACTGAGCGAGCACGTGGCCAACAAACGGTACAGCTGCATCGGGTTGTTCAACCCCAAATCCCCGGAAAACGTCGGCTCGGTGATGCGCGCCGCCGGTTGCTACGGGGTCAATTCGGTGTTCTACACCGGCAAGCGCTACGAGCGTGCGCGGGATTTCGTCACCGACACCAAGCGGGTTCACTACGACATCCCGCTCATCGGCATCGACGACCTGCAGAAGATCATCCCCCTGGGCTGCACGCCCGTGGCCGTGGAACTGGTCGACGGCGCACGCCCGCTGCCCGAGTACACCCATCCGGACCGTGCCATCTACATTTTCGGCCCCGAAGACGGCAGCCTCGACCAGAGCGTGCGCGACTGGTGCGAAGACACCATCTACATCCCCACCACCGGCTGCATGAACCTGGCGGCTACGGTCAACGTCGTGCTTTACGATCGACTGGCCAAGGGCAACAACACGCGCTCCGGGCCCAAATTCAAATAAGCCGATGGAACAGCGTGACGATTTGGCAGTCAGCTTGTTATCACTGCCCTATCAGGAGATTCACCATGAGCGACAGCAAAACCGTGGACGTCATCAAATCCGTTACTCAGCCCGACTACCATAACGTCAAGGGTTGGGAACGCGCCGGCTCGCTGCTGGTGGGCGTCGTCACGATCGGCAAGGGTCTGCGCCGCGGCGGGATCTTCGGCCTGATCCAGGTGGCCATCGGCGGCGCTGCCCTGGCACGCGGTTGGAGCGGTCACTGCGCGGCCAAGTCGCTGGCCGAAAAAGGTCGCAGCGATCTGGAAGAGATTCGCAGCAAGATCGAGCGCGCTGGCGAAGACCTGCTGAATCTGAAGAAGAATGCCGATTCGGCCACCGACACGGCGACCGTGACCGGTGAAGACCCTGCCGTGACCCCCAAGGTCTAAGCGTTCGGCATCAGGCGCATCCCTGCACGCTGCGGGGATGCGCTCCACACGTGTAGATCGACCCTCGCCAAACGAGCTTCGTGCTCGATCAGCCCGCCCGAAAGATCAGATAGTCTTCCCAGTCGTCTTCATCGACATCCTTCTCGCTGACCATCTTTCCAGACTGCGAAATACGCTGTTTGTGCACCTGTTCGCGATCACCGCAGACCAGATGATGCCACAGCGGCAAATCCTGCCCCTGGCTGACCAGGCGGTAGCCGCAGGTGGGCGGAAGCCACTTGAACTGGTCGGCCTGGCCCGGCGTCAGCTGGATGCAGTCAGGCACTTCGAGCTTGCGCCGTGGGTAATCGCTGCACTGGCAGGTCTTGAGGTCCAGCATCTTGCACGCCACGCGTGTGTAGTAGACGCTCTCGTCATCTTCGTCCTCAAGCTTCTGCAGACAGCACAGGCCGCACCCGTCGCACAGCGACTCCCACTCGACCGGATCGAGTTGGTCGAGCGTCTTGCGCTTCCAGAAGGGTTCGACGATGGCGGCCATGTTACCGAGTGTCCTGTACGAAATTGACGGTTCAGGCATAGGCGGTACCCGAAAGGGCCGCCAGTCTAGTGCGCTGCGGCGCGCGGGCCAAGCCTTGGCGACTGCCGGTCAAGCTTCACTTGTCAGGCGCGATCGATTCGCAGTAGGTTTTGCCCCTGTCATCCATCACTCTCTCATTCAGGAATGCCATGAGCGCCAATCCCCGCATCGCCGACTACGCCATCCACGAGCAATTCATCAATCGCTGGTCGCCCCGTGCGTTCGAGCCGGTCGAGATCGAACAGGACACCCTGCTCAGCTTCTTCGAAGCCGCTCGCTGGGCCGCTTCGGCCTACAACTCGCAACCTTGGCGCTTTCTCTACGCACGCCGTGGCACGCCGAACTGGGAGCGTTACCTGGGCCTGCTCAATGAATTCAACCGCTCCTGGGCACAGCATTCGTCGGCGATCGTGATCATCGCCTCGAAGACCACCTTCACCGCACCCGGCGCGACCGAAGAATCGCCTGCGCTGTGGCACACCTTCGACACCGGTTCGGCCTGGGCTCACCTGGCGCTGCAAGCCAGCATCAGCGGCTGGCACACCCACGGCATGGCCGGCTTCGACCAGGACAAGACCCGTGAAGAGCTGAAAGTCCCCGCCGAATACGCGCTGCACGCCGCCGTGGCCATCGGCAAGCTGGGCGACAAGGCCACCCTGGCCGAATACCTGCAAGGCCGCGAGCTGCCGAGCCCGCGTCTGCCTCTGAGCCAACTGGTGGCTGAAGGCGACTTCACGCTATGATCCGAAGGGTCGGCGCGCCATCCGCCGCCGACCCTGCTTCCCTCCATCCCCGCAACTCAATAGCCGCGAGCGAAATCCACTTCGCCGCGCAGCGGCTTGCCGTCCTGCCACGCCTGCAGGTTCTCGACGAACAGCTCGACCATGGCCGCCGGCGAGGTCGGCGCTGCGCTGTGGCCGGTGAGCAGCAAGCCCCACGCGGTCCAGAAGGGATGCTTGACCGGCAACGGCTCCTGCCGACAGACGTCGATGACCGCACCGGCCAGGTGCCCTTCCTTGAGTGCTTCCACCAGATCCGCGTCCACCACCGCCACGCCGCGTCCGGCGTTGATGAACAGCGCTTCGGGCTTGAAACGCTTGAACATCGCCGCATCGAACAGATCGTGGGTCTGCGGGGTGTCGGGCAGCAGGTTGATGACATAGTCGGCCTGCTCTACCAGGCGACCAAGCTCAGCGAGCGGTGCCACTTCAGTGAAAGGCGCCAGCACTCTGGCACTGCTCGCCACCCCATTCAGTGCGACACCGAAGGGTTGCAGGAACTTCGCCACCGCCTGGCCAATCTCGCCCACGCCGACAATCAACACGCTACGCCCAGCCAGGCTGCTGCCAGGACGCGGATCCCACTTGCGCTCGACCTGACTCACCAGCCGTGCCAGCACTTCGCGCTCGTGGCCCAGCATGTAGGTCAGCATGTACTCGGCCATGACCTGACCGAAAATGCCCACGGCCCGAGTGAGGCGATAGCTTTGAGGCAAACTGTCATTTAGCAGCGGTTTTATGCCCGCCCAGGTCGACTGCGCCCATTGCGGCGTCGCGCCGGTGCGCAATAGGTTGACGAACAGGTCCGGCTGGCCGAGCCACACCGGGCAATCTGCCACCAACCGCGCCAGCTCGGCCGGATCGCCGCTGGTCTGTACATTCAAATGAGGAGCAGCTGCGCCGAGCAACCTGGCGTATACGGCGTAATCGTGTTCGGCGATCAGAACGCGGGTCATTGCGGAACCTTGGTCAAGACAGCTGGCCGACCCTGTTTCAGCAGGGCGGCAGCAGATTGGGATGATCAGATGGGGTCGTTGCGGCGCAGCAGCTCTTCGGGAAGATGCTCGATGTACTCGTCTTCGGCGGGCGGCATCTGCAGGTGGTAACCCTGGGTATCCAGGTGTTCCAGCACCAGATTGATGTCTTCACGCGCCAGGGCGCGCTCGGGGCTCAATACCAGGTCGAAGGCGTGCACCGGCTTGCCGAATACCCCCAGCAGGCCTTCGGGCACGCGCTCCAGCGCGTCGCTCTTGAGCACATAGAGGTACATTTCGTTCTTGCGCGGGCTGCGATAGATCGAGCAGATGCGTTTCATGACGGTTCTCCAGCGTTGGCCAGGCTGTCGAGCAGGGCCTGCCCCATGCGCTCGCGTCGCCATCCACGCAGCGAATCGGGCAATTGATAAGGGCCATCGGGGTAGCCGGTCTTGAGCAGGGCCTCAAGGGTTTTCTTGCGCAGCATCAGCTCGGGTGCCATGTTCAGGCGCTCTGCTTCGCGTTGGCCGATGGCGCGCAACTGCTTGAGCACGGCCGAGCTTTCGATGGGCAAAGGCTCGGGCAGCGCCGCCGGCCAGTGCTCGGGCGGAACGCTGGCACCGGTCTTGATCAACTCCAGAATCTGCTCGCCATCCTGGCGGACGGTACGCGGATGCATGTCTTCGATCTTGGCCAGGGTCTGCAGGTTGTCCGGTTGCAGTTTGGCCAGGGGCCACAGCGACTGCTCACGCACGATGCGGTTGCGTGGCAGGTTGCGCGCACGGGCCTCGCGCTCGCGCCAGGCGCATAACTCGCGCAGCACCGCCAACTGTGCCCGCGACAACTTCCACGCCAGCTTGGCGTCACGGTACAGCTCGTCGGGGTTCACTTCGCGGCGCAGCTGGGCAACCAGTTCGGCGCCGTCTTCAAGGACCCAGGCGTACTTGTCCTCGGACAACTGCGGACGCAGCTTCTCGAACACTTCGGCCAGGTGCACGGCATCTTCGGCGGCATAGCTGACCTGGGTATCGGACAACGGCCGCTGCAGCCAATCCGAACGGGTTTCGCCCTTGGGCAGCTCGATGCCCAACACTTCCTGAACCAGGCGCGAGTAACCCATGGAGAAACCAAGGTTGAGGTAGGCCGCCGCCAATTGGGTGTCGAACAGCGGAGCTGGCAGGCTGCCGGTCAGGCGCAACAAAACTTCCAGGTCTTCGCTGCAGGCGTGCAGCACCTTGATCACCGCAGGGTTTTCCAGCAGTTGAGTCAGCGGTTGCCATTGCGTGATCGACAAGGGGTCGATCAGAAAAGCGCTGGCGCCGTCGCCGATCTGCAGCAGTCCGGCGATCGGGTAGAAGGTGTCGACCCGCATGAATTCGGTGTCGAGGGCGACGTACGGCAGGCGCTGCCAGTGGGCGCAATGCTCAGCCAGGCTGGCATCGTCGCGAATCCAGTGAATATCGATGGCCACAAGCCTCTCCCACGAATAATGGCGCGCAGTATATATCGGCCCTGCTTCCACGGGGACATCCATCCGTGCCTGCGGTCGCCAATCCTGAGAGTACCCGTTGCGGGCACATGCATTGAACGATCCGCCCCTCGTTGTGGGTCGAACCTAGGCATGGGGTCGTTTTCGATGGCCCGCCATTCTGTCCACACTGACCAGAGGTGTCGAGATGCCGGTAAAACACAACTTGTTCGCTGACCTGAAACTGAGCAAGGAAGAGGTCGAAAGCCGCGCCAAGAGCGATGATCGACTCAGCCAGCTACTCACCGAATACCACGTCAGCGACGCCGACGTGGTCAAGGCCGAAGACCGCGCCGCGCCGGACGACGAGGTCAAGAAGCTCAAGGAAAAACGCCTGCTGATCAAGGACAAGATCGTCCAGCAGTTGGGCTAGTGCGAGCGTGGGAGGCGGCGCAGGTGCGCCGCTTCCACAGTCCTCACAGTGCCGAGGATTCGCGCTTCAGGTCCGCATGGCGAAACGGCTTGGTCGCCCCGGACAAGGATGTGGCCACCTGATCGAGCCAATGCTCGGCGGTAAATTTTGGCGCACCGGCCGCAAGTACGATCAGCATCAACCCAGGCACCAGCGCAGCCGGCCCGAGACGCCGCAGGTTCCAACGTTCCAACACCAGAAGAAACGCGAACGCGGCACTCCCGCCGATCACCGCACCCATGATGGCCTCCGCCATCGGGTGGATCACATTGCCCACCAGCGTTGCCGCGAACCAGACTCCAAAGCCAAGACCCGCCAGCGCCGCCGGCCATCGCAGACGCGGATGGATCTGCCGCGCCAGCATGTTCGCCAGCACCGGCATCATCAAACAGGCATTCATCGCATGGCCACTGAACACGGCAATGTTCAACGACGGCAGGCCGATGCCCCAGCCTTTGAACAGAATCTTGCTGGCGCCGACCAGGGCGTAGGCGCACAACACCGTCAGCAACCACACGGCACATGCGGCGCGGGCGCCGCTGAACCACAACCAGCCGGCAATCACCAGCGCAATGGGGAACATCACGGTGATAGCACCGTACTCCAACAACATGCATCACTCCTTCACAATCGAACCAACTGCGCCGGTCGTGTAGATCCGGCGCGACATCAAGGCGTCTTGTTGAGCGTTATACGCGAGATATCGTGGACCGCGATGTACTTCTTGGCATTCTTCGACACACGCACGCATCCAAACACCAGTACGTAGGCACCGGCCAGGTCCTCAAGCTCATGTATCGGAAAGCGCTGGGTGAAATCATCGGCCAGCGAACTGTCGACCACCACGCTCAAGTCCTGCCGCCCGCCGGTGTTGAGCCACAGGCTCGGCGGCTGATCGCCCGACTGCGCCGCATCGGAGATCAAGCCCCAATAACCGCGCATGCGCTCCAGCTCATCACACTCGGCATGGGCGAACGGCACGAAGAAATCGCGGACCTTGAACAGCCCGCTTTCCACCGAGATCAACTGCTCCGAACGACGAAAGTCCTCGCTCAGGATCAGGTTCTTCAGCAACGTGCTCAAGCGCCGATGACGGGTCTGGGTTCTTTGTGCGGCATGCCCGCCACCCTGCCGGCCTGCGCCATAGGTGGCCTCTGCGCCCTCCTCCACGGCGTGATGATGCAACGGTGCGCCAAAGGCAAAGTCCACCTCGATGCGTTCGCCCCGGTTGACCACATCGTCCTGCTCCAGCGTGTCACCGCGGTACGACGCACTCTGCGGCCCGCCCATGTCGCAGAACTCGGCGTGGGGCCGGGCACCGAAGCAGGAGGCCTGACCACTGCGCGCCGCCTTGCGATAAAACCCAGGGCCCATGCAACGCGGACACAACAGATTGCGCCGCATGACACCAATGCACTTGGGGCTCAGCGCCTCGAATCCGGCGATGTCGTAAACGGTATTGTTGATGGTGCACAAGGCGACGTCCATGCAGCTCTCCGGCTCGGGTCTCAGGTAGGGATGCGGGAGGTTGGCAGTGGACGGAGTGGGATGATAGGCGAAGGGGGGATTTTCAGATTTTTCTTACAGGGTTTCTGCTGCGCAGCTTTTTTGGCGAAAGCACGGGTTAGCGAGCCGGAACGCAACGGCTCACTTTGCACAGAGGTACGGGTGGCTGAAACACGGGTCGGAAGTTTGCCGGGTCGTTTTTCAGGCCTTGGCAATCTCTGGCGTCAGCAGCCATTCGGCACTGTCATTCCAGACGTCCATGCGGACTATCTTGCCATCCCGCACCTCGAATCGATCCAGGTAACGGTTGCCCGAGAAACTGCGGCCATCAGCCCATTCACCATAAAGCGTTCCGTTTGAATACACCACGGTGTGATCACCACGGTCCATCCAGTCGAAATTACCCAGGGCTTTCTTGACCCACGCGTAGCGTGAACCGTTGAACGCAGTGATTGCCTGGGGATCGGGCATCACCCGTC